>NZ_JBALDK010000199.1:0-24734 GCF_036917455.1 Nostoc sp. | reverse complement strand
CTCTTCAGAAAGATGATTTTTGGCTGGCATAGGTGGCTGATACTGGATTAATTATTTAATCTCTTATTATACAATCTAGCTGCGTAACAGCTTAAGAGTGTTCCAAAAAATAAATGATCCAAAACCCGTCATTGCTTCGCTCGCAATGACAATTGGGCATTTTTTTACTTGGAGTACTCTAAAAGAATTGAAAGTTACGGATTTAGTCTTGGTTGTGGTTGGGAAATACGATGTGTGATGTCCGATGAACTAGGGTTGTGGAAATAGAAAATAAAGAAAAGCCGATAAGTGGATAGAAGACTCCTAAAGGAAAAGAAGTCTTCAAGTGAATTGTGAGAAATTGCAGTCCCAGCAGCACTGGAATAGTTGCTGTCAGGCGCTGGACTCTTGGGGGAAATGGCATCAAAAACACCCATATCAACAAAATTAGTGAGAGTCCGCCATATCCTCGTACCAGCGAAATATGTAGGTTCCACCAATCAGAGTTGTAAAAGTAAGCCAGTCCAACACTAAATAGTTGGGTTACTAAACAGAGATTGAAAAACACTACTGCGATAAAAAAACTGATTTGAATCCAGCGCCCGGATATCTGTGTATCATCAATGCCAGAATTTACAGTCATGGCTAAGTAATCTCAAAAAAAACAAACAAAGGATTTGACTTGGTGTAACAAAAGCTAGGATAAATTTAGTTGCTATACTGTGCCTAGACCTCGAAAGGGTACAATTTGCTAATCATGATTGCCTTACAAGCTCTATTTCATGCAATTGCTCAAGCTAAAGATCGAGAGACATTGCGATCGCATATACGCGCCGAAATGAGTGAATATTTTTCAGCTACACGAGGTGGGCTGTTTTTCTTTGCTCAAATTTCTCTAGTTAACAGCAAGCTCCAAAAAGGGCTGCAAATTGCACTATCACCCCAACACAATCCAGTTGCACGCTACTTGCTAGAACACCATGCCCCTGTTCATGAAGCTTTAGTAGTAGAACCGAAGACGTGGAGGTTGATTTGTCCTCGTGCCGATCACTGGCACGTCATGGCAGGGCCAATTGTCAGCAATGGGCAGTTAGTAGGTGTGGTAGGTTTTACCCGTCAGCAAGGAATGCCTGCATTTGATTCACAAAATCTTACAGATTTGAGTGCGCTTTGTCTGCACATTT
This sequence comes from Nostoc sp., assembly GCF_036917455.1. GTDB lineage: Bacteria > Cyanobacteriota > Cyanobacteriia > Cyanobacteriales > Nostocaceae > Nostoc. Next base: position 23,571 of record NZ_JBALDK010000199.1, on the reverse strand, counting down.
CTACTTGGGTAGCAATGGCAAGATTACAACAACCACAATTACAGACAAAGCGTTTAACACCTCGTGAAATGCAAATTGCTTCCTTGGTGGCTCAAGGACAAACAAATGCAGAAATTAGTACTGAACTTTGGATTACTGAAAACTCTGTCAAGCAAGCTTTAAAAAGGATGTTTCGCAAGCTTGAGGTTTCATCTCGGACTCAGATGGTTGCAAAGCTTTCCACGGTTTCAAAATAGTCCGTGGGGACTTTGCGAAACTTGCTGTTTAACAGCTAAAGGCCCAAAAAGTATCACCACGCTCTATAAGCAAACTTGGTGAGTTTGGGAACCTGTGCAAACAGGATATTAAGGTTGTAAAATCTTAAGAATCTCAGCGTCTAAAGACCTGAGAGTGTCAATCTAATATCGTCAGTTAAGCCCAAAATCCTTGGTAGAGACGCATTGGTGCCGCGAGACGAAGCCCAATTTCTCGTCTCTACAGGTCAAAAATCACTTATTATTTACGCAATAACTCTCTGAAACTCTTATTCCTTTGCGTCCTTTGCAGTAGCCTGAGGCAAGCCGCTCTGCGTCTACGTTTTTTCCTGATTTTGCGTAAGTACTGTCAGTATCAAAAACTCTTAAATCAAGGTATTGACTGCTGCAATTCCCTCCATCTGCTGAGAACTTTTCCGCAACATTGGGGCAATTATATCAGCAGGAACAGGACAACTGAAGTAGTAACCCTGACCTTCATCACATCCACGCATTTGCAAATATTCAAGCTGCTCTTGGGTTTCCACACCTTCGGCTGTGATTTTCAACCGCAGGCTTTTTGCTAGGGCAATAATCGCATCGGTGACAGCGGCGCTATCAGGATTAGACATGACATCTTGTACAAATGAGCGATCAATTTTGAGCATATTCACAGGAAAGCGTTTTAAATAATTCAGGGAGGAATAACCAGTACCAAAATCGTCTAGAGCCAAGCAGATACCCAGTTCTCGTAATTGTTTTAAGATTTTAACTGAACGATCGATATCAGCCATCAAGAAGCTTTCTGTCACTTCTAGTTCTAAGAAAGATCCTTCAAGTCCAGTTTCCTCAAGAATTTGGTTGACTATCTCAACCAGATAGGGTTGTTCAAACTGTCGAGATGACAGATTCACAGATATCCGAATTGGGGTATATCCAGCAAGCTGCCAAGCACGGGTTTGGGCGCAAGCAGTTCGCAAAACCCATTCACCAATTGGTACGATCGCACCATTGGCTTCTGCAATGGGAATAAATTTTACTGGAGAAACCAAACCTAATGTTGGGTGCTGCCAGCGGATCAATGCTTCCATCGCTATAACTTTTCCGCTATTTAAATCAATCAGAGGTTGATAATAAACCAGCATTTCACCACGCTCAAGCGCTCCATGTAATTCCTTTTCTAAAGTCAGTCGCTCTTGCAACTGAGCATTCATTTCTGGTGAATAGAATTGGTATTGGCTACGCCCTTGCTGCTTGGCTTGGTACAGTGCTATATGAGCCTTTTGCAAGAGTTTATCTACGCTATTAGGAGCGGTTAGGTTATTAATTGTGATACCGATACTGACGGTAAGATGAATCAAGTTACCCTCTAAAGAAAAGGGTTTGTTCATGGTACTCAACACCATCTGAGATAGCTTAATGACACTTTCCAAAGAATTAATATCAATTCGGGCAAGGGCAAATTCATCTCCACTCAAATGGGCGATAATATCTGTTTGTGCCGTGCAGGTTGATAATCTCTGGGCAACTGCTCTTAACAATAAATTTATTGTCTGATGATCTAACCCATGACTCATACCAGTGAAATCATCAATACTGAGTAAAAAGACAGCTATAAGACGCTGGTTGTTTTCAGGTTGGGATAAAATCTGATGGAGGCGATCGCGGAATAAATCACGATTGGGTAATCCTGTCAGTTCATCATAATTAGTGATGTAGTGAATTAACTCATCTAATTTGTGAAGAGTTTGTGAGGTATCCGCCATTAACGTACCCGCTTCATCAGCAAATTCTGTGGGCAATTCAGGTAATGTTTTAGTATTGAGATAATTTTGTAATGCCGCAGATGTCAAAATGACCGGTTTGAGGAGATGGTTTAGTGCATAGAGGGTGGCAGCTGTACCCACTAATGTAGCCAATAGAGCAATAATCATAACTCGCGCCGCCATCTCGAAGGAATAGGAGTTTGAGATGACAAAACTCAAAAGTAAGGTTAGAAGTGGTACATGAGTACCCAAAAAAGCCACCAACATGATTTTAGCGGTGTAACTTTTTTTGAGCCATTTGAAATTAGCTAGGAACGAGTACAGGTAGAGCTTGTGATTTAGCGTCATAAATTTTGTTCTATCAGTTGGTAAATTAGTTCCGAGCTATTTTGCCAAAAGAGGATTTTTGATTCAAAGTAAAAAAAATTAGCTCTTATGGAACCCAATCCTGAAAAGGTCACATATTATCCTTCCCAATCTTTTTTCTAGTTAATATGTATGAGGATAAAGTTTCTGTAAAACTTTTTGCACAAGTAATTGTAGAGTCAAAATTAAAGTTGTATTTATTCTTACACTGACAGTAATTATTCTTTTTTAATGCGATCTCAAAGCAAATATAATTACGCTCAACACAAATATTTTTCTTGACTTTTATTTTACAAATTTCGACTTCTCTCGAAAGGCATAATTATTAGAGGCGCATATCTGTGCGCCTCTAATACCATTTATTTATGAGACTACGCTAAGTTTTTTTTCTTTGTGTTCTTCTCTACGAGACGCTACGCAAATGCGCCCTTTGCGGTTCGTTACTCATATAATTTGGCGCACCTTCATACAGAATTGGTATAAGAATTATCTGTATACCCAGAAATTGCAAACCGTTATATTATTAACTCTGTAACAAATTATTCCAGCCTATTTCCAGAAAAAAGCTGATTTGTAACTTGCTTTAATACCTTTAATGCTGTTAATGAACCTCTAATCAGCCGAGTAGCAGCAAGGGGTTGTCGAAGCATTCCTATCGCTAAGGGGAAAGGGTTTAGGGAACCATCAGAGTTAATTGCTGGTGTGAGATCGGGGATATCGTGCTGACAATTATCACTGACTACTCGCAGCATTGCCACAGATACCCCAACGGCATTGAAAAACTCTAAAGCAGTAAATCCTTCCATATCAACAACATCAGCCGCCAAAGTTTCACCCAAATGGCGTTTTTCGGCAGCAGACCAAATTACGCGATCGCTTGTCAGAGACTTGACTAATGATACTTTTGGTGATATGGAAGAGTGTAATTGTGTTGTGAAATTGCGATCGCATTCTTGCCGCTTCTGTTGATAAACACAATCTTGATACAGCACAATATCACCAACTGTATAGCGATCGCTCAAACTGCCACAGATACCCATAATCAGCACCCTGGATTTTGGAACCAGAAATTGTCCTTGTTGCAGATATTTGAGCAAAGGCTTCATCCCAATAGGTATGGCTACTACCGTTGGCATAGAACCAGTAACGCCACTTAATCCGCGACAAACAGCTTTATATTCTGCCCCTTGAGGTACCAGAATTGTGTTGATGGGCAAAAAATTAGGCACTAGCTCTCCCAATAACTCCGACTAAATATATTTCTTATACTCAACAGAACCAAGTTCCATGTTTCAAAATTTTGCCATATCTGAGTGACAATAAATAATCCTGCCCTTTTGTAGTGAGACACCCCAGATAATTGCTGTAGCATGAGTGACATACTCCACACTCCCGAAGCGGTGAGAGGTGGGGCTTTCTTTTTGTTTAAGCTAAATAATTGTGTCACCCACACGATAATTTTCCAAAATGGTAAAGTTTCATAACTCCAAATCCGCACGAGAACTCTTCAATATTTCCAAATTGGCGATTCAATTTTCGTGGCTGACGGTGAGTTTTTGGATTGCCGTAACGGTAGCTGGTATTCTGGCTTTCAGTTCTCTCAAGTATGCTTTGTTTCCAGATATTACCTTTCCAGTGGTGGTTGTGAATGCTACAGCCCCCCTGACAACTGCCCTAGATACAGAAACGAAGCTCACCAAACCTGTAGAAGAACGCCTCCGTTCTCTAGAAGGACTAGAGAATATTCGCTCATCCACCTATCCTAGTCAAACAGCCGTTAGCCTTTCTTTTGCCGTTGGTACGAATTTAGAAACATCGACTAAAAAGGTGGAAACTGCCCTCAAGCAGCTGACTTTGCCTCAAGGAGCGACTTCTAAAATTATTCCCCTAAATCTGAACGAGTCAGCCGCTATTAGCTATGCCATTGAGAGTCCCACGCGGAATCTCACAGATTTGACAAAGTTGGCGAAAGACGAGATTGTAAGTGCGATCGCTAAACTACCAGGAGTCCTAAAAGTCTCCCTCTTGGGCGGTACTACTGCAACTCCTCCCGTCAATCCATCGAATGTGAGTGCAGCAGCCATCCCCCAAGCAGGGGCAACATTAGTCAGATTTAACGGCGAAGATGCACTGGCATTTCAGGTAATCAAACGCGGTAGCGCTAACACTTTAGAAGTGGTGAGTCTAGTTGAAAAAGAAGTCCAAAGGCTGCGTTCTACCCTTAAGGATGTCAAACTCACCTTAGCTGCCACCCAAGCAAAATATATCCGCCAAGCTACCCAGTCAACAATCGATGCTTTGCTCGAAGCAGTCTTGTTGTCCATCGTGGTAATTTTTCCTTTTTTGTGGAATTGGCGAGCCACTCTAATTTCTGCCTTGGCGATTCCTACGTCTATTTTGGCGACATTTATCGTCATGGCAATTTTCGGTTTCAACTTGGAAACGATTACGCTGTTAGCTTTAGCTTTGGTGATTGGTAGTATTGTTGATGATGCGATCGTGGATGTAGAAAACATCATGCGACACATTGAAGATGGGGAAACTCCTCGTCAAGCAGCGCTTTTAGCAACCAATGAGATCGGACTAACAGTCACCGCCGCAACCTTGACAGCAGTAGCAGTTTTTCTGCCCATCGGTTTGATGGGTGGAGTAATCGGGCAGTTTTTCAAGCCTTTCGGCATTACTGTTTCAGCAGCGATGCTTGCTTCTATGCTAGTTGCTCGGACTTTATCTCCAGTTCTAGCTATTTACTGGCTAAAACCTAAATCCTCACTCTCCCCGCGTCGGGAAGGAAAAATTTGGGTAGCGTTTGCCCAATCTTACAGAAATTTGCTGAGTTGGTCTTTAAATCACCGGAAGATAGTTATCGGTTTAGCTGTCCTCAGTTTTATCGCCGGAATAGCGCTGATTCCATTCATTCCCAAAGGTTTTATTCCTAAACTCGATCGCGGCGAATTCAATATTGCTTATACTGCTCCTTTACCGAATATCCCCGATTTTGCTAGAGGTGGACAAGGAGGACAAGGAAGCAATATCTCCAGTCCCCAATCCCCAGTCCCCAATCCCCAGTCCCCAATCCCCAATTCCCAATCCCCAATTCCCAATCCCTTAAACGATTCTCTTCAAGTCGCTAAAAAGCTGGAAGATGTAGTCAGAAAATCACCAGCAGTTGAAACGGTATTTACTACTGTTGGTTCTCGTGAGGGTGAGCCGAACAAAGGCACGCTATATATAAAGTTAAAGGAAAACCGCACGATCGCAACTGGAGAACTACAAGACCAATTGCGCTCCTCTTTACCTATCCTTCCTGGGGTAACTACTAGTGTGGAAGATATTCCATTTGTCGATTCTGGCGGTCAAAAACCTCTTCAAATAGCTTTAAGTGGTAACGATCTCCAAGCATTAAGTAAAGCAGTCAAGGCAATTAAAGAGAGAATTCAGAGACTACCGGGATTTGCCGATGTCACAATTACAGGTGAAACGAATCCACAGGGTAAGGTTGTTCAAATCGAGCGGCTCAATAATCAGCGAGTTGCTTATGTTAGTGCGAATCTTGGTAAGAATCTATCTTTAGGTGATGCTACTGACAAAGTGGTAGCGGAAGCGAAAGCGGTGTTACCTTCTAACGTTTCCTTAGATTTAGGAGGAGATTCGGCTAACCAAGGTGAAGTTTTTAGCAGTTTCGGCAGTACTTTGGCTTTATCTGCCCTGTGTATTGTTGTGGTACTATTTTTGCTGTTCAAAACCTGGGTAGATCCTTTGGTGATTGGTGTCTCTTTGCCTTTAGCACTGGTGGGGGCAATGTTGGCACTACTGATTACCAAGAGCGACTTTGGTATGATCTCACTGATCGGTTTCGTCTTTTTGCTGGGACTGGCAAATAAAAATGCCATCTTACTTGTGGATTATATCAACCAGTTACGCAATGCTGGCACAGAACGCACCGAGGCAATCCTCAACACTGGAATAGTGCGCCTCAGACCAATTATGATGACAACTGCTTCGACTATTTTGGGGATGCTACCGATCGCTTTAGGTTTGGGTGCTGGTTCGGAATTGCGATCGCCTATGGCTGTAGCGATCGCTGGTGGACTCGTAACTTCAACTATCCTCAGCTTGATTGTCGTGCCGGTAGTCTACACCATTTTAGATGATTGGTTTCCCCGATTTAAAAAGAGAGGGACAGCTTGATGCCAGTTTTTGTTACAGGGGGTACGGGTTTTATTGGTGCCCACTTGGTACGGTTGCTTTTACAACAAGGATATGATGTCAAAGCGCTAGTCCGCTCAAGCAGCAACCTGGAGAATCTTCGCGGTTTGGATGTGGAAATTATCAAAGGCGATTTGAACGCTTCAAATCTCTGGCAACAGATGAGAGGTTGTCAATACCTATTTCATGTCGCAGCCCATTATTCTCTGTGGCAAACAGACCGAGAGTTACTTCACCATAACAATGTTCTGGGTACGCGCAATGTGTTAGCAGCAGCTAGCAAAGCTGGAATTGAGCGTACCGTTTATACTAGTTCAGTAGCAGCTATTGGGGTAGGATCATCAGGTCAAGTGGTCGATGAAACACATCAGAGTCCCTTAGAAAAGTTGGTGGGTGACTACAAAAAGTCTAAGTTTATGGCGGAACTTGAAGCCATGCAAGCTGTTGCTAGAGGTCAAGAGGTAGTTATTGTCAATCCCAGCAGCCCCATTGGAGCGTTGGATATCAAACCTACCCCGACAGGTGATATAATCTTACGGTTTTTAAGACGGCAAATGCCCTTTTATTTAGATACTGGTCTTAATTTTATCGATGTACAAGATGTGGCGTGGGGACATTTATTGGCTTTGCAACGGGGTAAGTCAGGCGATCGCTATATCTTAGGTCATCAAAATCTAAGTCTCAAAGAACTACTCGAAGAACTTGCCGATATCACAGGTTTGACAGCACCTCAACGAACAGTACCCGCTTGGTTGCCTCTTAGTGTTGCCTGGGTTGATGAAAAGATTCTCGCCCCCTTGGGGAAATCGCCCTCAGTGCCATTGGATGGCGTGCGGATGGCAAAACAACCTATGTATTATGATGCTGCAAAGGCTGTACGAGAGTTGGGTCTACCTCAATCTTCGTTGAGAGCAGCACTCAAAGATGCTGTGGATTGGTTTGTTGCTCAGGGATATGTGAAATGAAAAATATAACGATTCACGTGGGGATGCAATACGCAATCAAGTAGCACCGATGTGCGCCCCTACTGTAGTGTTTTTAGATATATAAAGAGGAGCGATCGCAATAATGGCAGTTAATATACAACAAGCTATGGATATCGGGAAGTATCTGGTTACTCAGCGTTTGAAAGGACGTAAACGCTTCCCCTTAGTATTGATGTTGGAACCTCTTTTTCGCTGTAATCTAGCTTGTACTGGTTGTGGTAAAATCCAACATCCCAAGGAAATTTTAAAGCAAAATCTCACCCCAGAACAGTGCTTTACCGCAGTGGAAGAGTGTGGCGCACCGGTTGTCTCAATTCCTGGGGGAGAACCTCTGCTACATCCCCAGATTGATCAGATTGTCCAGGGATTAATTGAGCGCAAAAAATATATTTACTTGTGTACCAATGGTTTGTTGTTAGAAAAGAGCCTAGATAAGTTTAAACCTTCCCCTTACCTGACTTTTAGCGTGCATTTAGATGGAATGCGCGAGTTGCACGATCATTGTGTAGACCGCCAAGGTGTTTTTGATATTGCTGTCAAAGCCATTCGCGCCGCTAAAGCTAAAGGCTTTCGTGTCACCACTAACACCACGATCTTTGAGGGTACTGAACCTAAAGATATGCAAGAGTTCTTCGATTTTCTGGAAACACTAAATACTGACGGGATGATGATTTCTCCCGGCTACAGTTACGAGTGGGCACCAGATCAAGATCATTTTCTCCACCGCGAACAAACCCGTACCCTTTTCCGGCAAATTCTGGCTCCTTACAAAGCTGGTGAAAAAAGCTGGAACTTTAATCACAATCCATTCTTCCTAGATTTTCTCATTGGTGAGAAAGACTACGAATGCACGCCTTGGGGTAGCCCTAGCTATAGTGTTCTCGGTTGGCAAAAACCTTGCTATCTGCTGAACGAAGGTTATTACTCTACCTTCAAGGAATTACTGGCACAAACTGATTGGAGTCAATACGGCCAGAAGAGTGGTAATCCCAAATGTGCCGATTGCATGGTTCACTGCGGCTACGAACCCACCGCCGCAATGGATGCAATGCAACCGCAAAATATGGCGCGTGCCCTTGGCAGTGTGTTTGGCAGGAACTAGTAAGTAGTTAAAAGAACACTCACTGGAGGAGGCAGTACGGTCTTCTCCGGTGGGGCTAGTTCTGAAGGCGATCGCTATTAGGTATTTGCTGGTTACTTGGCTCTTTACGAGATTGAAGTTGAGTGTATATATAAGCCACCAATGCTAAGGACAATCCAATGGCCAAGACTACTCCCAAGATTCGCAAAAAATTGGGAGTGATTCTCGTAGCTAGCTGCTCATTTAGCTTTGGTTGGTAAATAGTATCATCCGTTCGCACTTGTTGCCCGTTTCGATGAGATGCAGGTCGTGGTTGATACAACGTAACATCTGGTGTTACTTGTTGTCCGCCTTGATTCAAACCAGGTCGCGGTTGAAACAACGTTTTATCTGGTGTTACTTGTTGTCCGCCTTGATTCAAACCAGGTCGCGGTTGAAACAACGTTTTATCTGGTGGTACTTGTTGCCCGCTTTGATTAGAACCAGGTCGCGGTTGAAACAACGTTTTATCTGGTGGCACTTGTTGTCCGCCTTGATTAGAACCAGGTCGCGGTTGATATAACGTCTTATCTGGTGGCATTTGTTGTCCGCCTTGATTAGACGCAGATCGTGGTTGATACAAAGTCACGTCCGGTTTACTGGTGTTTGGATTATTCACAGGACTCTGTTGATTTTGCTCAACTGGGTTAAACTGCCTTGGAACCGTTTCGTTATTTGAACCTTGGTTGTATCTAGGCTGAAGGGGAGAAACTGTTTCTTCAGATTGGTTTTGTTGAATCGGGTTAAACGGTCTGGGAACAGTTTCGTGATTTGAACCCTGATTATATCCAGATGGAGGACGCAGAATAGTGTCGTCGCTCGATTGTCTGGGAACAGTTTCGTGATTTGAACCTTGATTATATCCAGATGGAGGACGCAGAACAGTGTCGTCGTTGGATTGTCTGGGAATAGTTTCGTGATTTGAACCTTGATTGTAGGAAGGTTGCGGTTGCCCGGTAGCCTGTCCGGGGGCAAATTTGGCAGCCGCTTGCAAAGCAATATTGAGTTCTTCTACCCTTGCAAATCGGTTAGCGGGGTTTTTGTGGAGGCATTTCATCACCACAGCTTCCAATTGTACGGGCAAATGCTCACAACCTGGTTGCGATCGCAGTGGTTTCGGTGGCTCATAAGCATGAGCTAATACCCAAGAAGCCTCGCTGACATGACTACCTTTAATGCTGATACCAAAGGGATCGGCGGCACTCAGCATTTCATAAAGAATAATCCCTAAACTATAAATATCACCCCTTGCGTCTAGGTTTTTATCGCTTTGGATTTGCTCAGGAGGCGCATAACGAAATGTACCAATAAAGGTACTGGTAATATTTGTAATATTGGCATTTTCGGAAGATTCACTCCGAATTTTGGCAACACCAAAATCCAAAACCTTGACCCACTCACCCAAATCTGTAGGCACTAAAAATATATTATCTGGTTTCAGGTCGCGATGAACTACCTGAATATGCTCAGTGCTTTTTCCACTCTCCCGTTGGAGAGTAACACCTTGATGGGCAAGCTGTAGACCTTTGCAAACTTGCGCCATAATTTTAACCGTCCGCTCAACAGATAGCCGCTTTTCGCGTAGCAGTAATTGTCTGAGCGTTTGCCCACGCAAATATTCCATCACGTAAAATGGAAAGCCTTCTGGGGTGAATCCACAATCACTAATCTTAACGATATGATCGCTTTGCAAAGCAGCACAGACTGCCACTTCCCGCTCAAAACGCTTTCTCATTTCTTGTGATGCCACCAGCGTATCTTTGAGCAACTTCAATGCTACCTGCTGACCTACACGGGTATCTGTTGCCAGGAAGACATCTCCCATGCCACCCCCGCCTAACCGTTTTTCTAAACGGTATCGCTCGTTATCACCTACGAAGCGACCAATCCAAGAATTTGAAAAAGGTGGGGATTTCATCTGCGGGAACCCATCCTAGTTACTTTAAGGTGTTAACTTTAGTCAGAGATATTACTAGTATTACAAATATGATTGCTTACTTTGTAAACTAGATTAACACTAGTAATATATATTACTTAGTGATTTATCTAATTATACTCAGCTTAACATATCAGTAACTTAAAGTAATGCTAGCAATTTGATAAAATGTTTAAAATTAAGACTTATAGCAGTTGAAATTTGTTCCTAATATGAAGTTAATGCAAATTCTACAAGACTGTCAGCTTCAGTAGTGTTAATACCAATTCTACGTGAGGCTGCCCTTTAGAGATAATGCAGCAATACCATGCCAGTACTCTGTTGGAGAATTTGTAGAGAAGCGGCTACTCTATAAGACGCTTTGCGGATGCATTTACATGAATTGCCGCTATAGCTTGTAGTTCTGCATCAGTTTTATCGGCGCATCTTCAAATAAAAATGGTAGGAGTGAAACGGGAAAGCGCAAATCCAGAATAGTAAAATACCGGGCAATTTTGCCTACTTTTAACAAGGGAATTTGCCTGACTTATAGTTATTTTATATACTAAGTGGATTTACACCATTCTGTACTAATAGTTGCCAATGTGCTTTTGTACGCCGTACCAATAGTCTCTGTTACAGAATATTTAAAGTTTTGCAAAATATATTCTGTCAATGTACTCTGGCGTACATGATTAATATGTGCTATTGCCATGAGGAACGAGGATGAGTAATGTGCTCTCTATAGCCGCCGTGACAGCAGTACTAAAAGTCTTGCTGGAAAATGGTTTAGTCAGCGATCCGATCGCTGCTAGTGTTGGTGATGTAATTGTAACTGCCCTACCGCCCGATCGAATTTCAGTTGAAGCTGACGAACGCGCTCAAATTAACCTCTTTCTCTATCAAGTAACGCAGAATCGCAATGTCGATTGGGTATCTCAGGAATTTCGGAGTAGGCATTCACGTATTAATGGAAACCCGCACTCTCAAATTCCCCCACTAGCTCTTGACCTCCACTATTTGCTCACAGCTTACGGAGCCAAGGATTTTCAGTCGGAGCTTTTACTGGGCTATGCAATGCATTTATTACACAAAACACCAGCTATCACATCGGATATTATTGAAAATACTCTGATAAATGCCTCTACAACCAATACCTCAAGTGCTTTTTCCCAAGCTGTAGCGAGTGTATCTGTATCCGATTTAGCTGAACAAATTGGGCAGATTAAATTGACTCCAGAGTTTTTTAACATGGAAGAAACTTCTAAATTATGGTCTGCTTTACAAACACACTATCGACCTTCAGCTACCTATCTGGCATCAATGGTATTAATTGAAAGTAGCAAACCTGAAAATTCTGAAGGTTTCTACATAATGCCCTTGTCTCAACCGACTATAGAGCAAGTTATGGCTCCGGCAAAGACCGATCAAATTATTGTTGCGGGTACAACACTAGTAATTCGTGGTAAACGGTTACGCGGTGAGATTACCCGAATCCGTTTAAGTAATACGGAGACTTTAATAGTCCCTCATGATGTTAAAGAAACACAAATTAGCCTGTTAGTCCCATCAGATTTATCCGCAAGTGTGCAAGGTATCCAAGTTGTCCATCTCACAATGGGCAATGGCGGGCAAACAGATTATGTAGTTGAATCAAACGTTGCGGCTTTCGTCCTCCATCCAACAATTACCGCATTTGTCGCTCAAGTGGAAAATAGTGGCGACAATTTACGTACAGCCGAAATTACCGTCAAATTTCAGCCCAAAGTTGGTAAGGCACAACGGGTAGTTTTGCTACTCAATGAAGCCTCAGACAATAGTCCAGTCGCTTACTCTTTCTTGGTTGCATCGCGGACTGAAGACACCGATGCAATTACTATTCCTGTCAAAAACATCAAGCCAGGAACTTATATTGTTCGGGTACAGGTAGATGGGGCAGAAAGTCCATTGCATAAGAAGAATCAGTCTGGAGGTTATGATTCGCCAGAGGTGACTATTCTATGAATGCTACAACAAATCGCAATTGGGATGAGGCAAACTATCGCTATCTATCAGCATCTCTGGCTGTGGTACATGGTATTTTAGAAAATCACACGGCAAAAGAGCAAAATCAATCTGTAGAGAACAACCAAGAGCATTTACGGCAGGCGTTACAGGAAGCTGCTGCTGCAATGCCTGCACCATCGGCATTGGAAAGAGTATGCAAAATATTTAGCCTCTCACCCTTTGAACGCGATTTGTTGCTGTTGTGTGCAGGTATGGAATTGAATGGAGATTTTGCTAAATTGTGTGCTATAATGCACGGGGATTTACAACGAGCTTACCCAACTCTAAGTTTAGCTCTAGCCGCTTTACCTGATGTCCACTGGGATGCGATCGCTCCAAATGCTCCCTTACGTCATTGGCGGTTAATTCAAATTGGTGATGGTCATGCCCTGACTCTCAGTCCCGTAAGAATTGACGAACGAATTTTACATTATCTCACGGGCATTCAATATCTTGACGAACGATTAGTCGGCATCATTGAACCATTACAAGCAGTTAGCGATTTAGTCCCCTCGCAGCAAGATTTAGCCGAGCGAGTATCAGTAGTTTGGTCGCAAGCTTATAAGGTTAATAGCTTGCCAATTGTTCAGTTATGTGGTGTTGAAACTACTAGCAAACGAGGCATTGCCGCAACAATTTGTCAACTCCAGGGTTTAAACTTGTGGGTAATGCCTGCACAAGTAATTCCATTAGTACCTAGCGAGTTAGATAATCTCATCCGCCTGTGGATTCGTGAGACGATTTTAAGTAAGTGTGCGTTACTTATAGATTGCAACGATCTCGATACTAATGATATAGCGCGGTTAAATGCGATCGCACGTTTCATCGAACGCACCAAGGGCTTTTTAATAGTTACAAGTCGGGAACGCATTGGGCTAGGACAACGCCTGGTAGTTAATTTTGACGTACATCAACCAACTAGCAAGGAACAAGGTACAGTTTGGCAAGATGCACTAGGTTCAATTGCACCGCAAATGAACGGGCAAGTTAAAACTCTAGTGGATCAGTTTAACCTCAGTGCCGCAACCATCCGCGCTGCTTGTGCAGAAGCCGCAGGACAGTTAGCCCAAACACCAGAAAATGATATCACTAGCATTCTATGGGATGCCTGTCGCGTGCAAGCACGTCCGCGCTTGGATGAACTCGCCCAACGAATTGAGCCATCTGGTGATTGGGAAGATTTGGTATTACCAGAGGCCCAGAAACAAGTTCTCCGAGACATTACGGCTCATGTCCGTCAACGTAGTACTGTATATAACAATTGGGGTTTTGGTGGCAAGAGTGCTAGGGGATTGGGAATCAGCGCCTTATTTGCAGGTTCTAGCGGCACTGGTAAAACCTTGGGGGCAGAAGTGCTAGCTCAGAAATTGCGCCTCGACTTATATCGCATCGATCTATCATCAGTCGTTAGCAAATATATTGGGGAAACAGAGAAGAATTTGCGTCGGGTATTTGATGCTGCTGAACAAGGTGGGGTGATTTTGTTATTTGATGAAGCTGATGCCTTATTTGGTAAACGCAGTGAAGTTAAAGATGCGCGCGATCGCTATGCCAATATTGAAGTTAGCTATCTATTGCAACGGATGGAAAGCTACCCAGGTTTAGCAGTCCTAACTACTAACCTGAAAAGTGCAATTGATACAGCCTTTCTGCGGCGGATTCGCTTTGTGGTGCAGTTCCCCTTCCCCGATACAACACAACGAGCTGAGATTTGGCGGCGTGTTTTTCCCGCGAACACCCCAACCACAGACTTAGATGCCCTCCAACTAGCACGGCTAAATGTCGCTGGTGGTAATATCCGTAACATAGCCTTAAATGCAGCTTTCCTCGCTGCCGATGCTGGGGAAGCAGTGCAAATGAAACACGTATTGCGGGCTGCTCAGACGGAATATAGCAAGTTAGAGAAACCTTTAACTGATGCGGAAGTTGGGGGGTGGATGTGATTTGAAATTAACTTAGTACAGCATTTCATATCCGAGCTTCAGGAAAGAGGTATCTGGCTGATTTTCAACGTGTAGGCTGGTGATTTTTTCACCGTAGACATATCCGGTAGCGTGACAAATAAATTCTGTCCGCACTGTTGCCACTCAAGTTTACCTTTTGCCCCTAGCATTGTAATCTTTGCATTTTTCGGCAGAATTAGCCCTGGGATTGTCAGCGTCTGACTCATGGGAGTATCAAGCAAGACAGCATACAAATTACCTTTGTTTGTGGTGTAGCGCACTCGGATGCCTTGGGTAGATACATCTTCTGAGCGTATCCAATAGCGCGAGCCAAAGATGGCTTCACCATTTACATCTAGCCACTTGCCTAAGCCAAGCAACCGTTCAGTTTGCAGTTTCGAGATTAAACCATCGGCATTTGGGCCAATGTTGAGCAGTAAGTTGCCGTTTTTACTAACAATGTCAACGAATGAATCAACCAGTTCGTCTACTGAAATCATGTTCAAGTCGGTATCATTTTGGTTGTAACCAAACGAGTAACCTAAACCCCTTGTGCTTTCCCATTTCTTTGGTTCGATTTGTTTGAGTTGACTGTATTCAGGTGTGGAGAAGTCGAAGTGTAAACCAAATTGCCTACTTAAATCAAAGCGGTCATTAACTACACCATTAGGTACGTGATTGTAAAAGTAAGCTATAATCTCGTTTGCTTGACCAACAGGATAGCCAAGGTCATTCCACAAGATAGATGGCTGATAGCGGTCAATAAGTTCGCAAGGTCATTCCACAAGATAGATGGCTGATAGCGGTCAATAAGTTCGCGCCAATGACCATTAGCATATTCCGCGTAAGCTTTTTCTTGGATAATGGCTGCGACCAAGGTGTTAAAGTCTGTCACCGTTGTATCTTGTTTAGACCAATCAATACCGCCGGAGTAGTACAGACCCATACGCATATCTTGTTTACGAACGGCTTGTGTCAGTTCCCCCACAATATCCCGCGCCGCCACTCGTCCTGACTGGTTTGTGGTTTTGCTAGGCCATAACAGGAAACCATCATGATGTTTGGTCGTCAGCACAACGTACCGTGCACCTACTTGAGAAAACAGTTTTGCCCATTGGGATGGATTCCACTTTGTGATAGCTGCATTGAAGGTGGCGATAAAGTCGTCATAGGTAAAATTTTCACCGTAGGTTGCACGGTGATACTTATAGGTGTCACTGCCCTCAAGTTTCATAGAGTTGTAGTACCACTCAGCATAAGGGTTGTGCTGGAACCAATATTCCCAACCGCGTTCTGCAATTACCTTGTTCTGTTCACCAGTCAGTGGTGCCCAACCAGGTACGGAGTACACGCCCCAGTGAATGAAAATGCCGAGTTTAGCATCTTTGAACCACTCTGGAACTTCATGCTTTGATAGCGACTCATTTGTTGGTTCATATATCTGTTGTGCAAAGGCAGTAGAGGGTGTCAGGCTCAAAAGAATACTTATAATTGTTGTAATAATTAATATAAGTAGTAAAGGTCTAAACATCACAATTTTCCTGACTGAGGGATATATAATTTTACAACTGGGTCTCGTCAAAGGCTGCGAGTACATGAAAGACCATCATCTGATTGCCAAGCGAATCTAACTGCAACTTTGAGTGAGCATTGCCGCTATTAATGGCAATTTCTACCCAGCCGTGACTGCCAACTAAAGCTAGTATCTCTCCTAAGTTGACATCACTGTAAGTTTCACAGCCTGGTATCCTCAATCCAGCAGCTTGCACATACCAAGTTTTGCCTTGTACGTAACTTGCCGGAATGTTGCTCACTAGGTTGCCAAAGTAGTCAATATATTGAATGCAACCCTCTACGCCATTGCTTGTCTGCTTGCACTCGCCTATATCTAGTTTGACTAAACTTGCTGGATCGATTTCTTGTCCTAGCTGTTTCAAGGGGACACCGCTAGCAAGATTAGCTGCCACTGGTGCAAAGATATCTCTACCGTGAAAAGTGTTGCTTGGTTGAGGAGTTCGCCAATAGTTAAGATTTGTAAGTTCGACGGCTGCGTAGGCGTAGCCCGTCGTAGACATCGCAGGGCTTTGACTAAGTACCCCGCTAAAGATACCATTATCTGGGCCGACTAAAAACCCTTGAGCAAATTCTACTGCGATCGCTCGTCGTTTACTTCCCACACCCGGATCTACTACTGCCAGATGCACTGTCCCAACGGGGAAATAGGGATAAGCATTCATGAGGGAAAACCTGGCTGCGGCGATGTCTTGCGGCGGAATTTGGTGTGTTAAGTCTATTACGTCTAGTCTGGGGTTAATTTGGGCGATGACTCCCTTCATTATGCCTACATAGGGATCGCGATCGCCAAAATCGCTTAGAAAAGTTATGAGTCGTTGTTGAGCTATCTGCTTTTCAGACATATTTTTGTTAAAATCTACATTAAGTTATAAAATTCTGTAGCAACAGCTACAAAACATGTGTTATGTTAGCAATAGAAGACATAAAGTGAAAAATTAAAGAAGGTAATCACTATGAATCAAGGTAGACTACAAAGTGCAAGGAAAGCACAAGAAGCTCACAGAGAGAATATTCAAAAAAGCCTAGAGCATCGGTTGCAAGTAGCCAGAGCAAAGGGCGACGAACAACTGATTCGTCAACTGGAAGCTGAAATGAGATATTCCAGCTAAATCAAGTTTTAATTGTTCTTAGTTTGTTGTGTAACCCGTTACAGCGGGTTTTTTTTGTTTTTAAGGTGCGTTAAGAGGATGTTTGAAAAGTCCTCTCGTTGGTAGCTAGCAAAACATTTCAGATCCTCCTAAATCCCCCGATAAATTGGGAGACTTTGATTCTGGTTCCCCCCTTTTTAAGGGGGGCTAGGGGGGATCTCTAAGTGCCTAAAATCACAGCCAAATACTTGTTCATTCAACCTCTAAGCGTGATTGTTATATTTTTGTGACAAATAATATCGAAATATGTGCATAACACACGTTTACTTTATAAATCACCTTTAAACTTTCTGATTTTTTTGATTATTATCTAATTTTGTCATTCCTCCAAAAACAATTAACCAAACTACTACTACAACCCAGTGGATTAAAACTATCACCCAAAAAGATCCGGTTAAGGTATATGCAACAGTGCATATAACTCCCAAACATAAAGTTAAAGTAATAAAAACACGATTAAAAAATGTAGGATTGCCAGCTTTAAAAAATGTTTTCGCATTAAAAGGATGATACAAAACAAACAATACTAAACTCACGATTGCCCATAAACTCCATCGTAACCAATTGGTTATTTCGGTAGGATGAGGAAGTAATATAACGCGAAATAATAGTTCTTCGAGTATTGCCGGTGTAAACAAACAACGCAACGTTAACAGGTATTTGTCAATCCAATTCGCAGACCAAATGTTTATCTGTAAAAATCCTAATTTCCAGCCATAAGGGATGGCAATAATACTATAAACTATCAACAATAAAACAAGAACTAACCAATCTTGTTGTGTAGGAAGTGCTAACGACGCTAGAACACGATTTAAAATAACTGAAAGTGGTGAAATATTAGTAAAGGGAATCTGAGATTGTCCTAAAAAGACTGTTGGTGCAATAGGTATAATATCGGATTGCCAACCACCTACTTGATTGGTTCGCAATACTTGCATAATTGCACCATGTTTGAAAAATATTTTGGCGAGGTCGTCGTGTGCTTGTCTTGGCATTATTGTTCGCCACGTTGTCAAACCAGCCCAAACACTACGATCTTGAAATGGTTCCGTTGCTTTTCCGATTCCTGTACCTGCGAGTATACCTGCTTGACTCTGCCAATCAGCACGAATTATCCCTAAGGGCGCTAATTGTTGTTCTAAAGATTTACCTAATTCAACTAGCTGCTGAAAGCGTAATGCTTGCGGATGATTAGGGTTTTTGCGTATCCAAGTTTGAATTTGAGGAGTTTTAGCAACTTGGTTTTTAATTGCCATTATCGCAGCATAAAGTGCTTGGCTTGAGTCTTGAACGCATGATGTACCAGGTGATACCATTGCCCCACCAGTACCATCGCCAACGCGATAACGTGCCATTGTTACCTGTAATTGTTGCTGGAATTGCTCTAAAGGCGAAAGTTTAATACCATCAAAATCATAATCTTGCGTTACAGGGTCGAATTTAATCAGAATATCTGATACTGGACGTGTTGCTAGCCAGCCACGTTGCAAATTACCCATATAATCAGCCCATGTATGCGTTCCGGCAATAATTCCATCAGGGTTATGGGCATAAATTTGGTGGTATTTAGTCTCAAAGCGTAATTCGTTAGTAAACTCGTCACGGACAACTTCTGCAATTCCAAAAGCGAAATGTCCGGTGATTGTATAAGGTACTGCGATTGCTTCAGCTTTACGTCCGCCAATTCCACCAAATAGGTGTAGTACAATTGCTTTATCGCCTTGTTGCCATTTTGATATAGATGTTTCTACAGGTTTGAACAAGGCAGTATTGAATTTACCTTTATTTTTTTCGGTATTTTGCCAATTTACCTCTTTGATATAATTTAGCCCTAATTCCTTCCCAGTGATGATTTTACGGGGTTGAATTTGAAACAAAGAACGAGGTGCAAGGGCGTTTACTGTAAATACAGCATTTGCATCTTTAGCACCATAAATATACCAACCATCTTCACCCGCAGGTGATTTTTCGATTTGCTGCGAACTTGAAGGCGCAAAGTTTCGCGTATCTATTACTTGTTGGGGAATACGAATAGTTTCTTTAATCTCATCAAATTTATTTGAGTTAGGGTTATAGTGCTGGATAGAAAAGTAATCCCTATCCTGCTTATTTATCGTAGAAAAAAGGTTTTCATTACTAGATTTAAACGGTTTAATTATTTTTACTAAACCATAAAATCTACCAGTTGCCAAAATAGGTTCGCGTTCAATTTGCAAAATAGCTTTTCCTGCATTTGCATCAATGATTGTATTTGCATCTAAAGCAACAATTACATCATCATTAGGATTTGCACCAGCTAAAGAACGTAAAATACCTACCTGACGAACTTGATTTAATCGAAAAGGATGAATATTCCCTTGTTTTTGACTTTTAATTACTTCTGAATTGAAATTTATATCTCGTGTTACAGCTTTAACTTTAGCAAGTAAATCTTCATTCTTTTTCCACTCTAGACGCACAATCTTTCCTAGCAGAGTTTGCGCTGTGGGTGGTGCATATTGCACTTCCATCCATACCCAATCTAAACCATCTTGTAATTGCTGTTTTGTTGGTAAGATTAACCTTCCTACCCAGTGACCGACAGGTTTATAAAGTTTTGCTGATGGAATTTGTGCAACTGGATAAAAACTAGGTTGATTAAAGTTTGGTCGAGTATGTATCGCGTAATTACTTTCTTTTTGTACTAGCTGTATTTCTCTTGCGGAGAGTCCCTGGGATGCAATTACTACTATAAGTAAGAATATCAGAAATACTAGCCTTATTTTTCGATTCAATTTACGCCAAATCATATATTATTAGTAACTAATATTATATCCGCTTGATTACTTCTTAAATTTAAATAACCCCACCCCACCAAAGCTATACTTTGTCTTCTCTCTCCAAAAATCATGTGATGAGATTAAGCAAAATAACTGGCGTGTAGGGTGCAATGACTGTGATAATTATAACTACTTATGCGGGCATGGTAGCCCAATATTATGTCACACCACTACTGCAACCACAAAGCATAATGGTAAAACTCTTCATTCTTGATGTAATCTCGCGTTTTATAGAGTTTTTGCGCGGTTCTGTGAGAAATTTGGGTGTTTACACCCAATATTACTAGGTTAAAAAAAAGATGTCCGAGCTTTTTAAAGTAAGCTTTGATAATTCAACTTACTTTTTATTTTTGAGACTGTCGTAGAGATAAACCCAGTTTTTTTGAAAAAATTTGCAAGTAATTAGAGGATGTTTTAAAAGTAGTTAGCCGTGATTTAAATCGAATTATTACCCCCCTTAATCCCCTCTTATAAAGGGGGGAAACAAGAAAATCCGGTTCCCTCCCCTTTGTAAGGGGAGGGTTAGGGTGGGGTAAAAAATATTTGATACATCAATCATGACTTTTAAAACATCCTCTTAGTGGCATTGATTACCCTACTTAGGCAATTCTCTAGTTCACTATAATTACACTATGATTTTGGCTAATGAATAAAAAGATGGACACAGTTACGAATGAATTTAATAGACAAGCTTTTTTTGAGTAATCAAAAATTATTGAAAATAGCCAGATTTAACCAAAATTTTAACTAATTATAATTTTTTTATTAATACCAAATTGCTAGAGTGGATTTCACAAACGCTTTTGTGATGGTGCGTAATCCAAACAATCTATGCATCTAAAATTGAACGATGTATAGGTTTCAATCATTGATTATTCTCAGAGACTATCAAACAATGAAATGTAAAGCAATATCTTCTTGGGCGATCGCAAAGCTGTCTTTGGCCTGCGGCATCAGTTTATTGAGTGCGAAATTGGTAGCGGCCGCTGTTACCTACAGCGCATGGCCTAGCACCACAACTGTAGTCACTGCTGATGGCTCTAACCAATTCGGTGGTAATCTCAGCGGTTTGTTCTACAACCCTGCGGCTGGAACCCAACAAGCCATTTTGTGGGCGGTGCAAAATTCACCATCAAAACTCTACAACATGGTTTGGAACGGTAGCACTTTCGTCAAAAATACTACTAATGGTTGGAGTTCTGGAAAAACGTTGCGCTATCCCAATGGGACTGGTGCGCCGGATGCGGAAGGCGTGACCAAAGCCGAGCTTTCTTCAACGACTATCTATGTCTCTACTGAACGAGATGGGAGTGGCTCGAACCGCTTCAGCGTACTGAGTTATGACAGTAGCAGCAGTGCCACCACACTTAATGCCATCAAGGAATGGAACTTAACTTCTAATTTGCCGACAGTTAGCTCCACTAATCTAGGTTTGGAAGCGATCGCGTGGGTTCCAGATAGTTATTTGCAGGCTAATGGATTCATAGACGAAAGTACCAATCAGCCGTACAACCCAGCTAATTATCCGTTACATGGCACGGGATTGTTTTTCGTTGGACTGGAAGCGAATGGACAAATTTACGCCTACGCGCTCAACTCTGACTCGACGGATCAGCGTATCGCTACCATTGCCAGTGGTAATACGAAGATCATGGATTTATCCTTTGATCGCGATAATGAGACTTTATGGGCGTATTGCGATGACAATTGCAGCAACCGCTCAACTTTACTCGCCATTGATACCACTGTTGGCTCGCCAACGAAAGGCAAATTCATCATCAGCAAGGGTTACGAACGCCCAAGTTCGATGTCAAATATTAACAATGAAGGCATCGCCATTGCGCCCAATTCTGAATGCATCAGTAATCTAAAACAGTTCTTCTGGGCGGATGATTCCGAAACTAACGGTCATGCGATTCGTCGGGGAACAATTCCTTGTGGACGATTGTTTTAAGCTTGAGGCAAGTGACTCTTCTTGATTTGACTGCTGTGAAGTTCTCTCCCGCGATCCTGTCTGCAAACGACTGGTAAATTCGGATGAGCGATCGCAGAAACAGATAACTCACAAAGGTTAGCTTTTTTCTGGTGGATCTACTTATAATAATTCCAGCATTTACCAATTACCCCCCATCAATTATGGCAATACTTCAACTGATTGAACCTGAAGTTAAAGATTTGGGTGGGTTTGTTGCCCGTCGCAGTTTGCCATATCTTAATCGTCAAATGGTTGGGCCGTTTATTTTCTTCGATCATCTTGGCCCATCCGTTTTACCACCCAATAAAGGTATCGATGTTCGACCACATCCTCATATCAATCTCGCCACCGTAACTTACTTATTTGATGGTGCTTTGATGCACCGCGATAGTTTAGGCACTGTGCAGGAAATTCAACTGGGTGCTGTAAACTGGATGACGGCGGGAAAAGGGATTGTACATTCAGAGCGATCGCCCGACATCGACCGTCAAAATGAAGCTACCATTCATGGCATTCAAACCTGGGTCGCTTTGCCTGTGGAATACGAAGAAACCGATCCAAGTTTCACTCATTATCCAGCTGTTACCCTTCCTACCTGGGAAGAAAATGGCGCTATCATCAAATTGATCGCTGGAGAAGCATTTGGCTACACCTCACCTGTCCAAGTTTTCTCACCTATTCTCTATTTAGATGTAGTGCTGTCTGCCAATGCTCATTTTACTATCCCCACAGGTTATTCAGAGAGGGCAGTATACAGCGTCACAGAAGGTTTGAGCATTAATGAGCAACCGCTAGAGCCATATCGCCTCGCCATCCTAGATCCAATAGATGAAGTCAGGGTTTCTGCTAGTGCTGCTGCTCGGTGTATTGTTATTGGTGGTGAACCATTGGGTACACGCTACAAATGGTGGAATTTTGTTTCTAGCCGACCAGAACGAATTGAGCAAGCAAAAGCCGATTGGCGGGATTACCGCTTTGCTAGCGTGGCAGATGAAACAGAGTTTATTCCCCTGCCAGAAGTGGTAGTAGAGGCTAATCCCTTATAGTATTAGTCATGGGAGCAATGCGATTTTGTGAGCAGGGGGAGCAGGGGATGCAGGGGAGGCAGGGGAAGAGAAATAAATAAGTGTATTTATAGCTATAAAGGTCGTAAAAAATACTAAAATTTTCTCTTCACTTCCCCTGCTCCCCCTGCCTCAAGAGCTCTTTTCACGAGGATCTCACTTTTTCGCGTTGCTCCCATTAGTCATGGTGTTGGGGGTGGAAGTTGGCGATCGCAATCCTAATTAAAAAAGTTGAATACATTAGCGAATTTGATGGTAAATAACTTCTCCTGGACTAAACAGTGGTATCCAATAACTCCCCTCAGCTATCTGCAGTAAACCAAAAAGTTTTTCTCCAAAGAGCGATCGCTGAAATACTTATATGTTTTAATACTTTATAACACCTAATTCTCTAATCAGTAGACAT
>NZ_JBALDK010000198.1:0-16862 GCF_036917455.1 Nostoc sp. | reverse complement strand
TGAGCTTCTGAGGGTGAACGTTGAGCTTCTGAGGGTGAACGTTGAGCTTCTGAGGGTGAACGTTGAGCTTCTGAGGGTGAACGTTGAGCTTCTGAAGGTGAACGTTGAGCTTCTGAGGATGAAAGTTGAACTTCTGAGGATGAAAGTTGAACTTCTGAGGGTGAAGGTTCAAGTTTTAACCCCAATGCCCTATCCCCAATTTAATAAATCCCCGTCCAAGAGCGTAGCATAGGAATAATATAAGAAATAGGTGCTTTTTCTCCAACTTTGACTTGAACAGAAGTAGTTGTGCCAGAGGATATTTTTACGGCTGATCCATCAGAGGATGACCATTTGTAGCCACTAATTGATGTATTATTTTCTTCTAGTTGCACAAGAGCTTGTACTTTTCCTTCACCTTGACCTGCAATACTTGCGGCGATTTCTTTGTTACCTATGAGCGCTGCAATATCTTGTGTAGTTACCGGAAAGGAAGAGATATTTGCAACGGTTCCGACAATGCCACCTTCGCGTTCGCGTTTGGCAAAGCTGGGAGTCACTTGTACAGACATCCCTGCCTTGATTTGCTTACCATCTTTATTAGCAAAGTAAACAAGACTCATAAGTTTTGAATTTGGCTGTTCAGCTTCGATTGACCCCAAGCGAGTACCCGGATTCATCATTTGACCGGGGACAACACTTAGTTCCAGAATGTGACCATTATATTTGCTGATGATTCTACTTTCTTGAGATAATTGCAATTCTAATTGGGCAATTCGGCGTTTTACTTCTCGAATTTGATTGGCTTTGTCAATTGTTTGCTTTAAGTCTTGTTCTTGTAATTTAGTATTTTGAGTATTCAGGTCTTTAATTTTAGTTTTAATTTCGTCAATTCTGTTAAGATTTTCTAGATATTCTCGTTGTGTAGTGGTTTCTTGAATTTCTAGATCCTTTAGTTGCACATCAATATCAGATAGTTCTGCTTGAGTATTGAAGTATTCCTGTTCAGCTTGCACCAGCATATCTTGGTTGATCACATGATCCTCAAAAAGACGACGACGATTATCAACCCGTCCTTGTAAAGTTTTCAGTAAGTAATTAATTTGTTGCTTGCGAGAATTGATACTTTGACGTTTTTGGGCGATCGCTCTGAGGGTTTGATCGCGTAATTTGGGCGCAGTTTGCTCTCGACGCAGATTATTTTCCAAATCCATTTTCTGCTGTCCAAGAGTGATAATTTGTTGCTCAATTAGCAGCTTTTGGAACCTGTCAGTTTCTTGATTTTGAGTTTGGAGTTGTTGCAACTTTACTTGCTCTTGCTGTAATTGCTGCTTCAGCACCGATTGGTCGATAATACCTAGTACATCACCTTGTTTAATAATATCCCCTGGCTTGACCTTGAGAGTTAATAATGGCCCAGAACTAGGTGCTTGAAATTCCACAACATGATGCGGTTTAATCAAGATACCTTGACCTGTAACAGTCAGGGGAATTTTACCAAATACACTCCAAACACCAGCTACAGCAACCACAAAACTCATCGCAGATAAAGTTAGCCAAGCTTGAGGCTTGACCACATTTATTGCTTGATCCAGTTGTTCTGGTGAAGATAAGCGATCTAACGCTTCTTGGCGGAAAATGTGGCTATGTTTTAATTGCATTGTTCTTCTCCTTGCTGACACCGCTTAGAGCCTTCTTCTCGACTTCTAAGATTATGGTGAAATCGGGGAGAACTAGGGGAGAGATGGATAGGCAGGGGGGCAGGGGAGGCAGGGGAGGCAGGGGGAGATTAACGATTCATCAACCAAGGTAATGGATGATTAATCATATTTACTAGACCAGATAAAACTTGGTTGTAACTTGCGTAAAGCTCTCGTCCTGTTTGCACATCTATATAGTTGCATTTGACGGCAAATTCAATCCAAGTTTGAGTTTCAGATGCCTCAGCCTCACAATCGTTCAATTTAGCTACAAACGCTGCCTCATAACGGCGTTTCCGCCAAGCTTCTGCCATATTCGCACACACAGAGCGAGAAGAACGACGAATTTGGTCAGTTAAAGAATATCGTTCCTCAACAGGAAACTTTTTTGATAGCTCAAAAATTTTCATTGCTGTTTCAAAGGCAATTTTATAAATTCCCAAGTCTTTATGGTCTTTAATAACTTCTTTAGTCATTGTCTTGCCTCCCCTGCCTCCCCTGCCTCCCCTGCCTCCCCTGCCTCCCCTGCTTCCCCTGCCTCCCCTGCTTCCCCTGCCTCCCCTGCCTCCCCTGCCTCCCCTGCTTCCCCTGCCTCCCCTGCTTCCCCTGCTTCCCCTGCTTCCCCTGCTTCCCCTGCTTCCCCTGCTTCCCCTGCTTCCCCTGCTTCCCCTGCTTCCCCTGCCTCCCCTGCTTCCCCTGCCTCCCCTGCTTCCCCTGCTTCCCCTGCTTCCCCTGCTTCCCCTGCCTCCCCTGCCTCCCCTGCTCCCCCTGCCCCCCCTGCCTCCCCTAAACTCATTCCCACAACAGTACTGAAGGTAAATCATCGGTGGCTAACCGTAAAAACTCGTAGCCGATTCCTGCTGTACCTCGGAATAAACTGGGGTGGAATACTGAACTAGGCAAATTAACGAACATTTGATATGCTCCTGTT
This sequence comes from Nostoc sp., assembly GCF_036917455.1. GTDB lineage: Bacteria > Cyanobacteriota > Cyanobacteriia > Cyanobacteriales > Nostocaceae > Nostoc. The sequence continues at coordinate 14,252 of NZ_JBALDK010000198.1, read as the reverse complement.
CGTTTGGCTTTAGCTACGACATTTGTGGCATTCTGGAGGGCAATTTGACGCAAATCAGAGCGAGAGTAGCGTTGCGCCCCAACTAACAGCGTTTCAATTCGACCCAAATTGCCACAGCATAGGTGGTCACTGGCTTCTAATCCATAGTTCTGGGTGGTTTGCAGAGCGATTTCAATCTCGCGTTCAATTCCGGGAATTTCCCCAAGTCTGAGGCAGCCTAAACGCCCCAACCCAATCCCAGCTGCACCGTGACACCAGACAACCGGGAAGCTTGGCGGCTGATTGGGTTCCACGCTGCGAAAATCAGGCCAGTTGGCATGGGATTCACTAAAGACGCTACGCTCATACTCAATGCCTTCGAGTGCTGCTTCGTAGTAAGCTTGATTTTGAGTCACACTGTAGAGTTGCAGCAAAGCATAGGCAATTCCTGCTGCTCCGTGGGAGAACCCAGTTAAGGGCTTTTCACTTAGAGTCTGCCAAGCTTTGGGAGCATTTTCGTAGCTGATTCGATGCTTGAGCAAATGCTCTCCGCAGGCGATCGCTTTCTTTAAAACTGTTGCATTCTTTGTTACTCTGTGAAGGGACAACAGCCCCAGAATGGCTCCAGCTGATCCACTCATGATATCTAGCTTTTTATCCGCAGCAATCAATGGTGTCATCCACTCAGCTAATTCTTGAGCATCTGGCAATAGCGTCTCATCTTTGAGAAATTGGCTCACCTTCACCAAGCCATAAATTATCGAACCCAAGCCTGTCCCGCCACCGATACCCATGAGGCGAGCCATAAGTTGCCGAGATTCTAAGTTCAAGGTTTGGATCTGCCGCCGTAGCGGTAGCAGTGCTTTTAATGCTAAATCACGGTAATGTGAGTCATTAGTTACCTGACTGAGTGCCGCGAGAAACAAGGCAACTCCAGTGCGTCCGTCGTAAAGACTGTAGCCTAAAACTTGCAATCGGAATCGCTCTGCTTCATGCACATAACCTAACCCAATCCAGTTGACACTGCCATCCGGATCTGGTATAGCTGTCCTTTCCAATTCAGTGGCGATCGCACTGGCTTCGGCAATTAATTCTGCCGAACTCAGCAACGGTAACGATTCGGTATTCCATCGCTGAATGTCTTGGCTGGGAGTTTGCGCTACCTTAGCATGAAATGAGCCTTGAATAATCGCTGTTTGTCGAGCTAGGTCAATTTCATCCATTGCCTGTAACTGATTCAGGGCGTGCTGGTAACTAGGTTGCTTAAAGTATTGGGGAATGGATAGCTCATTGCTCACACTCAGTTCATCACTAGCAGCATTCGCCGTGAAAAATGGAATATCTAGTTGTTCCATTGCTTTGAGTTCTGCACTCAAAATCGGTAAAGCATTGGGTTTGTCTTGAGCAACCAAAAAGGCACGACTGAGGCGATCCAATTCAATGCTATAATCTGCGCCGTGTTTGAGGTAATCGGGTGATAAAGTTTTTTGTGAGATGGCACTGTAGATGCGAGTGTTGCGGAAGACAAACCGGACTTGCTGGTTCTGCATTGCAGTTAACGGACTTCCAGGAAGCAGTAATATATCCTGATGCATCATCAAAAAGCGATACATCACCTCGAATCCGGCAGTAATTTGTGCTTGATAATCGCTGGCTGACAAGGGAATCTCACCTAAGCGCGGCACATTTTTCTTCACGGACATGGTTACAGACTTATATTGCAGATGCATATCGTCTGTATTGATTTGCTGCCAACTAGGTAGTTTATAAGGAATTTTTTGAGAATCTGTACTACCTAGTCCGCTAACATCATAGGCAATGCGGCGATCGCTACTAAAGTCCCAACGTGGTAAAAGCCCAGTGCGTAACACAGATTCCCAGAATTGCTGTTCTGCGGCTGTCTCAAAGTCTGGGGCATTTGGTGAGTTTTCGATCAAATTCGCTTCATGGTGCAGCAAAGTTTCCATATCCACTAACACCAGATGTTCGCCACTGGCAATTAAGTTTTCGTGGTGGCAATCTGTTCCTCGCAAAGCGTAAAGCACGCATAACAACATCCCAGCCCGTTGATAAAAACGTTCTACAGCGGCTTCATCATTACAATGTTGATGTGTAATATATTCTACCCAACCGTAATTATCTCGGTTCAGTACCTGGATCACTTTGAAATCTAGAAGCTGACTGTGTTGATTGCACCAATCTAAAAATTGGTTGAAAGCAACTTCTAATCCTAAATCTTTAGGTTTATATACAAGTTTGAGTCCAGACTCAAAAGTGAGCAAAATAACTGTTCGCCCACGCTTGTGTGGGTCAGAAAGGGAAGTTTGAATTTCGCTAACTTTACCTAAACTATCATTTTTAGAGCTAAATATTTGCTGAATATCTGCTTTATCTTCAGCCAGACGTTGGATAAATTCGGTGGCAGACTCTACCCAAAAACTGACTGCTGTTGCAACTAATCGACCGAGTACTGGATATTTATTAAATAGACTCAACAATCCATCTTCTAGGAGTTGATTGACAAACTTATTATAATGAGTTTTATTGTTGCTTTTTTCTGTTGATACTCCTAGCAAGTTGAGCAAGTTTTTCCCAAATGGACGAACTTGAGAAAATTCCAAATTCAGCGTCTTGGTGCAAAGTTCTGCCAATCGTTGTAGCAAACTGCGCTCTAATTCCCGGTAAGCAGCTTTTGAAAGGACTGATAAGGGTAAGCTGTCTTCAGTTAGTTCAGAACCAAGTCGAGTCAAAAGTTGCTGTCTGGCAACTGCGATCGCAGGCAGCAAGATATCTTCAAAGGGAATCGGATTTTCTGGATTAATTGGTAAATCTATTTCCAGTGCAGATCCAAATTCCCTTGCCATTTGCATAATTTGCTGCAAAGTTTCTGCCCATGCTGGCAATGGTGCTTGTGGATTCCAGCTGATGCTTCCCAAGCGAGGGCGAATGTTAGCAAGGTCTAAGTTTTCCCACTGTAAGCGTTTATATAAAGTGTTCCAGTCGCCTACGATTTGACACCAGCGATCGAGCCGAGGCTGAATTTCTTTTTCATTAACCGAATCAATGTCAATTATAAATCGTTCTGTATCGAGGCGTTCCCAGAAAAAACTGGCGTTGGCAACGATAGTTGTTAATGCTTTAGAGGATGAGATATCTCGTTTGGCGATGACTGGATTATTCATAATGCTGGCTTGGCAAGGGCAGAAAAGCAGAGGTCTATGGCAGGAACCCCTAACGCAAAACGGGGGGCAGATGTGTACAAAGAAAGGGACAATTAGTTATTTCTTGCCCTTTCCCTTACACCTAGTCTCAATGAATAATATTATTGGCTAAATGCTGAAATATCAACATTGACCATTTCCCTTGGGACAATCGGTACAACATGACATGTGGACATGACCAGTGTTAGGCATCATTCCTCCACTAACGCTGAGTAATTCTTCTTCACTCAGTTCATTAGAGTCCACAGATGTTAACTCTGTCAGTACTTGAGATACACTTTCAATTGTGAAGTTGTAACCTTTTTCTACACCAGCGATCGCCAGTAGTTTGATAGCTTCTGCTTCGTTAGCTGCTGCTGTTAATTTTTGTTGTAGTTGAGCGTTTTCAAGTAATTCTTTGATTTGTTGTAACATAACCTTATCCTCCGTTTTGCTTGATTTGGTGCAGAGTAGCGCTTGTTTTGTGTGGCATTCTCTGCTTTGATAATTTGAATTTAGAAAGTAATAAAGTAGTTTTAAGTTCCGAGATAGATAAATGAGGCTTTGAGCTTAATACTTCAAGTTCTCACTCTTCTCTTTTCCCTGACACCTAATCTCAATGAAGAATATTGTTGGCTAAATGCTCAAAGATCAACATTGACCATTTCCCTTGGGACAATCAGTACAACATGACATGTGGACATGACCAGTGTTAGGCATCATTCCTCCACTAACGCTGAGTAATTCTTCTTCACTCAGTTCATTAGAGTCCACAGATGTTAACTCTGTCAGTACTTGAGATACACTTTCAATTGTAAAGTTGTAACCTTTTTCTACACCAGCGATCGCTAACAATTTGATGGCTTCTGCTTGGTTAGCTGCTGCATTTACTTGCTGTTGTAGTTGTGCGTTTTGAAGCAATTCTTTGATTTGTTGTAGCATATCCGTATCCTCCGTTTTGGTTGACTTAGTGCAGAGTTACGCTTGTTTTGTGCGGTGTTCTCTGCTTTCATGATTTCAATTTAGAGACTAATAGGGGAGAACTAGGGGAGATAGTTGCAATTAGAAAAAAATGGGAGCAATGCGATTTTGTGAGATGGGTGAGCAGGGGAGGCAGGGGAGGCAGGGGAGGCAGGGGAAGAGAAAGAAATAAGTGTAGAAGCAGTCTGTTTCGGTAGTAAAAAATACTAAAAATGCCTCTTTACTCCCCCTGCTCCCCCTGCCTCCCCTGCCTATTTCACGAGGATCTCACTTTTTCGCGTTGCTCCCAAAAAATTTTTTTGCCCCCCGAAGTTTGGAGCGGAGGCTTCCTCTGCTCCAAACTTCTCTTCCTGCTTTCTTGTCTCCATAATGCTGATATCTGCTTGATAGCTGTAATATTTAAAGCCAATATGTAATTTTCCTGTAGTTAAATATCCTGATGATGGACTAACGGTACAATCGCTATACAAAGTTGCTATTGATATCTATCCAGGAGGCATCAAGGAGTTGGTGATGAGCGCTAAACAGTTAGAGCAGGTCAAGCAATTAGAAGCTACCTTGGCTAAAATGGAAGTCACATTAGATGCGATCGCTGATGGTGTAGTCTGGGTAGGAGAAGACCGACGCATTCAATGGTGCAATTCTGCTTTTGAGTCTCTGGTAAACCAACTCCAAGGCACTGTTTGCGGCTTGAAGTTAACTGATTTGCTACCCCTAACCCAGGCTGGACAAGCAGTTTCTTCAGAGACCTATCCTGATGTCCGAATACACAATGGGGAATATAAGACAACAAATTATCAGTTGCAACAAGGTGAGCGTACTCTAACACTAGAAATATCTGGTAGTTGCACCGGACTGACTGATGATAAATGTGCTGTACTAGTGATTCGGGATATCACGCAAGCTCAACAAACTCAAGAATCTTTGCAAGAAATTGAAGAGCGATTGCACACACTAATTAACGCTACACCCGATATTATCTGCCTAAAGGATGGCGAAGGAAAATGGTTGTTGTCAAACCAAGCCAATCTGGAATTTCTGGAGCTACAAGGCGTTGATTATCAAGGCAAAACTGACTCAGAACTGGCGCAATTTAGCAATTTTTATCACGATGCCTTGCTCAATTGTGACAAAACGGATGAACAAGCTTGGCAACAGAGAACTGTTCAACGGGTAGAAGAAGTTGTGCCTCGTCCTGATGGCACAGTGAGCTGTTTAGATATGATTAAAGCTCCCTTATTTTACCAGAATGGGAGACGTAAGGCGCTGGTGGTTTTGGGACGAAATATTAGCGATGCCTATCGGCAAGCCACGCAACGCAAACAAACGCAAGTAGCTTTAGAAAACTCTCTGTCTTTGTTAAACGCTATTTTTGAATCGATTCAAGATGGTATTTTAGCAATCAACAGCTTAAGTGAAATCACCAGCTACAACCAAAAGTTTTTAGAAATGTGGTCAATTCCACAAGAACTTCTAGCAGAACCAGATCATTTTAAGCGGTTAGCATATCTGGCAAACCAGTTAAAAGACCCAGATGATTTTTTGCAACGAGTCCGAGAACTGTACACCCAGCCAGAGCAAGTTAGTTACGACTTGTTAGAATTGCGCGATGGCAGAGTATTTGAGCGCTACTCCTGTCCTCAGCACATTGGCGAACAGATTATTGGTAGAGTGTGGAGTTTCCGCGATATTACCCAACGGCAAAGGGCAGAAGAAGCACTGCGACAAAGTGAACTGCAATACCGCAGTATTTTTGAAGCTATCAATGATGGACTATTTATTACTGATATAGAGACTCAAAAAGTTGCCGAAGTTAATCCTGCTGCTTGCCAAATGCATGGTTACTCTTACGAAGAATTTATCACTTTGCATCCTTCTACTTACATTCACCCAGACTCTCATTCAGTTTTTTATGAGTTTCTTGAGAAAACTCAATCTGGTGAGCAATTTTATGGACAAGCAGTTGATATCTGCAAAGATGGTACTTTGATAAATGTGGAAGTCAAAGGAACAATCTGCACTTACAACGGTAAGCCAAACGTCTTGGCAATAGTGCGGGATATTAGTGAGCGCAAACGTATTGAATTAGCCTTGCGACAAAGCGAAGCACAGTACCGAGATTTGGTACAAACAGCTAACTGCATGATTCTGCGTTGGGATGATCAAGGTAACATTATATTTTTAAATGACTACGGTCGAAGGCTTTTTGGCTTCGATATAGAGGAAATTATCGGACGTAATGTCATCGGTACAATTGTTCCAGAAACCGAAACTTCTGGGCGCGACTTACAGAGCTTAATGGTTGATATTTGCCAGTACCCAGAAAACTATCTATTCAACGAAAATGAGAACTTGTGCAAAAATGGCGATCGCGTGTGGATAGTCTGGGCAAATAAACCCATTTTAGATGACCAAGGTAACTTAGTAGAAATTCTTTCAGTCGGAACCGATGCCACAAAACGCAAACGCACTGAAGAAGCCCTCCAGGAGAGTGAGTTAAAGTTCCGCAATATCGTCGAAAATGCCAATGACTTGATATTTGTCCTCAACCCAGACGGAATTTTTACCTACCATTCGCCGAATGTAACCTCAATTTTGGGATACAGCTTGGCGGAAGTAGAAGGTCATTCTCTGGTAGAGTTCGTCGAGCCTGAAGATTTAGCAATTAGCCTCTCGGCATTACAAACAACAGGAGAAAAGCTGACCGGTATCGAGATGCGGTTGCGGCACAAAGACGGTAACTGGCGATGGTTCAGCTTTAATACTTCGACAATCAACACTTCCAATGGTGGACTTGCTATTTCGGGTGTGGGACGCGACATTACAGAACGCAAGCAAGCAGAAGAAGCCTTGCGTCGTAGCGAAATGAAATACCGCAACATCTTTGAAAATTCCCAAGTAGGTATTTTACGCACCCGCCAAACAGATGGATTGATTGTGGATGCTAATCAACGCGGTGCTGGTATCTTGGGTTTTCCTGCTGCTGGTGACTTGATTGACAAGTATTTCACAACTGAATTATATGTAAATCCAGACGATCGCACGCGGATGTTAGCAGAGTTAGATGCCTATGGTGAAGTTCGCAATTTTGAAGTAGCACTGCGCCGCTTTGATGGTTTGGTTGTTTGGCTACTTTTGTCAATCCGCTTTAATGCAGAAGAATCCTGTTTGGATTCCGTGTTTACAGATATTAGCGATCGCAAGCAGCAAGAACAAGCTTTACGTTCGATTGTTGAAGGTACAGCCTCGAAAACAGGTGATGAATTCTTCAATTCCTGCGTTCGTTACCTTGCTGATGTACTGCAAGTAAGCTACGCCCTAGTCACAGAATGTGTAGATAAAGAAAAAACCAAAGTCCGTACCCTAGCTTTTTGGTGTGGCGACGCAATTGGAGATAATCTAGAGTACGAATTGCAGGGTACTCCTTGTGAGCATACATTTAAAAGTAGTTTGTGTTACTACGCTCAAGAACTACAAGCCGCTTTCCCTGACGATATAATTTTGCAGAATATGAATGCCGAGAGTTTTTTAGGTGTTCCTTTGAACAATTCATCTGGCGAGATTGTGGGACATCTAGCAGTGATAGATGTCAAACCAATGAAGAACGATCCCGCACGAGAACTGATTGTGAAAATTTTTGCTGCCCGTGCTGGTGCTGAACTAGAGCGAAAACAAGCAGAAGTTGCTATTGGCCGTCGTGTTCAAGCAGAAAGTTTGCTCAGTTGTATTTCTCGGCAATTCGTTGACCAAGATTTAGATACAGCAATTAATTTTACACTTCAAGCGATCGCTCAATTTATTGAGGCCGAACACAGTTGCATCTTTAAATGCTCTGACGATCAAAGCCGATTTGACCTAATCCATGAATGGTGTGATGAAGGTTTCCCACCATTGATTGATGTCGCCACAGGATCGCCTGTTGAAAGTTTTCCCTATTTTTACAAGCCGATTCTTCATGGCAACCATCTACAAGTTCCTTGTGTATCAAATCTGCCGCCCGATTTAGCAGAAAGAAAGCTCTTTGAACGTATGTCCTTTCAGTCTTTAATTGCTGTACCCATGCTTCACTCTGGTACAGTGGTTGGGTTTGTTGGTGCAGCAGTAACTCACTTCTGTAAAACTTGGAACCAAGAAGATATTACTTTTCTGAAACTGGTAGGTGAAATTATTGCGATCGGTCGAGCCAGATATCAGGCAGAAGAAGCTCTGAGAATTGCCAAAGAAGCTGCTGAAACTGCCAACCGAGCTAAAAGTGCTTTCCTAGCTAACATGAGTCATGAACTCCGTACACCTTTGAATGCAATTCTTGGCTTTTCTCAGTTGATGGAACGAGACACTACACTTAAACCAAATCAACGTGAATCTTTAGTTACCATTAATCGCAGTGGAGAACACTTGCTTAACCTGATTAACGATGTCCTGGAAATGTCCAAAATTGAAGCTGGACAAATTATTTTTAACCCTGAAGACTTCGACCTCTATTTTCTATTGCAAACATTACAAGAAATGTTCCAGGTGCGGACACAAGCAAAGCAATTGTTTCTCAGTTTTGAAATTGCTCCTAATCTTCCTAGATACATTCACACAGATGAAGGAAAACTCCGCCAAGTGCTGATCAACCTTTTAGGTAACGCCGTCAAATTCACTCAAACTGGAGCAGTAACATTACGGGTAAGAGAAGGCAGAGGAGCAGATGGAGAACTTCTTACTCAGCATTCAGCACGGGCTAAACACCCCGCTACCGCTAACACTCAGCGAGAAGTTAGAGCGGAAGCTTCCTCCGATCCAAACTTAGGAAACTCAGCACTCGCTACTTCCCAATCTCTAATATTTGAAGTCGAAGACACTGGACGGGGGATAGCAACAGAAGAAATGGATAACTTGTTTCAGCCTTTTGTCCAAACAACAAGTGGTATTCAAACCAAGGAGGGTACTGGACTAGGACTGACTATCAGCCGTCAATTTGTGCGGTTGTTAGGAGGGGATATTGATTTTACTAGTACTTTGGGGCAAGGAACTACTTTTAGCTTTGACATCCAAGTAAATTTAGCCGCAGCTTTGAAAGTTGTACCAAAGTTGAGTAAAGGACGTGTGATCAAGCTGGCAGCAGATCAACTACCTTGCCGTATTCTGGTAGTGGACGATCGCAAAGAAAACCGCGATCTAATTGTGCAACTTCTTGGTGGTGTTGGTTTTGAAATGGAAACTGCAACTAACGGACAAGAAGCGATCGCCTTTTGGCAAACTTGGCAGCCCCATTTGATTTTAATGGATATGCGGATGCCTGTAATCAATGGCTACGACGCAACAAAAGAGATTAGAGCTAGGGAGAGGAGTATAAACGCAAATCCCCATACCGTAATTATTGCCCTGACTGCTAGCGCATTTGAAGAACAACAAGCAAGTATTCTAGCCGCAGGTTGTGATGACTTGGTTCGCAAGCCATTCCGGGAACAAGTGATTTTTGAAAAGATAGCTGAATATTTGCAAGTTGATTATATCTATGCACAAGAAAACAGCGAAGCTGAAATAGACAATAACTCAGAGAATATTCAATCCTCCATCTTGGATCTTCACTCTTGCCTAATGGTTATGCCTACTGAATGGCTCGTAGAACTTAATCAGGCAGCCTTTGAAATCGATGCTGAACGAATTTTTCAACTCATTAAGCAAATTCCTCCAACTCATTCTGTCTGGGCAGAAAAACTGGCAAATTTAGTACGTTGCTTCTGCTTTGATGAAATTCTAGACTTAACCGAGAAAATCAAGAGCTAATATTAATATCAGCGTTGCATTCAACAAATAATTATTAATTCGTAATTCAAGAGGGTATAAGCCCCTACCAAATCACAGATTTGGTGGTCTTCAATCAATTTATTACAAATATATTAATAAATGGATTTATGTAAATTATTGGTGGTTGCCCGAATTCAATCAACGACTGCCCGAATTCAATTTTGCACAAAATTGTAGCGTTTTTAAACACACAAGTCTAAGAGGATGTTTGAAAAGTCCTCTTATCGGTATCAAAAGTTTTAGATCCCCCTAAATCCACGCCACATGCTCCACTTGGGGAGACCCCAAGACCGCAGTGGCTCCCCGATAAATTGGGGGACTTTGATTCCGGTTCCCCCCTTTTTAAGGGGGGTTAGGGGGGATCAATAAGTGCCTAAAATCACAGCAAAAGACTTGTTCATTCAACCTCCAAGCGGTGACTTTCGCCGCTTAGAACTTTGGTAGTAAGAGATTCAGATGTTTATTAACTTGTTGCTACAGGAAGTTCTGCTACAAAATATTTCAAATTTTCTGACCTAGTTGCAAATTTCAAGTACTGTAATGCCATTTCTGGTATTAGCAGTTCTATCATTAATCTATTTTCAATCCAGAATTCAATAACCTCAAAGAAAGAGTCGCGGTTACAGCGCACGACGCGCCAACCTTCACGGACACCAATTTGCTCAATTTCTGCTTGGCTAATAGGTACAGAAATGGCTGCATGAATATCTGTAAATTTAGAAGTAATGGCAGTACGAACAAATACACACTCTTCATCACCGTCACCAGGTTCTATCTGAGAGCCTAAAGGATACAGTTCGATACCTGTACCGTATTCATCAAAAGGGAGAACCATATAGCTGCCTGGGTTAGGAAAAAAGGGAACAGCTTGTGCTTTTAAAATTTCACTGAGAACTTGAGCAACGTGGTGGGGGTTTTGAACAGCAATTGAAATATGGTGAATCATAAAATAACTTCCAATTCGATATTTTTTAGATTAGATATTAATCGGGGAGAATTAGGGGAGAGAATTGGGTAATTAGCATTTTTTTTAACTAGTTATTAATGAATCGAACTAACGTTAAAATATCTATGTATAATTAGCAACTTATTCTGGCTCAAACCAATATTGCGATGCCTAACCAGTCACTCAACTCTCCCAAAGCAGACATATTAGTGATTGATGACACACCGGAGAACCTGAACCTCCTATCTGCGATGCTGACGCAACAAGGATATAAAGTTCGTAGCGTGACTAAAGGCTCTACAGGGTTACGGGGAGCAAATGCAGTTCCTCCCGATCTGATTTTGCTAGATATAAATATGCCGGAGATGAATGGCTATCAAGTTTGTGAACACCTTAAGGCAAACGATCGCACTCGCGAAATTCCAGTAATTTTTATTAGCGCTTTAGACGAGGTGCTAGACAAGGTAAAAGCATTTGCAGTTGGCGGAGTGGACTATATCACCAAGCCTCTTCAATTGGAAGAAGTTTTAGCACGGATTGAAAATCACTTAATGATTTGGAAACTGCAAAAACAACTCCAAGTACAAAATGAACGGTTACAGCAGGAAATTAGCGATCGCGCCAAAGCAGAAGAGAAGTTTGCTAAAGCCTTTCGTTCTAGTCCTAATCCAATTGCGATCGCTACCGTTTCGGAAGGGCGCTTCATTGATGTCAACCCCAGTTTCCTAAAAATGAGTGGCTATTGCCTAGAAGAAGTGATTGGACATACCGCTTCTGAACTGGATTTGAGTAAGGATAAAGAAGCTCTCACCCAAACCATCCAACTTTTACCTAATACTGAGTCACTTTACAACCTGGAATTTGAATTCTATACCAAATCTCTTGAGGTCAAAATCATACTGCTATCCATTGAATTGATTGACTTGGCTGGAGTGCAGTGTGCTTTATTGATTGCCAACGATATCACCGAACGCAAACGTTTAGAAAACGAGTTTATCTCTTTAGTTAGTCACGAGTTGCGTACACCTTTAACTTCCACAATGGGAGCGTTAGATTTATTGGCTACTGGACAACTGGGAACTCTGACCGAACAGGGACAAAAAATTTTGAGAATTGCCACTACCAATACTGAACGTCTAATTCGTTTGGTGAACGATATTCTCGATTTAGAACGGATGAAATTTGGCAAAATCTTCATGAGGAAAGTGAAGTGCAATGCTGCTGAGGTACTGACAATAGCAACAGAAGAGATGCAGGCAATGGCAGATAAATTACAAGTCAAGTTGATTGTTCATCCTCTGGCAATTGAACTTTGGGCAGACCCTGATCGCCTAGTACAAACTCTAACCAACTTACTGAGTAATGCCATTAAGTTTTCAAAACCAGGCGATACTGTGTGGATTAGTGCCACACTCACAGAACATAACAGTATTGAGTTGGGAGATGAGCATTCCTTAACAAAAGACACTTTATTGCCCAACTGCCTTTTTACTATCCAAGATCAAGGGCGAGGAATTCCGAAAGATAAATTACAAATGATCTTCGAGCGTTTTCAGCAGGTTGACGCGTCCGATTCCCGTAATAAAGGAGGAACAGGTTTAGGTCTAGCTATTTGCCGGAATATCATACAGCAACATGACGGTAAAATCTCGGTTGAGAGCATTTTGGGTCAAGGTAGCACCTTTTATGTGCTGCTACCTTTAACAACTTCATAGTAAACAGCTTTTATAATTACCTAATTTTCCCCTACTTTTCCCCGATCGCGTTCTAGAATATCTATCAGAATAATCAAGCAAATCAGCACCCATATAGTGCAGGAGTATCAGCATGAGCAGAAATATCTTGATTGTTGATGATGAAGAAGATGTGCAGGCGATCGCTAAATTGGGATTAGAAATGGGTGCTGGTTGGAACGTGTTAACTGCTTGTTCTGGTCGGGAAGCATTGAATATAGCTGCCAATTACAAATTAGATGTCATTTTATTAGATATGATGATGCCTGATATGGATGGGCGTGCTACCTTGCAACAACTAAAAGCTAACCTTGCGACCAATACGATTCCAGTAATTTTATTAACCGCCAAAGTCCAGCAATCGGAAAGAGAAAATTTTACTGAATTGAATGTTGCTGCTGTTTTTGCTAAACCTTTCCGTCCTTTAAAACTAGCAGAGCAAATCAGCGAAGCACTGGGTTGGTGCTGAGAAGCAAAGGACAAAAAAATTTACATCAAGACTTCTGGCTATGCATTAGACATCTCCGAAAACACTCAAAGCCTTTGTGTGGCTAGGCTATAGTCCAATACGGTTCAGTTAAGCATTTTTTCTTCTCTTTGCGTCCTTTGCGTCCTTGGCGGTTCGTTAAAAAAATTGACTTTGGCAATATTTTTGATTAGGTAGAGATGTGTAAACACACAGAAATCGATTTGATTATTGAGTGAATTAAAATTATAGAAATTATTGTTGGTTTTGCTAATGCACTGGATGAAAATAATTGGCAAAAAGTTCGAGGCTATCTAGCAAATGAAATCGAGATTGATTATTTAGACTTTCGAGGTGAAATACCTCGACAAGTGGCCGCAGAAGAATATGTACAACAACGAGTTGATGCATTGTCAGGATTACGGACTTTGCATATCAGCACGAATCATGAGGTAACAATCAAAGAAAATGTAGCTTATTGTAAATCAGCGTATTGTATTTATAGAGTTGATCCTAAACTTGAAGCTGTACAAGATCGGTTTGATACGGCAGGAAACTACCTTCATCAGTTGATTCGAGTCGATCGAGAATGGCGAGTTAATGCGATCAAGCAAACAGTAGTGGTAATGAGTGGCAATCGACAAGTGCATGGTGCGTTCCGCAATAGCTCATCGTAAAATGCTGAAATTTGCTGTTAGCAACAGATAGTTTGGGGCGTGCCGACGAAGGCTAGTCATAGGTCGTGGAAGCGGTTGCTATTAGCCCGATATGTTCAGTTTAACTGCTAACGCTTTCCTGACCTCACGCACATCTGGACGCAGAGCTATAAAATCTTGTAATGAGCGCGATCGCATCAAAGGCTGTCCCTTCTGCCTCCTGCCTTCTGCCTTTTTTCGGTCAAGTTTACACTTCTACCTGTTTGATCTCTGCATCTGTTGCTTGGTCTATTTCTATAAACTTTGGCCCAGCAATGATAACTATCACCATCATTAATAGACTTGTCACCATGATGATGCTGACCACACTGGGATCGTCAAAATTACTCGTAGCTACTAATAACTGGACGTTCGCTCATTTTGACCTTGTGAGTGAGAATTATGTCTTACAGGGCTTAAGTTCAAGCTCATAAATGGATTCAGGAATTTTCATCA
>NZ_JBALDK010000197.1:0-4384 GCF_036917455.1 Nostoc sp. | reverse complement strand
TTTTATCAAGATCGTCTATATTTAATACTCTTTTAATCTTATCGTTTAAACTTTTACCTATTTCTTTTAAATATTGTTCAGTATATGGTTTGGCAGTAGGATTAGACTTCTTTATTTGAGAAGGCATTTGACTATAATTCATCCCTTGCCAACTTAGTAGAAAAACTTTTTCTTCTAACTTGCCCAGTAATACTACTTTTCCTTTCCTCTCCTCAAATATTTGCTTAATAGATTCTAATGCTTCTTCAGCTTCCATTTAACCTGATTGAGTTGGTAGAGTAAAGTTAACACTCGGATATAAGTCTATTATTTTACACCAGAACCTACATAATCCTACGTCTATGTAGATATTCTTTGTATTTATGACCTAATCCTACGTTTACCTACATCCTACGTATAACTATGGACTATAGGCGAATATAGAGACATCGAAACAACAGAGGAGTGCAAAACGATGTCTACTTACTATCCTGGAAATGAAAATTTAGCTGCACAGCAACAGCCAATAGTTCAATCTCTAGATGTTCTCAGTCAGTCAAACAATACAGAACAACTTCTCGATATCGCTGAAAATATTACTGCTGCTTTAAGCAAATCAGATACAGTGGAATTAGTTCAAGCTGGGGGTCAGACAGCAGAAAATATTTTTAAGGTCTTAGTCCAATATGGCGGTAAACCAGTTGCAATTATCCTGGCTACTGCTGTTCTGATTGCAGCTACTGCTATACCCATATTAGCCGTAAAAGTATCTCTGGGTCAGATAACTCAAATCCCTAATATTTCTCAGACAAAATGATAGTTTTGCGTTGGGTTACGCTTTGCTTAACCCAACCTTACATTTTACTGCTTCATCTCATAAAAAAAAGCGGGTAAGACTTCGGCTTGAGCGCTCAGTCGAACGCTGTCCACCCCACAAGAAGGTTAAAAAGAATTAAGAACTTTTTGCTAGTAGCGAATTCGCGGGTCTACATAAGCATTTAAAATATCAATCAAAATACTGGCACTCACAACGATCGCACCAAAAAAGACTAGCACTCCCTGGACTGTGGGATAATCACGATCTGCGATCGCTTGATACAGTCGATTAGCTAACCCAGGCCAAGAAAATGTTACTTCTGTCAAAATCGCCCCACCCAACAGAGAGGCAAAAGTCAAACCCAACACTGTAATTACTGGGATTAGAGCATTTTTTAAGGCATGGGAGGCTAAAATCTTATTTTCACCAATACCTCTGGCTCTAGCGGCTTCTACATAATCTGCTTTCAAAGTTTGCTTTAAATTCACTCGCACAATTCTTTCAAAAATCCCACTCAGCAAAATTCCTAGCGTGAGACTTGGTAGGGCAAGATGGTGCAAAGATGTGAAAAACTGCGTGAGATTTCCACCGAGTAAGCTATCAATTGTATACAATCCAGTGACAGGAGTGGGAGCCGGAAGATTAGGCGGAAAGCGGTTGGAATTGGGAAACCAACCCAGTTGGACTGAGAAAATCAACTGCAAAAGCATTCCCGCCCAAAACATGGGGAGTGCGTAGGTGATAATCCCAAATAAGCGTCCACCAACATCAAAATATGTCCCAGGACGAGAAGCTGAAAGAGTCCCAACCGCAATTCCAACGATGAGTGCAACCGCCATACTGCATACTGCTAACTCCACCGTGGCGGGGAAGTATTGCCCAATTATGTCCCAAACATTCTGTCCGCGACTCATTAAAGATGTTCCCAAATCAAAACGCAGTATGCTTCCCAAATAATTGAGGTACTGTAGCCACAGGGGAAAGTTTAAACCTAATTGTTTTCGTAATTCTTCTTTAGCAGCTTCTGGCGCACGTCCACCAAGAATTGCGTCTGCGGGATCTCCTGGTGTTGCTCTTAGTAAGAGAAATACAATGGTGATAATTGTTAATAACTGAAGTGGCGCGAGAAGCAACCGAGAAACTATGTAATATTGTAAAGCTTTAGAGCGAGACATATCTTAGTTATTTGTTTTGGTCATTTGTCATTTGTTTAGAAACCTTGATTTTGCAGAAGGGAAATTCATTAATTGCCCTGACTGCGTGTAGCTTTGCTTAAGTCATACTTTCCTGAAAAACTCCAAATTTCAAAATAGACAATATTTAACTCTTTACTAATGACCAATGACCAATGACTAATGACTACTTTTTAATTGTTTGGTAAACCAGAATTTGGGTCGGGTTAAGTTGTACGCTGTTTACACCTTTTTGGGCAAATACATAGTCTTTGCTTTGCCATAAGGGAACGTAAGGTACATCAGCAGTTTCTTGCTTTTGAATTTCTGCAAAAATTTTCTGACGCGCTTCAGTATTTAGTTCTTTGCGTTGTTGATCGATCAGTTTATTCATGGCTTCGCTATAGTAGAACGAACCCTGACTTTGACTGCCTCCATCTTCGCATCCTTTCTCAGCGGAACCTTTATCACAAGACAAAAACGGCTGAACGTAATTATCTGGATCTAAAAAGTCTGGATACCAATCAAGTAAAGCTCCTGGATATAAACCTTTGGCAATATCTTTAAAAAAGGCTGGCCCTTCGGCGGGGGTGACTTCAAATTGGAGTATTCCATCCATCTTGGCATCAACAAGAGATTTAAGTGTCTGTGCTGCCAAACTCCGAGTTGGAGAACTAGAAGGATACCAAATTTGGACTTTTGCCGGATTTTCTTTGGAGAAACCAGCAGTAGTTAACAATTTTTTAGCTTTATCAAAGTTAGCATCGCCATAAGCATCTTTGAATAATGGCACAGAAACATTCAATGTCGTGGGAATCATGCTATAAAGCGGATCTGCTTGACCAAGTAAAGCCCGCTCATTTAAAAGTGGACGGTCAATTATTGACGCGATCGCTTGTCTAACCTCTAATTTATCTAAAGGCTTTTGATTCCGGTTTAATACCAGATAGCTTACTACACTACCTTCAGCTGCGATCGCTTGCCAATCCCCTCTTTTACCACCTTCTTCCAAGCTACGATTTTGATCTGGCTGTAGTGACTGATAAGCTACATCCACTGCACCTGTACGGAAAGCATTAAACAAATTAACCGGACTCGTTTGAATTTGGAGGTTAACACCCTTGTTAGCTGGTTTTTCTCCCCAATATTTATCAAATGGATCGAATCTGATTGAATCAGTACCATACTGAGCTAACTTGTAAGGGCCAGTTCCCACAAAAATATTCGGCTTAAATTTACCAGCACCGAGTTCGTAAGCTTTTGGCGAAACTGCACACACCCCAGGAAACGCCAGTAGTGAGGGAAACGCTGCAAAGGGTTTTTTCAGCTTAATGCTTAACTCATACTCCCCTGTAGTTTTCACGGAATCTACTATATCACCTAGTAAAAATGACGGTTTTCCTTTATTTTGAATAAAGCGGTTGATAGTAAACGCCATTGCTTGGGCGTTAAAGGGAGTCCCATCGTGAAAAACCACTCCCTGACGTAAGGGAATGGTATAAGTTAAGGCATCTTGACTGACTTTAGGTAATGCTGTAGCTAGTTGGGGCTTAATATCCGTGCTTCCTGGGTTGTAGGTGTAGAGGCGATCGCTCATATTAAACACCAAGCCCAAAGATGCTAACTCATAAGTATCAGCCGGATCGAGGGTTCTCGGCTTTGCTGTTGTACCTATAGTAATACGACCATCACCTGTAGGGCTACTTACAGAACCCGATGGTGGCGTAGTTGGCTGTGGACGAGGAGCGCAACTAATAACTAAAAATAAACATAGAGAGAACAAAGATAGGAATTGTGTAATCCGACCCCACCGTTTCACGGACAAGGAAAACCAGGTCATACTGTTAAATTTTATTTAATTAGAAGTCAGTGATTATACTATATATCCGCTAGTTTTATAGAAAATTTTACAATTAATTACTACCTTAGATACTTTTTATAGAGGATTTTGCTCGAATAGATAAATTTATGTGTATTCAGGATGATTAAGTAAAAATACTTGAATGCTAACTATAGTATGTAGAACTTTAGTTAGCATAAGTTTACTACTATCTTTAGTTGTCTTAGCAAAATTCTATGAGAGCTGAGATACTTGATAAATTCGGAAAACGAGTCAGAGATGAAAGATTGCAGAGAGGACTATCTCAAGAGGAATTAGCCGAAAAAGCAGAACTTCATCGGACATATATAGGAATGATTGAAAGAGGCGAGAAAAACATCACTCTTATCAATATTCAAAAAATAGCCAAAGCCCTAGTTATAACTGTAGATGAATTATTAAAAGGTATTACTTAAAAGTGTTTCAAGAACAACAAGAAGAAAAATGGATAAATGATATTCGTAAGTATTGTCAGTCATTAAATATATCAATTAATGATTTATACAAAATCGTAACTGATTTAAAAGTTTCTCCCAT
>NZ_JBALDK010000196.1:0-27772 GCF_036917455.1 Nostoc sp. | reverse complement strand
TCTTCATCTTTAAAACCAACTGCCCGCAGCATAGCTCGATTTGGCGATCGCTGCACCCCTTGCGTCACAACTTGGCTTCTTAAATTCTCCGACATCTTTTTTCCTTCCCTGGCATCATCGCAACAATTGCGATTGGATTATCTGATTTTCTCATGCATACGCAGCCCGATGGAACATGAGCAAGCATTGCTCATGTTCCCAGCCCCAGTTTTTTATTAACGATTGTCTGACTTTCAAGACAATCGCTACAATTTGGCTACTTACTCGTCAATTTGACCAACACGGCGGATATTCAAAATGTCGCTCATTTTCTTGATTTGCACGAACACTTGCTCTAGTTGAAAGCGATCGCGTATATCTATTCCTAAGTCCATCAATGCAGGTTGACCAATAGCCGTTTTCACCTGAGCATGGCGGACATTAATCCCTTGGTCACTCAACCGTGACAAAATATCCTTTAGCACCCCAACCCTGTCAAGAGCTTCAATTTGTACATCCACAGGGTAAGTATGCGGACGACCGCTATTTTCGGCGGCTGGGTTCCACCTAACTGGTACTAAACGCTCATACTCCACAGTCTCTAAATTATTGCAGCCTTGGCGATGAATTGAAATCCCCCTACCTCGCGTCACCACACCGATAATCGGTTCGCCAGGAATCGGGGTACAACACCCAGCTAAATAATACACCAACCCCTCTACCCCAACAATAGGCGAATCACTGGCGCGAGAAGTCGTTAGAGGTGCATCTCGCAAAGCCTTTGATGCCGGTTCTTTGGGGATAAAAGGCGACACAGTGGAAACTGGTTGTTGTCCCTTCGCTACTTCTCGCCAACGATTTAGCACCAAGTTCAAGGTAACTTCACCGTAACCCAAACCGGCGAGTAAATCGTCAACGCTGTGGTAGTTACACTTTTCGGCGACAATCTGCATTGCATCGGACTTTAGCAGACTATCAAAACCAGTTTTACCGAGTTCCTTTTCTAACAATTCCCGTCCACGGGCAACATTTTCTTCGCGGCGCGATCGCTTGTACCATTGTTTTATCCGATATTTCGCCGCCGAAGTTCTGACAAAGTTCAACCAATCCAAACTCGGATGGCAGTTCTTTTGGGTGAGAACTTCTACAATATCGCCGTTGTGTAGCCGCGTTGACAAAGATACCATTCGCCCATTCACCCGCGCCCCTGAACAGTGATTTCCCACTTCCGTATGAATGCGATAAGCAAAATCTACAGTGGTAGAACCGGGACTTAAAGGCACAACATCCCCCTTGGGCGTGAAGACATAGACATCATCTTCAAATAAATTATCTTTGACGCTATCAAGATATTCTTGTGCATCCTTGAGATCGGTTTGCCATTCTAGCAGCTGCCGCAGCCAAGTAAACTTATCATCTGTCGCTGTCGTCAAATGGCTAATACTAGAACCCCCTGTTTCTTTGTATTTCCAATGGGCGGCAATCCCATACTCAGCGATATGATGCATTTCGATTGTCCGAATTTGCACTTCTAAAGGACGGCCAGTTAATCCAATCACCCCAGTGTGCAACGACTGATAACGGTTAGGCTTTGGCAGTCCAATGTAGTCTTTAAATCTCCCTGGAATTGGGCGAAAAGCGTCATGAACCACCGCCAACGCCCGATAGCACTCCTCATTAGTTTGAACAATAATCCGCAGCGCAGCCAAATCGTAAATTTCATGAAATTCCTTTTGCTGGCGGTGCATTTTTTGATAAATGCTATAAAGGTGCTTGGGACGACCGCTAATATCTTGAAAAGCTATTCCAGTTTGCTGCAAACGTTCCCGCAAAATGTCTGTAGCTTTAGCCAGTTTCTCTTCTCGCGCCGTCCGTTTTTCAGAAACATGCTCTTGCATTTGGCGGTAAGCTTCCGGTTCCAAATACTTAAAAGCCAAATCTTCCAGTTCCCATTTTATTCGCCAAATTCCCAAGCGATTGGCTAAAGGTGCAAATATATCTCGCGTTTCCTGGGCACTGCGGCGGCGACTGGCCTCTGACATATATTGTAAAGTTCGCATATTATGCAAACGATCTGCCAATTTCACCACAATTACCCGAATATCTTGCGCCATTGCCAAAAACATCCGCCGGAAGTTTTCGGCTTGGCTTTCGGTTTTGCTGGTGAAATTGATTTTAGAAAGTTTGGTGACACCTTCAACCAATTGCCGCACTTCTGGGCCAAAGCGTTCTTCTATTTCTTGACTTGTAACTTCTGTATCTTCAACGACATCGTGGAGGAATCCAGCTGCTATCATAGCAGCACTGCCTCCCAAGTCACGCAGCAAGTCGGCTACAGCGATGGGATGGGCAATATATGCTTCTCCCGATTTGCGGTATTGACCTTGATGCAGTTGGTAAGCAAATTCAAATGCGCGACCAATTAAAACTGCATCACTATGCCTTCGGTCATCTTCCGCTTCGCCGTTACTTATGGATGACTCCTTCAAACATTTTTTCAACCATTCCGGAATGGCTAGATCAACTGATGAATTTATAGCTAGACTGCTCATACAATTGGGTTTGGATAGGATCGGTAGATTAAGTGAATGATAAATAAAAATGGCAGCATCACTCTAAGAAGATGCTGTCGCCCAGAGACGGGTAGAAAAACAGTGTAAGGATTGATTCTCCAATTGCCGATAGAGTCATCCAGTTTGAGTTTCAAGAATCATAAGCTTGAAAATCCATTGATGGCAAACAAAGCTTCAAATAATGATTTGAAGCTTTTAGTGCTGATAAGTGTAAAAGAGAAGTTTATTGTAGAAGAAAAATTACTTGACACTAATACTATCTTAACTAGCACTGGATGTCTTTAAACTCTGAGAAATATTTGGCACTCGTAACCTTGCTAGAGCAATTACGCACGGATGCCACAACTACCCAAATTGCTGCGTCCGAACTGCGACAGCGTGTAGCCTCGTTGCAGCAATTTTTCGGACAGCAAATTGTGCCTTTGGCTGATGAAAACTGGCGAGTCCAGTCTTATCAAACGGAAATGAGCAAGCAATTGCGCTTGTTGGCAATAGATGTGATGTTTTTGCAAGGAGCGCGGCAAGCATCGACTGCACAAACGAGACTTCAAACGATTAGCGATCGCGTGACAACCCTCATTCAATACTGTGATGCCATCCTGCAACCAGAAGCGGAAGGAGAAAAATAACAATTGTTCACCTTTTTCTCTAATTAATCCATCATCTCATTTACAACCGTTCGTGAAAAGTTATTTTGGCAACAAGTTGGGAATGGGGACTGGGGACTGGGGACTGGGGACTGGGGACTGGGGACTGGGCAAGAAGCAAGGGAGTAGGGGATAAGGGGACTTGAGTGATAACTTGCAACAAGTCTTTCCCAGTCCCCAATACCCAGTCCCCAATACCCAGTCCCCAATACCCAGTCCCCAATACCCAGTCCCCAATCCCCAATCCTCAATTCCCAATACCTTTGAGGAGAAGATTCATGGTGCGGCGCATATACGCTTCTACTGGCTCGGTTATGGGTTTAAAAATAAGTGCATAGTAGAGTGACCCACTTAAAAGGTCGATAACTAGCTCAATATCCGCATCCTTGTGGATTTCGCCTCTAGATTTTGCACGCTTAAGTACTTTAGACAAAGCTTCACGTCGGACTTTGGTATATTTTGTCCAGTAAACCTCGGCAAATTGAGGGTTGCTAGATGCTGTACTAACAATTAGCGCGAGTGTCTGACGGCCAAGAGGACTATCTATTTTTTGAGCAGCATGATTGATGAGGATATCCATGTCTCCCCAAAAGCTGCCAGTATTGGGGAGCGTTAAATCATTTCTCAGGTTTTCTATCGCGTCTGCAACTAGTTCTTCTTTGGAAGTGTAACGCCGATAGATAGTCGTTTTACCAACTCCAGCGCGGGAAGCGATCGCTTCTATGCTCATACTTTGGTATCCAACCTCTGCGAGCAAATCTAGGGTTGCTTGGAGAATAGCTTGGTCGGCATGGATGCTACGCGGCCGTCCAGAGGGTACGTTAATTTGCTTATTCATAAAAATATCATCCCCAAGCAATATCATCTTGGCAACTTGCTTCTACCTTTAGGTACAGAACAAGCATCTGGGAAACAAATAAGCCCTAAAACCCAGTTTTAATGCACGAAAACAGCAGAAACTACCATCCATCTTTAGCATAAGTATTTTTGCTACTTTTCGTTGAAGTCTCCCTTGACCATTCTTATATGATACGCTACCGTAGCGTATATATACAATACTTAATTTTAGCTTCTGTAATGCCAAATAAAGAGCCCAATCCAGGTATCGCATTGATACCAATTTTTCAAAATAAAGCTACAGATAAGCTGTTGTGTTTTTAATTTGCACATTGAGATAGCAGGGGAGCAGAGGAGAGGGTTTACAGGTTCTACCTAAAAGATTATGAGGCAACTTGTAGGCGCGCGCGACAGCTTACCAGAGAAGGAAACCCAGATAAAATCTGACCAATTACATAGCTAGCTTCTCGCCTAGTCTACGAGACGCTACGCGAATGGCGAGTATTACAAATTACGAATTAAAATGGCTACCAACATTAAACGTTCTAGCACCGATCAATTTGGTTATGTCCACGGGCCTTTGAAGTGGGCGATCGCCTTCACTGCTTCATTAGGTGCAATTTTAGAAGTAATTGATACTAGTATTGTTAACGTCGCTCTCACCGATATTCAAGCAACCTTGGGTGCGACTGTGAGTGAAGTGGGCTGGGTAGTTAGCGGATATGCGATCGCTAACGTCGTCTTAATACCCTTATCTGCATGGTTAGGAGATTACTTTGGGCGTAAAACCTACTTTATCTTCTCACTGATTGGTTTTACGATTTCCTCTATTTTATGTGGGCTATCCTTCAATCTCCCAATGTTGATTGCCGCCCGAATTCTCCAAGGTTTATGCGGTGGCGGATTGCTAGCAAAAGCCCAGGCGATTTTGTTCGAGACTTTTCCCCCAGCCGAACAAGGTTTAGCCCAAGCAGTTTTTGGTGTAGGTGTGATTGCTGGCCCAGCAATTGGTCCAACACTAGGAGGATTCTTAGTAGATGGTTTAGGCTGGCGCTGGATTTTCTTTGTCAACATTCCCTTTGGGATCGTTGCAGTAGCCATGTCTTTGGTATTTTTGCCCAAGAATAAGGACAAAAGCGAGACTCAAAACCAAGCTGTTGATTGGTGGGGAATCGGGTTTTTAATCGTGGCTGTGGGCAGCTTACAAACTGTATTAGAAGAAGGAGAGCAAGATGACTGGTTTTCCTCTGGTTTCATCATCACTCTGTCCATTCTGGGCATTATTGGCTTGGGGTTGTTTATTTGGCGAGAGATGAAAACAACTGACCCTGCTGTGGATTTGAGAGTTTTGCGTCACCGTTCTTTAGCTGCGGGAAGCGTTCTCTCAGCAGTAGTGGGTATGGGGCTTTATGGCGCACTCTTTGCTGTACCGATATTTGCTCAAAGTGTGCTGCAATTTACGGCAACACAGACAGGACTATTATTAGCACCTGGGGCTTTAGCGTCTGCGATCGGGATGGTTTTATTAGGCAAACTCAGTAGCATAGTTGATGCCCGATTTTTAATTGCGATCGGTGCTGTCGGCTCATCTGGAGTCATGTTTCAACTAGCAGCAATTACCCCACAAACTGGTATAGATGATTTATTTTGGCCATTGGTATGGCGCGGAGCCTTTACTGTATTTATGTTTCTCCCTTTAAGTTTGGCAGTTTTAGGCCCACTACCCAAAAAAGATGTTTCTGCTGGTTCTGGTTTCTATAACCTAACTCGACAACTAGGTGGCAGTATCGGCATTGCCTTACTTACTACTCTGCTTGACCGACGACACACTTATCATCGAGATATCTTGTTATCAAAACTTAGTCCTTACGATCCAGAAACCACTCAGCGCCTCGACTTGCTCAATGGGGCACTCCAAAATCAAGGTATGGATGCGACAACAGCGCAACAACAAGCACTAGCTTTATTAAGTCAGACAGTAGATACTCAAGCTGCCGTTTTATCTTATGCAGATTGCTTTCGAGTCGTAGGGATAGGGTTCCTTTGCTCATTACCTTTGTTACTATTCCTGGGCAAAGGCGGTGCAGGAGTGAAAGCGCCAGTCGGTCACTAGTAATCTCCCAAGTTCAAGTTTGCTGAGTAAACCAAATTTTAGAATCTTTCTCTCTTTTTCTCTGTGTTCTCTGTGCCTCTGCGGTTCTTTCTTTTAACCTTAAAAGTTAGCTTGACAAAGTACTAAGATATCTGTCCCATTAATTTTGATAAGTTCGTAGTAAGCACTACCCTGCGGGAACGCTGCGCGAACAGTGCTTAAAAATCCAGCACTAAAGTCCTGACTACGAACTTGTTCACCTTATAAAAACTAAGGTTTATAGCGATCGCATCCCAATTTTAAATTCTCTGATTGCAAAACTACGTAATAACACGGATTAAAAATTATTCTCTACAGATTTATCTGGATAAAAAAGTAAAAGTCCTACTCAGTTATGAGCAGGACTATGTGAAGTTTTGTTACTAAGATTAGAAATCTCGATCTTAGAAAAAGTTCATTATTGTAATAACACTAACGCTGGTCAACATTATTAAAGCGCCCATAGTTATTGATTGTCCTAAAGAGTTGGGCAATTTTGAATTCTTCATTTCAGTAAAATCCTTTTTGTTAATAGTTCCTTAAACATATCAAAATCAGTATAAATATCTATAAAAGCTCTGTAAAACTTAAAATACCGTAAAATTTCTTAGTAAATAATTTATTTATTGCTCGTGTATTCGTTTTGACTAAACAAAAATAGGACAACGCCCTCATCAGCACTGAAAACTCGGAACTATTTTCCCCATTCCCATAATGTAGTAATTTCCGAACAGAATAATTACCTTATATCCGAGCGGAATACGAGTCTTTTTGGGGTAAAATAAAACTTAATCAAAGTAAAAATATTTGAACAGAAGATTATCATGACAGTCTCCACGGCATCTATAAACCAAACGATCGCTTTTGACTTAGACAAATTAAATGAGCAATTTGAAACTGCCACTCCCAAAGACATACTGGCATGGTCTATAGAAAATATCCCAACGGGATTGGTGCAAACAAGCGCCTTTAACGTGGATGACATGATAATTACCCATATTCTTTACAGTGAACTGAAGCATCCCGTTCCTGTAATCTTCCTCGACACCTTGCATCACTTCCCTGAAAGCCTAGAATTAGTAGCCAAAGCCAAAGAAATTTACAACCTGGATTTGCAGACTTTCAAAACTCCAGATGTAAAAACCCGCGAAGCCTTTGAAACCAAATACGGCGACAAACTTTGGGACAAGGATATTGCCAAATTTCACCACCTTACAAAAATTGAACCACTGCTAAGGGGTCTAGACGAACTTAACAGCACCGCTTGGATCACAGGCCGTCGCCGCGATCAAGCAGTCACCCGTGCTAATATGCCCATATTTGAATTAGATGGTAAAGGTCGGCTAAAAGTAAATCCTATTGCTAGATGGACACGCCAAGATAGCTGGGTTTACGTGGCTGAACACGGAGTCATCTACAACCCTCTCCACGACAAAGGTTATCCCAGCATTGGCGATGAACCCATCACCACCAAAGTAGGTGAAGGCGAAGACGAACGCGCCGGACGCTGGCGGGGAAGTGATAAAACAGAATGCGGAATTCATATTTAAGGGGAAGTAGGGGTAGGAAGTGGGAAATAGAATAAAAGAAGAATTTCCCCAAACCTCCCCTTCTCTGCTTACTCTGAGCCTTTGCGGTTAGATAATACTGTTACACAACAAATTTAGGTAAGCAATTACAAACTGCTTAAATCATAAGTATTTTGGGCTTTTTAAGCGTGCTATTGGCATTGCTTCCTTGACGATCGCAGATGTATGTAATGCTCACTGATGGGCTGCACCAAGCAATTCACCAGCTACGGTACGGTGGATGTGATCCCAATACAGTTTGGATAAGCACTATTCATCTAAGAGTGTAGGGAAAACGGAA
Organism: Nostoc sp.; assembly: GCF_036917455.1. GTDB lineage: Bacteria > Cyanobacteriota > Cyanobacteriia > Cyanobacteriales > Nostocaceae > Nostoc. The sequence goes on along the minus strand of NZ_JBALDK010000196.1, from coordinate 19,736 downwards.
AAGGTTTGAATTTAGCCTTTTCTCAGAAATTTTGATAATTATTTGTAATTGCTTACCTAGTTTGTATAAGTTAATTCTCAATTGCATGATTAAATTAGGGATTTCCAAGAAATACATTATCCAAATAAACGAACCACAGAGGCGCAGAGAACCCAGAGAGAAGAGAAATAGAGAAGATTTGTGTGTTAGTTTTGGGATATTTTTTTACTTGGAAGTCCCTTATCAGTAAGCAGTACAACAAGATTCCGCAACTCATGTCAGGGACTTAGTGCAACAGCCAAGATCGTAATGAAAGCAACTAAGCGATCGCTGCTTCGACTAAAAATAAAGTCGCCATTCTGCAAGATACTAAAAATACTTGTGGTTGAGCAGTCAAAGGCTATGAAGATAATTACATCAGCACAATACCATCAACAGCATCTAGAAAGCCGCAAGCAGTATGAGGTTGTCTACAACACCGAAGGTTACGATCGCATTGTCAAATATAGCGATCGCTATGTTACAGGCAGTTATCGAGAAGTTGAACTGCGACACGGAGTCCGTCTGCTACTGTATGATGGCACATGGCTTAAAGACTTAAGTGTAGAAACCTTGTTTGACAGTCATCAATGGATTGTAGCCAGGTTTTCCCTGGCAGGAAGTGGTAGGATATTGATTTCTGGAAATCAAGATAAATCTTTCCAAGCTGATTACTTACACCAACCAGGTAAAAACTATTTATTTTATTTGTCAGATATTAAACAAATTGACGAAATAGCAGTAGGTACAGAACTAACAATTTTAATTCTCTTCAATTTTGATTTCTTTAGGTCATTTGCTACAGGTTCAGAAGTTCTACCCGAATCATTACAAGCACTACTAGAGTCTGACACTCTACCTCTATTTCATCGTCAAGTTGGTCAAATCACCCACCAAATGCATTTGGCCTTAAAGCAAATTTTGCATTCTCCTCATCAGGGGATGATGAAGCGGATGTATTTAGAAAGCAAAGTCATGGAACTTTTATCGTGGCAATTGACTCAGTTTGTCGAAACTCAACAGGGACAGTATCCATTTACTAGTCTCAAGCCTGTTGATGTGGAAAAAATTTACCAAGCTAAAGAAATTTTAATTCAAAATCACATCCAGCCACCTTCACTGATTGATTTAGCACAGCAAGTTGGGCTGCATCATATGAAGCTAAAACTTGGCTTTCGTGAGATTTTTAGCACAACAGCATTTGATTGTTTGCGGGATTATCGTTTGGAACAAGCAAAGCAGTTTTTACAAGAGGGCAAAATGACTGTAGAAGAAGTGGTAAATGTGGTTGGTTACTCACATCTAGGTCATTTTAGAAACGCTTTTAAGCGTAAGTTTGGTATTACCCCTGGTGCTTGTAGAGCCGGGAAAAAGATTGTTATGGAATGATGATTTTTTATTCTATGGAATAATAAGGATTGGGATTGGGAATAAGTTTTGTAGTGTGTGTTATACCGCTCTCTTACGCACCCTACCAGATTAGATATGGGAATAAGAGAGTAAAAGTTAATACTACACCATCACCACGACAAGTTTTAACTTGTCCTTTATGGCCTAATTTTTGTCCTCCATGGCCTAGATTTGTTGTCCTGTAAATACGTAAGCTCCTTAAAATAGTTGCAAATTATTTTTAATAAAAATTTGGACTAAATTTCTGTGAGGAGCAACATCTTGCAACAACCTTGGCAATTTTTTATTTTTAATCTAGGGATTGGGTTTTTTGTCCCACTATTACTGACTCAAGGAGCTTTGGCTGAGTCAAAACAGAGTCAACTCATCACTGAAATACCTACAGTCATTGATTCTCAAACGCTCTCAACCGATGCCAAAAACTTGTTATCTCAAAATATAGAGAATGATTTAGTGGTGAAAATCACTCAAATTAAGGTGAACACCACAAATAAAGGAATTGACGTAATTTTAGAAACAACTGCATCGGAAAAATTGCAAATAGCTGTCAATAGTCAAGGTAATAACTTCATTGTTAATATTAAAAATGCTCAATTGTTTCTGCCATCAGGTAACAAATTTAGCCAACAGCAACCAGCACAGGGAATCACTGCTGTAACTGCCACTAACTTTGATGCCAATACTATCCGGCTGACAGTAACGGGTGAAGCGGGTTTGCCAGTTGTGGAGTTGTATGATAGTCCAAGGGAAGGTTTGGTTTTTGCTGTTGCGAGTGCGGCTGCTTCTGGGCAACAACCACAAACACCACAACCTCAACAAAAGCCAACAAACCAGACTCAGTCAGAACAACCATCAGCAGGGAATGATGAACCGATTGAGTTGGTGGTAACGGGGGAGCAAGATGGGTATCGCGTACCCAATGCTTCCGCCGCCACAAGAACCGATACGCCCCTGCGTGACATTCCCCAATCGATTCAGGTAATTCCTCAAGAGGTTCTGCGGGATCAACAAGTTACCAGTACTGCTGAGGCGCTCAAAAACATCACTGGTTTGACGATAAGCGGTGCAGGTGGTGCCAATACTGGTACTACAGATGTCCAATTTAAGACTCGAGGGTTTGATGGCAATGCGATCAGGAATGGGTTGCCAACTGGATTTGCGGCTAATTCGCTTGAAGTATCGAATATTGAGCGAATTGAATTGCTCAAAGGTCCAGCTTCAGTTCTGTTTGGTCAGGGCAGCCCAGGTGGGACGCTGAATGTGATTACCAAACAACCTCTGCGCGACCCTTTTTATGCCATTGAAGCAACCGTTGGCAGTGATGATCTTTACCGGGGTGCTGTGGATCTGTCTGGACCACTGAATAACTCAAAGACAGTATTATATCGACTGAATACGTCTTACCTGGATAGAGACGGAACCACTGATTTTTTCAACAAGAAAGTGTTTTTTATTGCGCCTGTTCTGCGTTGGGACATTAGTGAAAAAACCAACTTGACTCTAGAGGCAGATTACACTGATTTAAAAACTGAAGCTAACCCGCGGGGTTTACCCGCCGTTGGCACTGTCCTTCCCAACCCCAATGGTGAAATACCGCGTAATCGCTACATTGGTGAACCTGACAATAATGAAGAAGGGAAGACGGGTAGAGTAGGATACAGGCTGGAACATAAGTTGAGCGACAATTGGTCATTCCGAAACGCCTTCAATGCAGGGTTCAGTCGATACGATTTTAACAAAGTTGCCTTTCCTGTCGGTCTTGAGGACGACAATCGAACCTTGGAGCGTATTGGTATTACCGACCAAAAAGAGTATTCCAATAGTTATAACTTGACAGCAGATATGATTGGTAAATTCTCTACTGGCTCGGTTCAGCATCAATTACTATTCGGAGTCGATCTCAGTCGGTTCGACACCATTGAATCGAGCGGTGGTTATGGTACTGCACCATCCCTCGATCTGTTTAATCCGGTTTATGGTCAGCCGTTCGGTCCTGCCACTGATAAATATAAGACTTCCGGTTCGACCGATACATTGGGCATTTATGTTCAGGATCAGGTCAACTTGACTTCTAATCTGAAGTTGCTGCTTGGTGGACGTTTTGACACCTCCAGCTCCACAAGTAGAGATGAGTTAGCCAACACAGAAAGCAGCCAATCGAGTGATGCCTTCACTCCTCGTCTTGGTATCGTCTATCAGCCCATAGAGCCGATTTCGCTTTATGCCAGCTACAGCCGCTCCTTTACCCCAAACAGTGGAACAGATTTTTTTGGCAATCTGTTTCAACCCGAACGCGGTACTCAGTATGAAGTGGGCATCAAGGCAGATATTAGCAGCAAACTATCGGCAACCCTTGCCTTTTACGACCTGACCAAATCCAATATTCTTACGGACGATCCAGATAATTTTAACTTTCAGATCCAAATTGGCGAACAGCGCAGCCGGGGCATTGAACTCAGCCTGTCCGGTGAAATCTTGCCGGGATGGAAATTCTATGGTGGCTATGCCTACACCGATGCTCAGATTACAGATGATACTAATCTTGATCTAGTCGGGAACCGATTAAACAATACGCCGGAGAATGCCTTGAACCTGTGGACAACCTATGAAATTCAAAAAGGTTCTTTGCAAGGGTTGGGGTTTGGATTAGGCTTTTTCTTTGTCGGCGACAGGCAAGGCGATTTGGCAAATACCTTTAAATTGCCCAGCTATTTCACAACCGATGCTGCCATCTTCTACAAACAAGGACGGTTACGCACACAGCTCAATTTCAAAAATCTGTTTGATGTGGACTACTTTGACACTGCCCTTAACGATCTGCGTGTTTTTCCAGGTGAGCCGTTCACCGTGCAAGGCACGATTTCTTGGGAGTTTTAAGGGAAGTGATGGCAATGGAGGGCGATCGCCGGCTGAACAGGTTGCCCAATACAGTTTTAATTTGTGGACAACATATGAAATTCAATCTAGAAGTTTGAAATAACTAGGGCTTGGCTTAAGGCTATTTAATGATCGCGCTTCTTTTCATTATAAATATAGCAATCCGAAATCATTCGTGAGAGAGAAAATCGCTTAAAAGTTTTAAAACATATACTTTTAATCTCCATATTTTCTCACGTTTCAATTCGGATTATTATAAACAACTTTTTTCTCTAGTTGTAGAGCATCTACCATGCAAATAAAATCCTTTCGTCATCTAGTTTTCACCCTACACCGCTACATTGGTTTAGCAGCGGGACTAATTGCAATTCTCGTTGGTCTGACTGGTAGTCTATTGGTCTTCCACTCCGAAATTAGCAACTTCGACCAGCAGCGCCGAATCGGCATCATTACTCCTCAAGGTACACAATTGCCAGTTGAGGCTGTCATGAGCATTGTGAAAAAGAAATATGCCGATCGCCCAGACGCAACATTCCAGACGATTTTCCTGCCAAACAACCCAAATCAGCCGATGAATGTTGTCTTGAAAACTAAGGAAAATGACTGGATTGAAAACTACGTTAACCCTTACACAGGAGCAATTCTCGGCAATAGATTGGAGCCAAGCTTTATCCAAAAGTTTTTTGAAATCCTCTACCCACTCCATTATGCTCTTTTGGGGGGTGATATTGGCTATAAGTTTGTAGGCATTATTGGTTTATTGATGTCCTTTATGGGCATTACAGGTATTATGCTTTGGCCCGGTTGGCGTAAGTTGATTAGCGGCTTCAAAATCAAATGGAATGCTCATCCTAAACGAGTTAACTTTGATGTTCACAAAGTTGCTGGTGTGATTACAGCAGTATTTCTGATATGCACTTTTTTCACCGGATTTTGTTGGAGCTTTGCTGAGTTCATCAACCCGACGATCTATGCGGCTACATTCAGTAAACAGCAACCGACTCCGGTATCTTTGCCCATTGCTGGTAAATCCCCGCTCAGACTTCCAGAACAATTAAAAACTGCTCAAGCTGCTTTATCGGATGGAGCGCTCAGGAGAATTTACTTTCCAGTCAAACTAGAAGATGCCTTCATGGTTCGCTTTAAACTTCCCCAAGAAAATGAGGACTATGGTCAGAGCTATGTTTATCTTGATCGATATAGTGGTAAAGTTTTGCGAGTGGATAGTTCTTTGAAGATATCGTTAGGCGATCGCATTATCAATTCCTTTGTCCCTCTGCACTACGGTACTTTCTGGAGACTGCCATCCCGAATTTTCTACGTCTTTGTCGGACTTGCACCGTTAATTTTGTTCATCACTAGCTTTGTCATGTGGCGGTATCGCTATCAACCAAAAACTAGCATAAGCGATCGCTCAATAGAACTGTCACATTCACACCGCAATTAACTGACAATACGCGATCGTAATCCTAATTTGAGGTTTTTCGTATTAAATACAACATTTAACTGGGTTAAAAATCTGATTTTGACAGTTTGGGGTGCGGAATGTGGGCTTTAAATAATTTTTTGGAGAGGGCGCATATTTTTATACCATTTTTCTCAGACTAAAGTGGTAAAAAATACAATAAGCCCAAGGGAAAAACGTAGAATATTGACGAGTCTTTGGTAAGTTTGAGACATTTATACAGTTCTCAATAGCTATTTGTCATTAATATGTAGACAAAGAACAAAGGACAAATATGATTAAAATCCTCCATCTTTCCGACATCCACATGGGAAGTGGCTTTTCCCACGGACGAATTAATCCCGCAACTGGATTAAATACACGATTGGAGGATTTTGTCAACACCTTGTCTATATGTATTGACCGAGCGCTCACTGATACTGTTGATATGGTGATATTTGGTGGCGATGCTTTCCCGGATGCAACACCACCGCCTTATGTACAACAAGCCTTTGCTAGCCAGTTTCGCCGTCTCATGGATGCCGATATTCCAACAGTGTTGTTGGTAGGCAACCACGACCAACATTCCCAAGGACAGGGAGGAGCAAGTTTAAATATTTACCGCACTTTGGGAGTGCCGGGGTTTGTTGTCGGTGATACATTAACTACTCACTGCATCGAAACCCATAATGGCAAGGTGCAAGTAATTACCCTCCCTTGGTTGACGCGTTCGACTCTGATGACTCGCCAAGAAACTGAAGGTTCATCTTTGGCAGAAGTCAACGAACTGTTAACTGAACGTTTACGAGTTGTTATGGAAGGGGAAATTCGCCGTCTTGACCCTGATGTGCCAACTGTTCTTCTGGCTCACTTGATGGCTGACAATGCTAGTTTGGGGGCAGAACGCTTTTTGGCAGTAGGTAAAGGCTTTACTCTACCCCTATCTTTGCTGACGCGACCTTGTTTTGATTATGTGGCATTGGGACACGTCCACCGCCACCAAAACCTGAATAAATCTAACAACCCGCCGGTGATTTATCCAGGGAGTATTGAGCGGGTAGATTTTAGTGAAGAAAAAGAAGATAAAGGCTATGTAATGCTGGAACTGGAACGGGGAAAGGCTGAATGGGAATTTTGTCCCTTAACAGTTCGGACTTTCCGCACTATTGAAGTGGATGTCTCGAAAGCAGATGAGCCGCAAGCGGTGTTAATGAAAGCGATCGCTAAGTATGATATTCAAGATGCCGTAGTGCGGCTAATTTACAAACTCCGCTCCGAACAGATGGATTTGATTGACAGTTCCTCTCTACATACTGCTTTAAGTCCTGCTCACACCTACACCATTCAAGCAGAATTAGTAAGTCAATTAGCCAGGCCCCGGATTCCTGAATTGAGTGCAAGTAGCAGCATCGACCCAATGGAAGCCTTAAAAACTTACTTGAACAACCGCGAAGACCTCAAAGACATAGCAGCATCAATGCTGGATGCTGCACAAAAGTTGCTAGCAGATGATGTGGAAATCTGGCTAGAAGCAGCAACTAGCGAGTAGGATAGATGCCAATCATATTTCAAAATAGTATGTAGAGACGCGAAACTTCGCGTCATCTGGAAAAACCCACGGAAAACCTAACCTCTTAACCGAATGGCACTAAGTTAAGCTGAAGGTTAGGCGGCGTAAGGATTGCAGGGGTGCAGAGGGGCAGGGGGGCAGAGGGGAATTTCTATCTCTTCTGTTCGTATGCTTAAAATTGCTTAAAATTTTTCCTTTCTCCCCTGCTCCCCTGCTCCTCTGCACCCCTGCTGCCTCAACGATTTTCCCTTTTCTTAGTGCCATTCGTTTCTTACCCCCCTTTCGGACGCGGGAAGCGGGAAATTTCAAAGTCTCTCTCCTAAAATAAGAGAGATTTTGAGAGAGGTTTTCCAGATATGGTAAAAAGTCAGTTACTAAATGGGGTTCTTGGACAAGATGCTAGAACCCTTTGATGAATTCTCCGATACAGGTTAGGATAATCCATCAATTAGAGGAAAAAGTTCAAGCCCACTTAATCGCGCTGTAACACGAAAGTCACCCAAATTTATATTTTTGGGCAGATTATTGAGGAGTTTGCTACTCTACTATCAATTGTTGTTTTTCTTCTAGCTAGAGGAAATTTTGGAATAAGTAAAAAAAGTTATTGAGCCTTGAATAAGCTACTGTTTACAAGTAAATCTTTTCGTTTCATGGCTTTTGTTCTACCACTAATCATCTGGTGGGGATACAAAGAAGTACAAAGCCAATTTGTACAGCCGCAAGCAGTTGTAGTTTTGGGTGGTTCAACGAGACGTTTAGAGCGAGAAAAATTTACGGCTGAGTTTGTACGCCAGCATCCAAATATACCGATTTGGATTACTGGAGGCAGTCCACCTAGATTCACCCAACGGGTGTTTACCAAAGCTGGTGTCGATCCCAAACGTTTACACTTGGACTATGAAGCTGTAGATACAGTTACTAATTTTACTACGTTAGTAGATGATTTGCAAGCTCGTGGCATCAAGAGCGTTTATTTGATTACTTCAGACTTCCACATGCGTCGGGCTTGTGTCATCGGCGAAATTATTTTGGGTAGTCGAGGTATTTATTTAAGACCAGTACCAGTTCCTTCAGAAAAACCGCCTGAGTCTATCGAAAAATCTATCCGCGATGGAGCTAGAGCAATAATTTGGTTGGCAACTGGTTACACTGGTGTGGATGCAGCTAAAAATAAACGGTAAATCATCAGTAAGAATTTGCACGCTCTTAAAGGAACTCAAAATAGGCAAATTAAGACAATTAATGCCAATAATGGTGATATTAACTAAGGTAATAATAGACACATAGAACTACAATTATCGAAAAACTAGCGCAACATCAACCTTCAAATAACACAATACAAAAACCAGTTAACAATTTTGGCTCATTTGGTTAATTGGTAAATACTTTGCATCCGCCAAAATTTCAAGCTGCAGCTTGGGTAACTCGAATTTCTCTGTGTAGTTCGGGAAAAAAAACGCACCAATTCCCTCCACAATTTGATACCCTAGCTTAAACAGATTTGAGAAAAGTTAAAGCGTGGAAATTCAACTTGGGCGGGGAAAAACAGCTCGCAGAGCTTATGGAATAGATGAAATTGCTCTAGTCCCCGGTAACAGAACACTAGACCCCAGTTTGGCAGATACTAAGTGGCGTATTGGGAATATTGAGCGAGAAATTCCGATAATTGCCAGTGCTATGGATGGCGTAGTAGATGTTCGTATGGCTGTACGTTTGTCACAGTTAGGAGCGTTAGGTGTCCTCAATTTAGAGGGGATTCATACTCGCTACGTTGACCCAGAGCCAATATTAGATCGGATTGCCTCTGTGGGGAAAGATGAATTTGTTGCCCTGATGCAAGAACTCTATGCCGAACCAATAAAGCCGGAATTAATTGAAAAACGTATTCAGGAAATTAAACAACAAGGTGGCATTGCTGCGGTAAGCGCAACTCCAGCCGGCGCAAGTAAATACGGCGAGGCGGTGGCAAAAGCTGGGGCAGATTTATTTTTTGTCCAAGCTACAGTAGTTTCTACTGCACATCTGTCACCAGAATCTGTAGTACCACTTGATTTAGCAGAATTTTGTCGTTCCATGCCCATCCCTGTGGTGTTAGGGAATTGCGTGACTTACGAAGTGACGTTGAATTTGTTGAAAGCTGGGGCGGCTGGTGTTTTGGTGGGAATTGGCCCTGGCGCTGCTTGTACGTCCCGTGGGGTTTTGGGTGTGGGTGTGCCACAAGCAACTGCGATCGCAGATTGTGCAGCCGCACGAGATGATTACTACAACGAAACTGGTAACTATATCCCCATTATTGCTGATGGCGGTTTAATCACTGGTGGCGACATTTGTAAATGCATTGCCTGCGGTGCTGATGGTGTAATGATTGGTTCTCCCTTTGCCAGAGCCACAGAAGCCCCAGGACGAGGCTATCATTGGGGTATGGCGACTCCCAGCCCAGTCTTGCCCCGTGGCACCCGCATTCGCGTTGCAACCACTGGCAGCCTAGAGCAAATACTCATTGGCCCAGCAGGGCTAGATGATGGCACTCACAATCTTTTAGGAGCCTTAAAGACGAGTATGGGCACTTTAGGAGCCAAAAATATTAAAGAAATGCAGCAAGTGGAAGTTGTGATTGCCCCTTCCCTGTTAACCGAAGGTAAAGTTTACCAAAAAGCTCAACAATTAGGTATGGGTAAGTGAAGGAACTGGGGACTGGGGACTGGGGACTGGGGACTGGGGACTGGGGACTGGGGACTGGGGACTGGGGAAGAGTTTTCCCAATTCCCAATTCCCAATTCCCAATTCCCAATCCCCAATGCCCAATGCCCAATTCATCAATAAATTTTTCCAGCCCCCTAAACAATTGCTGGAAAAATCCTATATGTCGCCTACAATAGAGATAGCGGAGACGAATGTTTCCGTTCACTCCTCACACCACACTCCGCCCGGACTACTGTTCGGGCGGTTCCTTATGTTTGTAAATAAAAATAAGAGAGCTTCTTTGCAAATGTACATCCTCGCACTCCTAAGCTGAGGTTTTTGCTATGGTAGAATTTTCACCAAGTTCTGATATTATTGGCGAAGGTTTTAGGCATGTCAACAGCCGCACAAGTTACCGATTCTAGTTTCAAGCAAGAAGTACTCGACAGTGATGTACCAGTTTTAGTTGACTTTTGGGCACCCTGGTGCGGACCATGCCGTATGGTAGCTCCTGTTGTCGATGAAATCTCCGAACAGTACAAAGGTCAAATCAAGGTCGTTAAAGTCAACACGGATGAAAATCCTCAAGTTGCTAGTCAATACGGCATCCGCAGTATTCCCACATTAATGATTTTTAAAGATGGACAAAAAGTAGATATGGTGGTGGGCGCTGTACCTAAAAGTACATTAGCTTCCACTCTCGAAAAGTATCTTTGATACTCAATTGGTTCACAAAATCCTCTTGAGCTATCCGTGTTGTTCTCACTTTAGGTTAATTTTTATAAACAAGTTTGAGAGGCGCGAATTTCCCGTCTCTCAAACTTGTTTACATTTGTATACAGTTTCTGATTCTAAATATTCTTAGGAGCTTTCTGCCTCAAAAACAACTCTTTAAATTCCCGCACTACTAATTTCTAGCGCATATAGCAAAAGAACTGCGATCGCAACATCATCGCTTTATCTATAACTTTATTTCTTTGATCGGGCATCATGCTCTGACTAAATCAATCAGTCTATTGCTCATAGCATCTGACAAGACAAACACAGCAATCAATGTTTGAATGAGAATAGAAATATCTACAGCAGACAGCTTTAATGGGGGTGCGATCGCAACCTAATCTCAATCTGACTCAGGTTGCTAAAACTTAAAGGAAGATTAAAATCAGCAATTAACCAAGTCGATTCAAGAAAATCTTGGCTGAGTTATTTCTAATTAGGTTCCATAGATGTTGAAGTAGCGATATATTTTGATAATCTATCTTCCATAAATCAACTGTTCGTTGTTGAATCTATGAAGTCTTATTTAGCCGCCGCTATTCAATTGACAAGTGTGCCCGATCTACACAAAAATTTGGCTCAGGCAGAAGAATTAATCGAGCTTGCCGTGCGTCAAGGTGCTGAATTGGTAGGCTTGCCAGAAAACTTTTCCTATATGGGAGAAGAAAAAGATAAACTCGCGCAAGGTGATGCGATCGCTCTTGAAAGTGAAAAATTTCTCAAAAAAATGGCTCAACGCTTTCAAGTTACGATCTTGGGCGGCAGCTTTCCACTTCCCGTAGACAATACAGGCAAAGTTTTTAACACCACTCTACTTATCGATCCAAGCGGCCAAGAACTTGCCCGCTACTACAAAGTACATTTATTTGATGTTGATGTCCCTGACGGCAACACCTATCGGGAATCCAGCACGGTTGTGGCTGGTACACAACTTCCCCCAGTCCATTTCTCAGAAAAACTGGGTAATCTAGGGCTTTCTATTTGTTATGATGTCCGCTTCCCTGAACTGTACCGTCATCTGGCAGAAAAAGGAGCCGATGTTATCTTTATTCCCGCCGCCTTTACGGCCTTTACCGGCAAAGACCACTGGCAAGTGTTACTACAAGCCAGAGCTATCGAAAATACAGCCTACGTCATTGCTCCTGCCCAAACGGGCAATAACTACGCCCGCCGTCTAACCCACGGACACGCCGTTATTATCGACCCTTGGGGCGTAATTTTAGCCGATGCTGGGGAAAAACCGGGAATTGCGATCGCTGAAATCAACCCCACTAGGTTAGAACAAGTCCGCCGTCAAATGCCCTCTTTACAACATCGGGTGTTTTAGGGATTGGGGGAAGAGGCAGAAGGGCAGGGGAGCAGGGGAGCAGGGGGAGAAAGAATAACTAATGCCTAATGCCCCATTTCCCTTATGAATAAAACAAAAAACCGGGTAAATACCCGGTTTCTGACAACATTAAAATCCTCAGTTTTTTAGGAATATAGTAGCACTATGCCCCTACTTATTTCTTGTCAGAATTAAACTTTAGCAGCAGCTTTGGTGACAACGTTGAGTTCACCTTTAGCATACTTAGCAGCAAAATCTTCTAAAGAAATCTGCTTAATCTTGCTTGCGTTGCCAGCTGTACCAAATTGCTGATAGCGTTCAGCACAAACCTTTTGCATATATGTAATAGAAGGCTTGAGGAAGTGACGGGGGTCAAACTCCTCTGGTTTTTTAGCCAAAGCTTCACGGACAGCAGCAGTAATAGCCAAACGGTTGTCGGTGTCGATGTTTACTTTACGTACACCACTCTTAATACCTTTTTGGATTTCTTCTACAGGTACACCGTAGGTTTCAGGAATTGCACCACCATACTGGTTAATCAGTGCAAGCAAATCTTCAGGTACAGAAGAAGAACCGTGCATTACCAAGTGGGTGTTAGGCAGACGGCGGTGAATTTCTTCAATACGGCTGATGGCCAAAATTTCACCAGTCGGCTTGCGGGTAAATTTGTAAGCACCGTGGCTTGTGCCAATGGCAACAGCCAAAGCATCTACTTGGGTGGCTTCTACGAAGTCAACAGCTTCATCGGGGTCGGTTAGCAGTTGTGAGTGGTCGAGTGTACCTTCAAACCCGTGACCATCTTCAGCTTCCCCAGCACCAGTTTCTAGAGAACCTAAACAACCGAGTTCACCTTCAACACTGACACCCAAAGCATGAGCTACGTTTACAACTTCGCGGGTAACATTGACGTTGTATTCAAAGCTAGCGGGGGTTTTAGCATCAGCTTCTAAAGAACCATCCATCATCACGCTGGTGAAGTTGTTCTTAATTGCTGAGTAGCAGGTAGCAGGAGCATTCCCATGATCTTGGTGCATGACAATGGGAATGTGAGGATAGGTTTCTACCGCCGCCAAAATCAGGTGGCGGAGGAAGTTTTCTCCTGCATAATTACGAGCGCCGCGTGAAGCTTGTAAAATTACGGGGCTATCTGTCTCGACAGCAGCCTTCAGGATTGCCTGAATCTGCTCCAAATTGTTAACGTTAAAAGCTGGGATGCCGTAACCGTTTTCAGCTGCGTGATCCAACAGCAGCCGCAGTGGTACAAGCGCCATAGATAGTCCTCCTAATGTGGTTGTCAGCTAGTCGGTCTGAGAAAAGCGCAATCATTACGCTAAATCTTAAGAGTTTTTTCAACTTATAGGAAATTATAACTAGTGTCGTGTATCTATGTTGAAAAAGTTTACGTCATCGTTACTATCAATATGTTCTATACTGCTGTACTATCGGCCATAGCTGCTCTGTATTGCTGTACATTTAGTTACCTTACAGCTAGTAGCTCTGGTAGCCCAGTACCCAAAATTGGTCATTTAAAAGCGATCGCACCTTGGCTGTAAAAATCCGATCAACAAGCGATCGCTTCAACTTAAACCCACTAACTCTTGATAAATGCTATGAGGTTGTTTTGTCGTGACTATTGCATTTGGGATTAGATTATGCATAGCCTACGTAATTAGTAAAATTTTACCATAAAGGGGCGTAGGTGTAGCTCGTTGTAGATATCGCACTGCTAATTAGATGCAAAGGAAAAACTATTGGTAATAGGAATACCGTCAAATTGTTGTCCGACTGCGCTATTTGCCTGAATATCACCAAGAGGCCAGTTTGATGAGTCATTGTAAGCGCCTACACGCTCAAGAGTTTTTCCAGTTTTGTTAGCCACCAGAACAGTATATTTCCGGTCAAATCTGATACCGTCTACTATTTGGTCAAAAGTTTTACCTGCATCAATAGTAATGCTGGGTATGGGTAGGGGTATCGCACCATGAGCATTACTATGAAAACCACCAAAGGTAATGCCTACAACCAACAATAAAGCAAGAAAAATTCTAGTTAGAGCTTTAGCCCTCGGTAACTGTCTCCCAGCCACACCGTAGCAGATACAGATTGCAGATAACCCCCCGCTACTAGCAAAAACTGCCATCCTGTTGCCAAAGCTGCGATCGCTTCTTGATGTTTAACCGCCAAAGCCAACACCCGCCCATGACTAAACCAAGCGTCAGCTAACTCAGGTTGCAGTCCTATTCCTTTCGCAGAAACACTACACCCGCGTTCAATTTCTTGAAAGCTTTCCACCAGCACCCGCCCCACCGTCGCCCAAACACTCCACTGTTCAGGAAAACGCTCAAGCATCTCTTCTAGTAGGGTTGTAATGCTTCTAGTCGTCCAGCAACGGGCAAAATCTTACACAACGCTTGATAGATTTCACAATCGTTCGGATACAAACTATAAGCTTTCAACATCATCTCGCCGCCGCTTGATATTCTCCGGTGTGGAACAAGCATTGTCCATAGTAATACCAACCACTAGGATGATTGGGGTATGGTATTTCCTTTATCGGTAAGTTCTCAGTTTTCAGACCGACTAAGGAAATAAAAGCTTTTTGCTCAAAATACGCCTGCATCTGTTACTTCCAGTTGAAAAGCTCAATTCAGTTATTCACCTTTAACTCGCACTCAAGTAACCGTATAATTACTGAAATAACTGACAACTTAGTTAATTTGGCTTAGACTGTAATCTTTTTTTATCTTCAGTAAAAAGCGATCGCTTATCCAAAATTTTTGGTTCCCCGGAGCGATCGGATTCACAAATTTCCTAACGATGAAACTCGCCTCTACTTTCATCTAAAAAGCTTCAGCGAGTATTTTTTAAACTTCTATATGGGTCGCCCGGGATTCGAACCCGGAACTAATCGGTTAAAAGCCGAGTACTCTACCGTTGAGTTAGCGACCCTTTCGCTGCATTTCGCAACTTTGCAATCATAGCATATACATCTATAGATTTGTAAAGGGGTTTAGAAAAAATTAGCCGTCAACCTTATAGATGCTGTGTGGCTAGCTCCTGGTGCTAATACAGTCAGGTTATCACCTGTATTGAGAGAGTTACGGGTGGCACTCCACGGCTCTAGACAGTAGAATTCTTTGCCTTTGACTGTCCAAAATACCAGGTAGGTAGAGAAATCATCATAATCCAAGGTGAGTTTTAACTTCCGGCTACGATCTATCGCAGTGGCTGATTTACTCGTTAATTGTTCAAAGGCAAAATCAATTTCATCACGGCTAAAGTCAAAATTGCCATTAAAAGAGTGAAATTCCTTAGTTTGATTATCTTGATACTGCTTAGAGGGGATTTCAATCTCTAACCGAGTTTTATCACCACACAAAAAGTAGGGATGGAAACCAGCCGAAAAGGGCATTGGTGTGGATGACAAGTTTTTATACTGCTGCCGGACTTCTAAGGTATTACCTTGAAGTTGGTAAGTGAAAGCCAGTTGAAAATCAAAAGGATAAACTGCCTTAGTTTGCTCATTGCTATCAAGAACAACAGTGAGACTAGCTTTATTTCCAGTTTCTTGTTCTGTTACTTTCCACGGCAATTCACGGGCGAAACCGTGTTGTTTGAGAGTATATTTTTGCCCGTTATGAGTATAAGTATTATCTGGAAGATTGCCACAAATGGGAAACAAAATTGGATTCCCACCTCTGACACTCAAATCAGGATGAGTAAAGCGTTCAGTATCCAGGTAGAAAATTTCTTGCCCTTGAATGCGCCAACGGGTAACGATCCCACCGCGTTCTGGTACAACTTCCAACTGAGAACCAGCGCCTTCATCTGAAAGAATGTACGTCTTATATTGTTGCTGTTGAACTGCAATGCTAAACACAAATTTTATTCCTGGGTAAGGTGGAGTGCTGAGTCCTGAGTCCTGAGTAGAAGAAAAAATACTCAGCCCTCAGCACTCATAACTCAGCACTGTTTATTCGTCTTCTGCAAACACGAAACGATATAACTCGCTTGGGTCTGGTTCGGGGCTGCTTTCGGCAAACTTAACGGCTTCGTCGATTACATCCTGAATTTTAAGGTCAATGGCTTTGATTTCTCCTGCATCTGCGAGATTTTGCTCCAGCAAATAAGCTGCCAACTTCTTAATTGGGTCACGGGCGAACCAAAATTCTTTCTCCGCCTTGCTTCGCATTTCATCTGGGTCAGCCAAGGAGTGACCCCGGAAGCGGTAAGTAAGCGCCTCAATTAATGTTGGGCCTTCACCTGCGCGGGCACGGGCTACAGCCTCTTGGGCCACGGCTCGGACTGCTAATACATCCATGCCATCCACTTCCACGCCCACCATGTTAAATGCACTGGCTTTTTTATAAATCTCTGGCTGGGAAGTCGCTCGTTCGTGAGACATCCCAATGGCCCATTTATTATTTTCGACTACAAACAGAATTGGCAGTTTCCATAAGGCTGCCATATTTAGCGTCTCGAAAAACTGACCGTTATTAGCTGCACCGTCGCCAAAAAAGCAAGCTGTCACTTGGTCAGCATTTTTATCTCCTAACACTTCACGGCGATATTTGCTTTGAAAAGCCGCTCCAGCTGCTACAGGAATTCCCTCAGCCACAAAAGCATAGCCACCCAGCAAGCGATGCTCCGCAGAAAACATGTGCATGGAACCACCGCGCCCTTTGCTGCAACCTGTGGCTTTGCCAAATAATTCTGCCATTACCTCTCTTGCTGGTACTCCCGCACTCAAAGCATGAACGTGGTCGCGGTAAGTACTACAAACGTAATCTTCACCTGGTCGCATTGACTGTACAACACCAGTACAAACAGCTTCTTGACCGTTGTACAAATGGACAAAACCAAACATTTTGCCCCTGTAGTACATTTCAGCGCACTTGTCTTCAAACAAGCGCCCTAATACCATGTCCTCATACAACCATAATCCTTCTTCTTTAGTAATGCGCGTATTAGCAGGATTAAATGTGGGTAAAGTACGCTCTTGAACCATTATTTTTGAGTATCCCTGTTGTACAACTTAAAGTTACGGTCTTAAATAAGTTGGTCTGATAACACCTCAGCTTTTAACAGGCTAGCGTTTGTAAGACTCAACAATCAAACTTTATTTATGCACCAAAAAAGGGTCTTAGGGAATAGCTGAATTTTTAATTTTTGATTTTTAACTTTTCAGCCCATACCCCGTGAGGATTTGACTTTAACGACAATATATGTAGCTTTAAGTTGTTCTCTCTCACTTTTCCCCTTCATAGACTAGCAATCAAGATCGACTGCTTTCTGCATATCCACTAACAATTTAAAAAAAAGGACGCAAAAATCTATATACCCAAATAGGTAATTGTAATTAAAAGTTAATTATGATATCATCTTGGTCTCTCGTTATCAGGGTCAATTCCCAATAGTAGTATTTTTGTTACTGATACTGGGAAAGTACCGAAAAAATCAATCATCAATAGATTCTAGGAACCACAACATTTATGCCGTGATTAAAAGCGGTAGTTGTGGTTTGTGGTATCGAGGGCTGATAATAGTCTGTGTTAAACAAAAATACTAAGAATTAAGACAAACAATTGAGGCTTTCTAGGCGAAAGCAAAAAATTAGTACTAAAATGTGACTCAAAATTTCGGGAAGGTACAAAACAAGTTGTTGCGATATACACTTGTAGAGTAAATTCTATACGGCATTATTATGGCACGGTTTTACAGGCCTGGAAAGCTCTAGGTGAATTATGTTGATCACGGTGCAGGGGAAGTAGGCTGTGCGAATTCCGCTAGATTACTACCGAATTTTAGGACTACCGTTAGCGGCAAGTGAAGAACAATTGCGACAGGCATACAGCGATCGCATTGTCCAATTGCCACGACGTGAGTATTCTCAGGCAGCAATTTCTTCTCGTAAACAACTCATAGAAGAAGCTTACGTGGTTTTATCAGATCCAAAACAACGCAGTACCTACGATCAGCTTTATCTTGCCCACGCCTATGACCCTGATAACCTTGCTGCTGCCGCAGTAGCGCTGGAAAATCGTCCAGAAAGCACTAAAAGGGGTATTGAGACTCAAAGTCTGGGTATCGAAATTACCCAAGACGAATTAGTTGGTGCTTTATTAATTTTGCAAGAGTTGGGGGAATATGAACTTGTCCTAAAACTAGGTCGTCCGTACCTGGTAAATAAAAATGGTGCTACAAGTGCAAGAAAGAGCAGTAATTTAGCAGACGAAGAAATTTATCAAAATGCAGAACATCCCGATGTTGTTCTCACTGTAGCCCTTGCTTGTTTAGAATTAGGTCGCGAACAGTGGCAGCAAGGTCACTACGAAAATGCTGCCATATCCCTAGAAACTGGGCAAGAACTGCTAGTACGCGAAGGGTTATTCTCTAGTGTCCAGGCGGAAATTCAGGCGGATCTTTACAAATTGCGACCATATCGAATTTTGGAGTTGTTGGCACTACCTCAAGAAAAGACTGCCGAACGCAGCCAAGGCTTGGAATTATTGCAAAATCTTCTAGAAGATCGTGGTGGCATTGATGGCACAAACAATGATGACTCTGGCTTAAACATAGATGACTTTCTGCGATTTATCCAGCAGTTACGCAACCACTTAACAGTCGCAGAACAGCACAAGTTATTTGAAGCCCAAAGCAAACGTTCTTCTGCTGTTGCCACTTACTTAGCTGTTTATGCATTGATAGCACGGGGATTTGCTCAACGGCAACCTGCTTTAATTCGTCAAGCAAGGCAAATGCTTCTACGTCTGGGTAAGCGCCAAGATGTCCATTTAGAACAGTCGTTATGTGCGTTACTTTTGGGACAAACTGAAGAAGCAACTCGGGTTTTAGAACTTAGTCAGGAGTACGAGGCTTTAGCTTTTATTCGGGAAAAATCTCAAGACTCTCCAGATTTATTACCTGGGCTGTGTCTATATGCCGAACAGTGGTTGCAACACGAAGTATTTCCCCATTTCCGAGATTTAGCAAACCAGCAAGCTTTCCTAAAAGTTTATTTTGCTAACCAACAAGTGCAAGCTTATTTAGAAGCACTGCCAAATGATGCAGAAACAACTAATGAATGGGCTGTAATTAATCCCCAGTCTTTTCCTCGGTCTAAGACAAATAGTCCTCATTTCCACAACAATTCAATTAGGAATTCAGAGAAATCTAATCACAGCAGAACACCTAACTCAGATTTACCAGAAACACCATTAAAAGAAATACCTGAATATCCAAACTTCTCACCGCCTCTGTGGAATTCATCTGAAAGTGTAAAATCAGAGGTTCCTGCTGCTGAACGGGTGAGCAGAGGCACTAATCAGCATTTGAACGGTTCAGCTAAAAGTGCCGCGCCCAGTCATAATCAAAAGCGCAGAAGGAGAAAACCGACTCCATCTGCGAGTCGAGAGCGTGTAGCTGATAATCGACCTCATGCTCGTCGTCCCCGACGGCGGCGAACTTTTGCGAACACCATAGAAGGAAAAACACGGCTCGTATGGAGAGTGTTTATTTCTTTGGTAAGTATATTAGTTTTTTGGGTGTTAGCCACAACAACTTTTGGATGGTTAAAAAATCTGTTTTTTCCTCCACTCTCTCCGAATTATCCACAGTTGTTTATAGAGATA
>NZ_JBALDK010000195.1:0-8731 GCF_036917455.1 Nostoc sp. | reverse complement strand
TAAATATATTTAAATACAATTTTTATACCTAAAATACTCAGTATGTAAGAGGATGTTTTACAAGGGGGGGTTAAGGGGGGTAATCATTCTATTAAAATCACAGCCAACCACTTTTAAAACATCCTCTTACATACTGAGTATTTTAGGTATAAAAATTGTATTTAAATATATTTACTCTTATAAACTTGTGATGATCATTTCTTGAATGCTACCTTCTACAAGGTGACACAGGATTTGGAGCGGTTTTTTAACCATGAAGCACAGACACAAAGTAGCTTATAGCTTAACATCGCTGATCGGTCTGAATTTAATATCTACTTTAGTTGCATTTGATTCTGCGATGGCTGCGCCACCGAGAACCCCAGATAAAAGTGTCAATTGCGAGATTTTAGTTGTGGGTGGTGGACTATCTGGTGTCGCCACAGCTTACGAGGGGTTGCTAGCAGGACGAACGGTTTGCCTTACGGAAATTACTGACTGGCTGGGAGGACAAATTTCTTCTCAAGGGACATCTGCGTTAGACGAACGCCCAACCCAACGCGCTCTCAAATTCTATTCTCGCGGCTATTTGGAATTGCGAAACCGGATTGGGCGTAAATACGGTAAACTTAACCCTGGTGACTGCTGGGTAAGTGAATCCTGCTTTCTTCCCCGCGATGCTCACGCCATTTTAGCCCAAATGCTCAAAGATGCCGAGAAGCAAGGTAAGGGTAAGTTGCAATGGTTTCCCAACACGGTAATTAAGGATTTGGAAATCGCTGCTGATGGCAAAATAATTAATAGTGCGATCGCTATTCAACATCAACCACCCAAAGGCGCACCACCTCTCAATACCTTTACTTTATCTCAAAGTATTGAAGATTCTTATAGTTATGAAAATTCATCTCGGTTTACCAAAACTATTCTCCGTTTCGTCCCCAAGGCAGAGAAAGGGGATGCTCCTAAGTGGTATGTCGTAGACGCGAGCGAAACCGGAGAAATTATTGCACTAGCTGATGTCCCCTATAGATTAGGCATTGATGCCCGTTCTTACCTGGAACCCTCTGCTTCCAGCGCCAACAACGATCCTTATTGCCCTCAAGGATTTACCTACACTTTTGCAATGGAGGCAACTAAGGAACCGCAACCGCAGACTATGCCCCCATTTTATTCACAATACGCCCCATATTTTAGCTATGAATTAACGCGACTGGCTAACTTTGATTTAGTTTTCACCTATCGTCGCATTTGGAGTCCAAACAAAGGTAAACCAGCAAAATTCGGTGGTGTAAGTTTTGATGCTCCTACACCAGGGGATATTTCTATGCAAAACTGGACTTGGGGTAACGATTACCGCCCTGGAACAGCCCAAGATAACCTGATTTACAGTCGCCAACAGTTACAAAGTACTGGACAGTTAAACCCAGGTGGTTGGATGGGAGGACTGCGGACAGAAACCCTCCGCAAAGCTGAAGAAAATGCCCTCTCATTCTATTATTGGTTGGTAGCTGGGACTACAGATTCTCAGTTGGGCGAGGGTGTAAAGCAGCAGCAAAGCAATAACCGCTTTGTTTCCGGGCTAAATTCTCCAATGGGGACAGTGCATGGCTTATCGAAATATCCCTACATGCGTGAAGGACGGCGCATCATTGGCCGCCCTAGTTGGGGACAACCTGATGGCTTTGGTATTTGGGAAATTGATATTTCTCGCCGAGATTACAGTGATGAATATTACTCCAAGACTCTGCCAGCAGATATGTATCGTCGGCTACGAGCAGCACTTGCAGGTTTGGAAGCTGTATCAGTAATTGATGGCAAAGTTTCACCAGAGAAAGCAATGCGACGGACTCGTTCTACTATCTTCCCCGATGCTGTGGGTATTGGTCACTACGCTATAGATTTCCATCCTTGCATGGTGAATAGTCCCCCAGAAGCCCCTGGTAATACAGAACGTCCAGGTGAAAGGCGGGGTGCTGGTCAAGCTTATCCCTTCCAAATTGCTCTAAGGGCGATGATTCCCCAGAAAATTGATAATTTGCTAGTAGGAGGCAAAAGCATTGCTACTAGTCATATTGCGGCTGCTGCCTATCGAGTCCATTCCTTTGAATGGTCGTCTGGTGCGGCTGCGGGGACTGTTGCTAGTTTTGCCCTCAAAAATGCGATCGCACCCTACCAACTAGTCGATAACTTACCCAAACAAGAGCCAGAACTCGAAGCACTCAAACGGCTTTTGCAACAAAATGGCAACCCCACCGCCTTCCCCGATACATCCATTTTTAACGAAAACTGGGATAATTGGCGGTAGATAGTCATTGGTCATTTGTCATTGGTCATTTGTGATTGGATTTTGAACAAATGACAAAGGACAAATGACAACTGACAATGCACTAAACTAGTTAGTTGTAGTTTTGTAAAATATTATTGACCAATTGTTTTATGATTACGACACTTTCAGCAGATATTTACGGGATGGCCACAGCACCAACTAAAGCTCCTGAACGGTCTAGTCAAGTTATCCGTAAGACTTATCCCAACTACAAAGTGATTGTATTAAACGATGATTTTAATACATTCCAACATGTGTCTGAATGTTTGATGAAATATATTCCAGGGATGAGTGGCGATCGCGCGTGGGATCTGACTAATCAGGTACACTATGAAGGTCAAGCGATCGTTTGGGTCGGCCCTCAAGAACCTGCGGAACTTTATCACCAGCAGCTGCGCCGAGCAGGTTTGACAATGGCACCTCTAGAAGCAGCTTAATTATTATGGGCAAACCCACCGCAGATTCACTCCGGGCGACTTCACAAAAAGCTGCCAGACTAGTTTGGAATCACTCGACACACCTTTCTGGTCTTATCCCAATTTTAGAACGTCTTTGTCAGCAAGACGGCATCCAAACCGTAACGCCGGGAGTACTGGGGCGATCGAGAGGTCATTGCCCAAAAATGCAACTGCGTATCTCAGTACCGATTCGCGGCGGCTATAAAGTCATTGCACGGCAGGGAAAAACGGTACAAGAGGTGTTTATTTTGACCCCTTTGGCCCAGTCCGAACTAGAAGCAGCATTAGCGATCGCAATGAAGTCTTAACCATGCCTCACGCCCAATGTCTATTCTTCAACACGGTGGACTGCAAATTTGTGTAGTGGCAGACTAAGAATGCACGAAAAAGTTAAGAAATATGACAGAGCAGTAGTTATTTTCAAAGTCATAACTACAGATTCCCATTCGGGTAAAATTATTTTCTCTATGCCAAAAGCTACACAATAAACTAGCCAATAAGTAAAGCTCATTCTAAACAGAATCACCTCTGTTTCTTCCACATCACTTTTTTGTTGCTTACTATCCCACAGTAATACCAGTCCAAGAATGCAAGCTACAAAGGAAACAGCAACTACAAATTCGTGACAAAATATATTTAACGAATGCATTTGTGTTTATTCCCACATTTTTCGGTTAAAGATCAGTCTAAAGGAATATTCCTTCCAGAAATACAAATCATTTACAAACCTCAATAGAGGAATAGAAATTATGTAAACAAATGCAACAAAAAATGTTGTTTTGCAAATATAAATATTATTTGATAATTTTCTGAGAGTTTAAAATAATTTGTCTTATATTCCAGTAGGAATGGCTGAACAAAAAATATCCATTCTGGAGTTCAACAAGCGATCGCTAACTAAGCTGTTGTGTTTTTAATTTGCACATTGAGACAGCAGGGGAGCAGAGGAGCAGGTTTACAGGTTTTACCTAAAAGATTATGAGGCAACTTGTAGGCTCGACAGCTTACATCTTCTCAAGTTTGCTGCTTGGCGATCGCCATATTTATCTTTAAATCTCCCAAATCCTAAAAAAGAATATGAATTTAGTTCCGGCTAGCGATCGCACTAAAAAGCGAGTTTTCCCTTATGCTGCTATTCTGATCGGTCTTACCGCAGCCTTGTTAAATTCAGCATCTCTGGCACAATCAACAAGAGGAAATACTTCCGATCGATCGCCCTTACCACAAGCTTATCTAGATGCAGTAGAGGATGCAAAAATTGCCGAACCTCGTAAAATATATCGAAATCTGACTCCGATTGTTTCGTATAACTCCGATCTTAAATGGGACAAAAGCCGGGTTTTAGTAGTAGCTTGGACAAGCTTTCCTGGATATGCAGATAATTTGGGTAAGGTGATGCTTTTATCACGCGATTTATGGGTTACGGCTGTTCCAGACTTACAAAAATTCTGCAAAACTTATCGTACTACTAGCCCAATCTCTTTAGAGTATCGACTGAACCAACTATTGGGTTTACCTCCAGACTCCGTAACTACAAGCAGATATGTTGTTGAACTTTGGGTAGAACCGCGATCGCTCTTTCGTCCTAGTCGAGATCCTAATATTAGCGATCGTGAAGCAGAAGTGGAATTTCCTGTACCTAACGCCTTTGAGTCGATCTCAACCAGCTATCAAGATTGGTTTACCCAACAATTTAAGAGCCGCTACGGTTCACCAAGTGACTCATCAACTACCGTTGTCCATTATCCGTGGACACAACTAGGATATACTTACGACTGGGGAAGTCAAAGTGATTGGCAAAGCCTCGATGCCAAGCGATCGCCTCACGTTGGTTTAAGCGAATTCGTGATTAGAGAATGGTCACGAGTAAGCGTTAATTCTACTCAAAGCGCTAAAAATTATTGTAAATAAAAGACTTATAGGGAAGTAGGGAATTCTGTAGATGGATAGCGGGGTGTTTAGCGCGTGCAGAGTCGGAAATTTAACTTCTTGACTCAGAACTGTTTTACCAAATCTTCAATTGCTAACAATTTTCTCCTAACTGTTCGCAAGCACCAATACTCACCCAGCTACTAGAACCATCTCGCCAAATTTCTTTTTTCCATATAGGTGCGTTGTGTTTGAGGGTATCAATAGCATATTGGCAAGCTTCAAACGCCTCACTCCGATGAGGACAACCCACTGCTACTAAAACGCTAATTTCTCCAACTTGCAAACGTCCGGTGCGATGATGAATCACTACCCGATTCACATCAGACGTAGATAAGCGAATATCAGCAGCAATTTGATAAAATACCCGCAATGCCATAGGTTCGTAAGCTTGATATTCTAAAGCAATCACAGGTTTACCATCAGTTTGATTGCGAACTACTCCACTCATCATAACCACAGCACCGTTGGCTGGATCGTCAGACTTGGCATAGATTTCTTCAAGAGACAATGGTGCAAAGCTAATGGCAAAACTATCTTCGGCTCTTGGTTTAACAGCAGAGTTAAGTGTAGTTGTCATAAGTGCGTTTTTATTTATGTGGGCTTTTTCTATTGTCCCTAAAAAAAGTGGTATTCATTCTTTAGAAATGAATACCACTTTTTATTTTTTCAAAATTCCTGATGAGGGAGATATTTTAGCCAGGTAAAGTTAGCCCAGTCACAGCGATCGCACCAGCGATCGCACTAGCTGCAAGGGAAGTTATAGCTGTCCCAAATATCCACCAAGCAGCATTAGCCACGGTTTTTTTGCTTTCTTCAGCTTGCTTTTTAGCTTGATGTTGGATAGCTTTCAAGCGTTTTTGGGTTTCTTTCTGGATGCGTTCGGCTCGTTGCAATACGCCATCCCGCGCTGATTCTATTTGATCGATAATGCGATTAGCATCCGCCTCAGAGATATCTTCACGAGAACTCATGACAGCAACTAAGGTGTCACGATCGAATTCACTGAGGCGATCGCGCAATGCTTCAAATCCGGCTTGCGGATCGTCAAATACTTTGGCAAAGTCTTGCTTAATGCTTTCATAGTTGAGTTCGGAACGATCCAGGGAGTTAAGATAGTTGCGAACTTTGGCAAAAACTCCATCCAATACTGATTGCACCCTTTCCTGGATCTGCTGGAATTGTTCGACAATGGAACTGCGAACCGAATCAATTTGATCCACAATTCGGTTAGCTTCTTCTTCTGAGATATCTTCTCGTTGAGATAATAGTGCCACAATTGTCGAACGATCGAATTTCGAGGCGCGATCGCTTAAACTTCCAATTCCAGCACGGGGAGAAGACAGCAGCAATTGTAAATCGCGTTTGATTCCTTCAGGGTTGAGTTCGTCTTTGTTGGTATTACGCAGATATTCTTCAAGATTGGCTTCAAAATCTAAAGCTGCTTGAGTGGTACGTTTTGCTAAACGTTTTGGCGCTCTGATAATATCACCAATGGCATCTTGGGCGCGATCGATGATCTGATTAACTTCCTCTTGGCTCAAGTCTCCGCGCTGACTGACAAGTTTAACCAAGGTTTCTCGATCGACATTAGATAAGCGATCGCGCAGTGCTAAGGCTCCAGCTTTAGGATCGTCGAGTAATTTTTCCAAATCGCTTCTGATACCTTCAGGATCTAGTTCTTCCAAGTTGGTATTGCGGAGATATTCTGCGATCGCTTTTGTAGTTTTTTCGTACTGTTCTTTTGCTTGCTGCGGTACTTGCAAAATACTATCTCGGACTGATTCTAGCTGATCGAGAGTTTGGTTTACCTGTTCTTCGCTCAAATCTTGGCGCTGACTGAGCAATTGTACCAGTGTATCCCGGTCAAATTGCGCTAGGCGCGATCGTAACAAGCTAATTCCAGCTTGCGGATCGTCTAGTAAAACTTTAAACTCACGTTTGATGCCTTCGGGGTTGAGTTCGTCTTTATTAGTATTCCGCAGATAGTCTTCAACTTTTTGGCGCAGTTCATCGGCTTTCGCTTTTGCTTGTTCTTGCAATTCTCTAGCGCGATTCAAGACATTATCGCGATTGCGTTCGAGTTGACTAACAATATTATTGGCTTCCTCTTCACTGATATCTTGACGCTGTTGGAGTAATTGTACAAAAGTATCGCGGTCAAATTGCCCGAAGCGGCTACTTAAATCTTCAAAGCCAGCTTGTGGATCGTCTAGCAACTTGCCAAAGTCTCGTTCAATACCTTCAGGGTTGAGTTCTTCTTTCCCCGTTGAACGCAGATAATCTTCGATGCGCGTGCGGAAATCTTGCCCTTTTTCTCGCGTTTGAGCCTGTTTTACAGTCTCTAAAACTTCCAAGCGATCGCTTTCCATTTGTTCGGAAATTTCTTTCACTCTGGCTTCGCTAATATCACCGCGCTGCTTTAGCAAGTTGGTAAAATATTCTTGATTTATTTCTTCCAACTCCCATCTGACAGTTGTCGGATCTGCATTTACGTCATAGATGACTTCTTTAAATTCATCTACGAGGGTAATTCGGTTAAAATGCCAAGGGAAGGAATTCAATATGTATTCTTCGACATCTGCTTTAATCGCGTTTTCAAGTGATATTGGCAATTTTGCAGATACTTGCTTAGTTGCTTGCTTTCTAAACTCTTGAAATTGTTCTGTGACTCGATCGACATCGACATCTTGAACTTTTTCTTTTAGCTTTTGCAACTGAGTTGTAATTTTGTTGACATCAATATCAGAAAGGTTGATCCGCTCCAAAACGGCTGGTGCAGCAGCGCTCAAACCATATCTAATAGCTTGCTTAATTACACCATTGCCATTACCGCCTCCAAATGTAACCAGTTGTTGAAGTCGTTCGCCCAATTGCTCAGAATTCAGTTCTTCAGGAGTAGCAGATTTAAGTAAATTAATTACTTGTTCTGTGGGATTTTGACGATTCAAAGCTTCTTGCCAAGCACCTTGAAATTGGTCGGCAATGCCATTGATATCTTCTTTAGAAAAATCTGTGCGACTGCTGATTAAATCAATAAATGTTTGGCGATCGATGTTTTTTAATAGGTCGTTGTTAGCAACAGATTGCAAATCTGTATCTTTAAGAAGCTGGTCAAATTGGGTGCGAATTTCTTTAACATCCAGCTTTGGCAATTGCAAAGAACCTAAAGAACTTTGGAGCGTATTTTTAATTCCTTCAGGATCAAAACCTGAAGTTAATTCCCGTCGGACTGCGGCTGTAATATCTTCAGCCGTAGAAACTAACTGTTTTTTTGCAGCATTAGCACCGATACCAGCAGTTGCTGTACCTATCAGAGCTTGAAAACCAGAAGTTACAGTATTAGAGATAGAACCAATTAAAGAACCTACTGCTGATGAACCCAACCAAATTACTAGTGAAAAATAGGTAGACCAAATTACTACACCAATAATTGCACCTAAAAATGCACTTTCGATTAGGCTAAGTTTTACTGCTAAAAAACAAGCAATAAATAATGCAATACTAACCGTTATTAACGCCCAAGTACCAACTTTAGCTTGACCTTTACGAATTGTCTTACCCAAACTTTCCTCTTCATCATCAGAATCTGAGCCAATTTCCCAAGATGAAATTCCGACAGCAACTGAAAAGTTTGTCAATAATAATTGAAAGGCAAATGCCATCAAAACCCCAGCCACCAATGCCACCAAGAATTTAGGCCCAGAAAAAAGAACTGATGCTTCTTCTGGAGTTAGTGCTTCCTGAGCTAAAGTAATTGGCGCTAATCCAAAGAGTAGCGAGTTCCATCCCAAAATAGTTAAAAGACCTTGAAACATAGGATTTTCTCACTTGTTTTCAATTAGATAACCATTCATAAAATGGCTTATCTATCAATTTAGTTGCCAGTTAAATAGAGTGGCACTTTCTTAGGTAAGAACTTTGTTTGTCAAAAGTTGTATTTTACAAAACCTTATATTGGTTTATTAATTTTCAACTAATAAACCAATATAAGGTTTTGTGATTTAATAAAAACCAAAAGAAATATAACCTGATTTAT
>NZ_JBALDK010000194.1:0-11764 GCF_036917455.1 Nostoc sp. | reverse complement strand
TATATTTTTACTAACTAAAAGCCTCCTCAAATTCCAAATGAGAAGGCTTTTATTTTTTCATTCTTTCTTTTGACTTTCACACTTTCTTCTATTTAGTTATCCCTCTTCTCTCACTTTCCGAAATAAGCAAGTATTTAGCTGCTACGCAGCTAAATTTAATAAATAGCATTACATTCCTTTGCTAAGTTATAAAGCGGAATAGGAAGTCGAAGAGAGCACAAAGAAGAGCTATGTACGTACTAATTGGTGGAGCAGGCTTAGTAGGCTTGAGTTTGGCGCAAAAGCTAGTAGAACTAGGACATACTGTTGCCGTAATTGATATTGACCCTATCGCTTGTCGCTATGCCCGCGAACAAGTAGGAGTAATGGCTTTTGAAGGCAGTGCCGTGAGTACAGAAGTATTGTTAGAAGCTGGGATTCGAAAAACCGGCTCCTTGGCAGCTGTTCTGAGAAGTGATGCCTTAAACTTAGCAATGGTAACTCTTGCTAGACATTATGGTGTTCCACACCTTTTAAGTCGAATGCGTCACCCTGATTTTGCCGAACCACTGCGGATAGCTGGAGCCAACCACATTATCAGTACTGTTGAACTAGCGGTTTCAACAATGGTGAATGCCATTGAGTATCCCCAAGTGGAATCAATGATGCATTTTGAACAAGGGCAAATTGAGGTACTAAAACTTTCCATCCCAAACAATTGCTATGTTGCTGGTCGTAGCGTTGCCGAAATCGCTCAAGATTCACGATTCCCCAGTGGTTCGCTAATTATTGGCTACCAAGCCCATCCCCACGAAAATCTGATGATTCCTAACGGCAGTACAGTACTGGAACCTCATTCAACTGTACTGATTGTAACTAAACCAGGATGTTTACATCAAGTAATTGATTTTATTCAACAAAGATGTTGAGCGCAGTCCCTACCTAAATTCTTTATTAGGTGGGGTTAGCTACACACTGATGAAAAATGAGTGTAAATAGTTTTGATGAAGCTGTATCTACATATTTATTTAGCGATCGCTGTTATTTTTCTGGCATCTTGTCAATCAGCCAATATTCCATCCAAGTCACAACCCGATGCTACTCAAGCTACCCCAGTTCAAAAAATAGTAACGCTGGATAAGAATTTTAAGATAGCTAGCGGTCAAACTATTTATGTACCCGTCTATTCACATATCTATCATCATAATCGCCAGGAGATTTTCGAGTTAGCAGTTACGCTCAGTATTCGGAATACAGATTTGACTAATCCGATTGTTATTACTGCTGTGCGCTACTATAACTCAGAGGGGAAATTAGTTAAACAATATTTGGAGCGCCCTATTCAACTTGATGCCCTAGCTTCTACAGATTTTTTTATAAATAGAAATGATACCAGTGGAGGTTTAGGCGCAAACTTTATTGTCGAGTGGGTAGCTCAAACAAATATATCAGAACCTATAGTGGAAGCAGTGATGATTGGTACTGACTTTCAGCAAGGAATTTCTTTTATCAGTCCTGGTAGGGTGATTACAAATAAGCGATCGCCTTTAAAAGATAAATCTTAAAAAAGTGTATTTTCCTATAGGGAGAATTGTAATTATCACCGAAACGAACATGAAAATTTTCGAGACATATTTGCAATAAGTTCTCGCCAAACCTCCACATTCGAATGGGGAAGCCAGGGAATAAAAACATCTCTTTTTATGCACCATACCCCATACTCAATAACGACTTAATCATCTTCTAGTTTCAGCAATTGTTCATCAATAGTTTGTATCCGTACACGCACAATTTCTTCTGAGAGAATTCGCTTCCGCATCGCCTCATTGAGCGCTCCTTTTTCTGCCAAGAGTAAACGGCGGCGAATGGCATCAAGTTTAGCACTCTTGCCAGTTTTGCCGTCCGCATCATCACGACGACGATTATAAAGTTCTCGTAGTATCTTTTCTGCACCTGCAATTCGTACCTGATAAGCTGAACGCATCTCTTCATAAACGGCCTTCGGCAACACCCCTGATTTCAACAAGCTATCTAATTCATCTTGTGCTGCTTTACCTGTCATCAACTGAGCTTGCAATTCTTCAACCTGTTGTTGAATTTCTGAAACTTTAGATAATTTTAAACGTTTTACTACCCAAGGTAAACTTAAACTTTGTCCCACTAACGACACCAGCACACTACCGAAAACTATAGCTATGAGGACTTCTCGCCCTGGTAATGTAGTGGGTAAGCTCAATGCCAGAGCCATTGAGAGTGAGCCTTTGATATTACCTAAAAACAGTAAATGTTGCCAGCGGAGAGGAATTGGGCGGTCAATCCAACGAATCCCTGCTAGCAACGGATAGACTGTAAGAACTCGCCCGACTTGATAGGCCAAAACTGCAAGTAGAATTGCTGGTAAAGTCCTCCAGAGCGTTACCAAGTCTATTTCTACACCAATCAATAGAAAAATAAAGGTGTTGACAGTAAAACTGGCATATTCCCAGAAACTCAACAAGGTAATGCGACTAGAAGCAGAAGTATTGCGAGAAAGACCAAAATTCCCGAAAATTAATCCAGCTACAACTACGGCCACAGCACCTGATACATCTAGAAAATCTCCAATCTGAAAAGTGCCTAATGCAACTGCTACCGTCAGCAATAAACTGCTAAGGGGATCGTCCAAACGGGCGAATACAGGTATGCTCAAGTAGCCTAAGACTAACCCTACGAGGCAGCCTCCTAGAGAGATAAATAGCGGTTGTTCGATTCCTTGTAGTAACGTGAGTGAACCTGTCGAATATACTTGCAAAACTAGATTGAACATAACTAGGGCAGCAGCATCGTTAAATAGGGTTTCACCTTCAACGATGGTGGAAAGCCTAGAGGGTACTGGTATCTCCTTGAAGACAGCAATCATAGAAACTGTATCAGTGTTTGCCAGGATTACTCCTACAAATAAGGCAGGTATCCAACTTAGTCCCAATCCAAATTTCAACAGGACAGCAATAATACCACTGGAAAGCACAGCCCCTGGCCCAGCTAGAAGGGCAATTGGTTTAAAGGTACTGCGTAGGCGACTGACATCTGTATTGATTCCAGCTTCAAACAGGAGAATTGGCAGGAAAAGATTTAAAACAAGAGTTGGATTTAAACCAATTGGACGAGATAATAGCTCAGTGATGGGCAAACCTGCTAATACTAAACCCACAACATAAGGGATTCGCAACTGTCGCGACAGCAGAGCTACACCTGTAGCAACGATCAAAAGAATAATTGAAACTTTGACTAATTCTGTAACGTCCACTATTACGTTTTGGAAAGTTATTTTAACTTGACTAATAGATTCTCTCCTTATTCATGTCAAATTAGCAAATTCAGCGTGTGGTTTAGAGCAACAGCGTGATTAGTGAATTTAAGAGTAGGCTTGAGCCTACAATTAGCCTTCATCCCCGACTTAAAAGACGTTCACCCCTCAAAACCTAAAGTGGAGAGGCTTGTCGTCAGACATTACAGTTCTTGCTAAACTACCAGAAATTTTCATCTCAATTTTGGCGTAGCCACTAATAACACCAGGCCCTATCGCAATTTCCAAATCTAACAATGTTGGTCTCGAGCGAGCCAACACTCTGCTACCGTAGCTAGACAACCATACCAGCCAACCCAGAATTGAGGCGATCGCTAATACAGGATGGCGTACATCCAGCTATAGCAAGGGACTGGGGACTGGGGACTGGGTGAAAAGTCTTTTTGTGTCTAAGTTTCATCATCTGTTGATGTACTAACCACCAAGGCTTGTGCTATACCATCTCAATTAACAAGACTTGAAGCAAGATTCCCTTGTTAAACTTAGCCACATACACTTGTAACACTTAAAAAGAACCCCAATGAGCAAAACCTAAAATCGGAAATCCTTTCCGATTTAACTTTAGTGAGGGTAATTAAAGAAAATCTTTAATTACGAATTACGTTAGGGTTCGCGCAGCGTCTCGTAGAGAAGCGGTAGCGCAGCGTTAGCGACGTTAGCGACGTAGGAGCGTTGGAACGAGCGTCATTACGAATTATTTTAATCCCCTTGCGGATGTTCATCCCACAACGTTGTTAGCTCTCTTAAACTCTGATGATTGCCATTACCCAAAATCAGATGATCTAGTACTGGAATCCCTAAAAGCTGCGCTCCTGCTAACAGCTGGCACGTTAATTCTATATCTTCCTGGCTAGGTTCAAGGTTCCCAGAAGGGTGATTGTGGGCAACTATTACCCGCGTTGCGCCTTGACGAATAACTTCCCGAAAAATATCACGAGGAGAAGCTAGGGTTTCGGTTGCTGTGCCAATGGTGATTATTTGTGTACCGAGTAAGCGATTCTTAACATCCAATAGCACCACTGCAAAACGTTCTTGTGTCTGCCACATCAAATCTTGACTGAGGGTAGCAGCAGCAGCAAGTGGGCTATCAATTAACGTACCATCATTGGGCCGAGATTGAAAAGCACGTTTACCCAATTCAATTGCTGCTAAAATACTTGTCGCCTTCGCCGGCCCAACACCAGAAATTTGCATCAACTGTGTGGGGCTAACTTCTCGCAAAACTGCCAAAGGATCGCGTTGATGTTTGCCTAATTCGCTCAAAATAAATTGTCCTAAACCCACAGCAGATAGTTTCCCCGGTCCTTGACCAGTGCCTAGAAGAATTGCGATTAATTCGGCTGTGGCTAAAATTTTGGCACCATGCGTCATTAATCGCTCACGCGGACGCTCATTTGTAGGTAGGTCAGCAATTCTAAGGCAATAGGTCATAAACTAAGAAAATCGTCACCACAAATCAAACTATCCTTATTTATCCCTTGTTTGCCCTCCAAATCATATTGAATTGATAAAATTTTTTTAAAGGTGTCACGGCTGCGGTTGCGTTTAATTCGTTTGGTATCGCCGGCTAATCGTTGGACTGTGGTTTCTCCATTTTTGCGATCGCGTCCCGCACGCCAGAGGCGATGATCGCCTGCGTTTGCTTCACCTCCCGAACTTGGTACTTAATCACGGGCTTTCCGTTGACACCCAGGAACGACTCAAAGGGGTAGATCCTGGTAGAGTAAATGCGATCGCTTGTACCGATTGAATGACAACGAAAAGACTATCGAGCATAAATTCAATTGTCTAGCTAACTGGATCGCTCAAATAGCCTGACTTCTGCAAAGAAAATATGGGTTTCAAATCCGAGATGACAAGTCTTAGCTCACTGGGGATTCGTCTTAAATCATTCAATTAGAGATACTATCTTTTTGCATAATCTAAATTTGACATCAACTTACTAAGTACTACGGCTACAAAATATATTTCCTTTCTGGAAAAGACATTATCCCTTGTGTAGTCAACATCAACTATTACTTGAAGCTTAATAAAGCTCAAGAGGAACTCATGATTAATCAAGCTATAGATATAATCTTTGTAGATTCCTTTGCCTTTGCAATTAATGTGACAGTAGGTACACTACTTCACAGTAAAATCTGCAACTACTCATGGGAAGGAAAAGTAGAGGAGAAGCCTCAGCTAGAAGAAATTAGCTCTAATCTATCCATTTCAACACCATCTTCCGAAAAAATAGATGAAATCGCTCCTGTTCTAAGTAAATATTCCAAAGTAAATGCAAAAATGAAAGCAGAAGCTTTGGGTAAAAAAGCTTCGACGAGTGTGTAGATATAGCAATCCTAAAAAATAGCCCTTTCAAGGGGGAGCAGGGGATGCAGGGGAGGCAGGGGATGCAGGGGGAGCAGGGGGAGCAGGGGAGGCAGGGGGAGAGAAAGAAACAAGTGTATTTATAGCTATAAAGGTCGTAAAAAATACTAAAGTTTTCTCTTCACTCCCCCTGCTCCCCCTGCCTCAAGAGCTCTTTTCACGAGGATCTCACTTTTTCGCGTTGCTCCCCTTTCAAGGTGAATAGTAAAATCTCTTATTTTTTCTCAGCGCTACGGACACTTTGCTCAAGTAGGGAAACCCTTTCGGCAGTCGCTCATGGGGAAATCCCTTCTCTGCGAAGGCGCTAGCCTCACCACGCAAATGTCCTCCTCTGTGCCTCTGCGGTTTAAAAGTAATTAATTTAACTTTATTAGGCGCAGAGAACACAGGGATAAGAGATTAAAGAAGAATTTATTATCTAAAATTGTTATCCACCTTGAAAGAGCTAATTCTAAAAACTTATCCCTTGTTTGTTGACAGTATTTATGATTCATTATCAAACCACCAAGGGTCATTACTCGCGTTAGTTTTAATTAAAATAGCTTTTTTTCGCATGAACCGTTTTAGTGCTGCTGCACCCATGCGCGATCCTCCCATACCGGAAAATTTGAAGGCGTTTTTTTCTCCCTCGTGCATGATGGCAGTGAGTGCTGCATCGTTGATACTAATAGCACCTGCATCTATCTGCTGGGCAATTTCTAAGGCTTCAGTTTCTGAGGCAAAGACAGCAGCACTCAATCCATAAATTGAATCGTTTGCCAAAGATACCGCTTCTTCAACTGTGGAAAAAGGCATTATTGGCATAATGGGGCCGAAAGTCTCTTCGGTCATGACTTTCATGGAATGATTAACCTGGGTGAGAACTGTTGGACGACACCACCAACCCCCACCTAAGTCTTCAATTACACCGCCGCAGTGAATTACTGCTCCCTTTTGCACTGCATCTAGGAGATGATCGCTAATAATTGCTGCTTGTCTTTGGGCGATGATGGGGCCAATTTCTCCACTTTCAACGGTGGGGTAGGCTAGCTGGAGGCGATGGGCTTTGGCTACTAATTGATGGTAAAACTTTTCAAATATGGATTCAGCAACGTAAATCCGCTCAATTGATAAGCACGACTGTCCGGTGTTGACCACAGAACCCCACAAGATTGCTGAGGTTGCTAATTCTAAATTGGCTGATTCTAAAACGATAGCAGGATCTTTTCCTCCTAATTCCAAAAAAGCCGGAATAAACCGTTTCGCAGCCGCTTCTGCCACTTTTCGTCCTGTGGCTACACTACCTGTAAAGCACACTAAGTCTACATTGTCAATCAAAATAGAGCCGATTGCGCCTGCTCCTTCAACAAAAGTTAAGACATCGCGCAATTTGGGAACGGCGTTAAGTGTTGTTGTCAGTGGTGCGACAAAACGAGGAGCAATTTCACTCGGTTTGACAATAACGGCACAACCCGCCAGCAATGCTGGAATAGTATCAATGGTTGACAGCAACAGTGGAAAATTCCACGGGCTAATTATCCCAACCAGGGGATAAGGGACAGATGTTTGTTGCAAGGCGATAAATGGAATTGCTGTATTTTTTGCAGAGTCTTGCAGCAATTCCAGTGCTAATTTACACCAGCGATCAATGCTAGAGAGGAAGGAGTCTATTTCTAATACTGAGATTGACAATCTTCCCGTATCATTTACCAAGGCTTCAGTTAAGCGATCGCGCCCAGATAATATCGCTTCCTTCCACTGCTGTAAAGCTTCTATTCTCCCCTCTAAACCCAGTTTTTGCCAGCTAATTTGCGCTCGGCGAGTACGCTTACATTGCTGTGCCAGCAACTTTGGGGATGGCGGGATAATTACATAGTCAAATTTGCCTGTTCGGGGATTGCGGACTTCTATTGGTTTTGTCATTAGTCATTAGTCATTAGTCATGTGTCATTTGTCATTGGGTTATTTCTTTGTCCCCCAATTCTCAATTCCCAAATTCAAATTATCCCCAATTTGGCTAACCGCTCAATGGTGGCTTGCTGGGTTTGGAGGAAGTGTTTGCGGTCTATTTCTCCCTCCAGCATAGTATTAGGGGGGTAAAAGTGTGATTGGTGATAACTTTCGGCATATAATTCAAAGCGTTGGCGGGCAAGTAAATTATGTAAACCCGGTCGGCGGCGATCGCGGCGTAATGCTCCTAAATCAATCTCTGCAAATGCTGCCATGCTCTCGCCTGCACCTGTTTCGGCTAAAACGATTCCGCGATGGTCGATGATTTTAGAGCCACCATCAGCAGAAGCTATGGGGATAGCAATATTAGCAATACCTGCGGTATTGGCTGAAACTACATAAGCCATATTTTCAACAGCGCGAGTGATTTTTGCAGCGTCTTTGGGGGTGAGGCTCTTGTTGTATACTTCCGAAGTGGAATGGACAAAAATTTCTGCGCCTCGCATCGCTAAACACCGCGCCACTTCTGGATACAAAATTTCTTCTGATGCTAAAGCTGCTAAATTACCGATCGCAGTTTTGGCTACAGGGAAAACTCCTTCTAAACCATAGCAGTCGAGATATTTATCCCAAACATCATGGGGGGTGGGAGCAAATAAAGAATTCAGCCGCCGATATCGCAAGACGATTGAGCCGGAAGGGTCAAGAATAAAGCAGGTTTGGAAGTACAATCCAGGAAAGTTGGGATCGACTTCGTAGGCGTTCCCAGCTAAAAATATTTTATGCTTTTGGGCAATTTTACCAAGTGCCTCATACTCAGCACCAGCCATTTCTATACAAGCTTTTTCTGCCCATCCTGAGAGAGAATCTCCCATTGGGAAACCAGTAAGAAAATATTCTGGTAGTACAATTAAACGACAATCAAAGCCAATGAAAGCGATACTGGCAGCAATTTGTTGAGCTATGCGGTTGATGGAGTTTTGCATAAGCGATCGCGCTTCTTGGCGTAGGCGTAGCCCGCTGTAGGCATCGCTTGTTTGATTGACTGCATGACAGGTAACTTGCAGTGCTAAGGCGCGGTAGGATTCTGGATTAATTGTCATTGGTCATTGGTCATTAGTTATTAGTCATTGGGCATTTGCAATTGGACTTTGGACAAATGACCAATTTAGCGATCGCCACCCCAGAGCGATCGGACAAGTTTATCTGTCAATTCCGATCCAAACATCTGTGCGGCAAATTTATTACCTGGATCGCGTTCAGCACTGATCCGGCGCAGTTCCAAATCACGAGATGCTAAAGCTTCCCGTGCATCTTCTGGCACAGGTTCAGCTGCATCTACCCAGGTGAGCCAGCGATCAAGGGTTTCATGTGCAACTGTGCGAGTTAATTCCAGGGTATCCAAGGTAGGTGCGCTGGTGTAACACAAGCTAACAGGCGATTGAAATAGGCGAATATAGGTGCTTTTGCTAGTAAATGCCTTTAGGCGCGAATCTTCCTGCAACTTCAAAAATGTTTGGTTAACTGGTTCATAGTAGCGATCGAGATATGCCAAATCGGTTAAAAGCTCAGTTCGGGGAATGTAATCTATATAAAAGAAAATATTCGGAAGTGTGCCAAACTCAAAAGCCAAATGAGGAACCTGGATATGCGATTTCAACCAAGTGGTAAGACGCATGGTACTAAAGTTTGATTTTTCCGGGTTTCCTAGCCACGAATGCACTAGCCAGTCAATTTCTTTCCCTGAAAAAGCGGTGAGCGAACCCTTCACATTGCCATCAAGACTGCTGTATTTCTGTAAATCTTCTACAGAAGGGTCTGGATGTAATTGAAAACGAGCCTCTAGTTTGTGGTGCAGTTCCTTTGTAATTCCCCACAACTGCTCAAATACAGCTTTATTGTCTAAATCTGTTGGTTGCTGAGTCATAGTTTGAGTTTGCGGCTTTTCTATAGACTTTATGTTTAGTTTGACACTCGTATCTAGATCGCTGCTCATATTAAGCAACGCATTCATCGAATTCAGATAATCCTGAAATGATTGTATAGTATGTTATTGTCTAAACCGTTGATTTAGATACCATATCTTACAAGTTGATGGCTTGATTAGAGATAAAAAGCACAAAGCTAATGATATTAGTCTGATTAGATGGAATTGGAGGTGAGAAGATATGAGAATGACAATATTATCTGAAAAACTAGTACATGACTTTTCTATTTAGTCTAGTATGTATTATCCCGGATAGTAGCAATGTTGTTAGTTAAAAGAAATATTGGTTGAAGTAAAATGAAATACAATGACTGAAATTGGCCTGATGATGACGGGCGTGTTAACAATAAGACAAGCATTTGGGGCCAATTTGCCACAGCAGCAAATAGTTCAGATGGAAAATGACGTAAACCAGTCAAAACAGAGTGAGTTAGAGATAATTGCTCAAGTTACACCACCTGAATTCATGCATACAAATGGGATTTCCCAGGCTTCTCCCTCAGCGATCGCAGTAGAGAAAGAACGCATACTTAAGAAAATCAGCAAAAAGAATCACTTCCTAGCTTCTTCTAACTTAGGTGAGTCTAAGAAATCTCAGTTTGTCAGTCAAGTCCGCACAAAGGCTACAGGACGCTTCCAGAAGTTTAGTAGCCAACCGATGCCGACTCTTTATTTCGGTAGCTCTGGTGTTACGGTGAGAGTTTTGCAACGGTTGTTAGTGGGTAACGGTTATGCCGTAAAAGTGGATGGGATTTATGGCGCACTGACAGAGACTGCTGTCAAAGCCTTTCAAAACCAGCAGAATTTAGGAACCGATGGAGTAGTTGGTCAAAGAACTTGGCGGGCGTTGACAATTTAATGATTTGTCCTTAGCTAAGGGATTTCCAAATAAAAAAATAACCAATCGCTGTGTAAGCAGGGGGTAGGGGGAGTAAGAAAAATATAATCTGAATAAATTGGATAGTTTATTTTCTGGAAGTACCTAATAAGAAATAACAAATGACTAATTATCGGTACTTGTGCTGTTCTAATAGCTGTTACGCTTTTGGCTTATAAATTAAATAAAACAAAGCCTCGATATAACGTAGTAAATCTTCCCGATTCTCCTTCGAGGTAAAGTTCCAGAAGCCATAAATCCTTGCTAGGGATAACAGCTTCGTAGTATGAATTTTCCAAGTGTATGTGCTGTATACTCGGTCAATTCCTCGCTGCGAAATTTCATTCCAATAGTTAGAATTCTGTTCGCATTTAGTGATAAAATCTACAATTTTCGTGGCTGTTTCTTCTAAATTTATTGGATTAATGTAAATTTTAATAGGTTACGAGGGATTAAGCCTTAAACCAAGGGCATTAATTTACCAAACTGCGGGCTGATTTATATTTACGTTTTTGTCGTAAACCCACACTTAAGGCTCCAAAAGTTAATGCACCCAATGCAAAATTAGGTTCGGGAACACTGGCAATAGTAGATTTATTTTCGTTTGTAAGACCATTCCATCTGCCAAACTCGTACAACTCTAACCGATAGCTAAACAAACCGTCTGAATCACCAATAAATTGCAGAGGTGCTGAAAATTTCAACACAGTGCCATCGAGGCTGTATGGTACTGAACCCCGAATCTTACCCCAACCTCCTGAATTTGGTTCCGATGGGCCAACAGAGAAAACATCACGTATCCGAACGTCACCTGAAACGTGAATTTCTTCTCCGCGAATAATCGAAGAAAGGTTACTATAGGCAGAGGGGGGTCTAAAAATAGGTAATTCTCCGCTTGGATCAATAAAGTATTGAAAAGAGTCGGCTTGTCCCCCAAATTGATCAAGTGCGAAAAAGTCCGGCACTCTATTAAAATCTATAGTAAATAAAACTTCTTTGGCATCAAGATTTACCACGGCTGACTCTGATTCAACTAATAGTACTGCTTGCGCTATTTGCCCTGTGCCCAAGCCAATTAAAGCTGCTCCTACTATAGAGACTGAAAATTTTTGCAGATTTATCATAAAAATTACTTTTCTAACCGTAGTATGACATCAGGATAATACAGCAGATAACATATTAATAAAAAGTTATCACAGTAATTTCACTGAAAAATCATCATAATTTTACAGAATTTTTAACAAATATTGTATTACTTAAGAAATGCGATCGCATTTCT
>NZ_JBALDK010000193.1:0-35757 GCF_036917455.1 Nostoc sp. | reverse complement strand
CTGCTTCAGTCTTAGCCTCTTCAGAATATATAGAGGCAGTTATTTCCTCTATGGAGGTAAGAGTAGCATTATCTAAATCTGAGGCTACAGAATGAGAACAAGCTAAAACTGGTGCTGCATCTGGCAAAGTCCAGGCATCTTCCAAGGTTTCCCAAGAAGGTGCAAAAGGTGGAAGCGCCAAAGAGCAAGCCTTCCAAGTTGCTTGAACTGGCGCTCCCAATTGCTGGCACACTCCGCCACGGCGACCCTCTGGTTGGTAATGACGGCAATATTTACAGGCAGATGCTAAAAATTTAATAGGTTTCATTTGGGTTCATCTTTAGTGCCGTTTCTGGCTGAATTTCATCCTTATATTTTGCTTCTATATATAAAGACAGATAAAAGCCAAAAAGTCATTATTATTCATAGGTTTCAGCGATCCCAACGAAAAACTAAACTTTAGGATATTTTTATAATCTTGTTATATTTTTAAATAATTTTGAGAGTGATTACCTATAGATTTTGGCTAAAACTTATTAGGGATCAAGAGTAAAACTAAAGATTTTGATTTATTTAGCCTTTTAACTTCCTCCTTAAGGATAGATTAAGGCATATAATTCCAGATAAATAGTCTGCTTCCCGTACCACATTAGACATATTTTAGCCATAAAACATATTATTTTCTCAATAATTAGAACTTTTCTATATGGCAGAAGCAAATTACTTGAGGAAAAATTCTACTCAACGAATAATCGCTCAACTATTTTGCTGTCAATTGAAGTCAGAACTGACTCTCCTTAAAACTGTTTAGCAGCACATATAGAACAGACTGCCCAGCGCTGGAGTTCGCCGGGTGGGGTGGGAGATTCACATTGAGGACAAAGGGGTAAGCCATGCGATCGCGATCGCATAATCTTCGTCCAATGCCCAAAAGCAGCATTTACATCCTTAGTGGGTGTAACATCAGGAAGGCTAATCTCATCAGCAAGGTAACTGGGATGCTCGTGGGGCGAAATTGTTTGTTGCTGTTTTCTCTCCACAGATTTATTCTGCCAGCTAGCAGTAGAGAAGCGAATATCAACCAAAGGCGTTGGCAGCTTTTTATTCAACTTTAAAAGCAGAGACGTGCGACCAAAAGTCAGGTTTTGCGCCCAAGCAGCACTAGAAGTTGCTACCGACAAAACATCGCGCTGAATCGATAATGGTCGAGTATTTGCGGCAACCCCTGACCCAACAACTTCTGCCCAACACTTAAGTAAGTATTGAAATGGTTGCTCCTGCCATTTAGCCTGCTTTTCTAGAACGCCTAAAATATCATGAATTGATTTCAACGACATTATTCAAAGTGCTGTTAACGGTAGCGGGGCGTTTAGCCCGTGAGAAGTGAGGAATGAGAAGTGAGGAGTTTTCCCCCTACTAC
Source organism: Nostoc sp. (assembly GCF_036917455.1). GTDB lineage: Bacteria > Cyanobacteriota > Cyanobacteriia > Cyanobacteriales > Nostocaceae > Nostoc. The sequence goes on along the minus strand of NZ_JBALDK010000193.1, from coordinate 34,358 downwards.
ACTCACTGCCCCATACTCCATTTCCAAGATAGACTCCCATGAACTATTGTTCACAACAAAGCCTGAAAATCTCTCTTTCCCAATTCCCCATCTATCTATTTATATAATTTTCGCTACTATTGTCAGAAATATATCTAAAGTTAATTTCAGCAATCTACGTTTGAGGCACAGAGGTAATGACTCAAAACCCCCTGAACGATTCCGGTACTCAATCGTCTAAAACACCTGGATTGAAACCAGCACTAGCAGCAGCACTAGCGAGTTTAGAGGTGCCGCTAGATCAAGAGTTAGCTCGGTACCGACGCACGCGAAATGGTTTGGTGTCATCGAACCAGCGCCGTGTTGCCAGTTACATGAGCAGTCAAGCCCAGCCCTTGACTGCCATTTTGACAACATCGGGCACAACTCAGTCATCAATAACAGAAATTAAACCCAACGTGCCCCCTGCATCTGTACCTGTGAATCATCAGGGAACCCCAGCGCCAGTTACGGCAAAAATTGACGTACCACCAGTATCTTCTGTAGCTTTGGCTGTGAATTCTCAAAAGAACCCAGCGCCACCTACTGCAAATACCGAAGAACTAAATAATTTCAATGTGCCCTTCACACCCGATTCTGCTAAAGTCCAAACTCAACTTCCACCGCCGCCACCCAACTTTAGTAGCAGCATCGTGCCAGCAATCGTTAAAGATACTAAGAGCGAAAATCTCTTGCAGTCAGATGACACCCCTAAGCACCCGGATGACTATTTAAAATCTAGTGAAGCACTGCTGCGAAGTCTGACAGAAGAACAAGCGGAAACCAAGAAGCCAAGCAATTCTAGCGATAGTCTCCTATCACCTTTGGGTATCGGCTCAATGTTGCTACTCCTAGTAGCAAGTCTTACCTTGGGTTATGTAGTGTTCAATCCCAAAGGCTTGTCACAGTTGAATTTAGGCAAATTATTTAACGGCAACTCATCTCCCGCGCCAGAAAATACTGAGGAAGTTGGAAGTAATGTCCAACCTAAGATCCAGCCGCCAAGCACATCTATACCCAAATATCCTAATCTAGCTGCCCAAGAGTTTCCTGATGTGAGAGATCCTAATGATGTAGTTGGCTTACAACCTAAAGTCCAACCAACCCTCGCAGTAGTACCTAATCCAGTTGTTCCCCAAAACCCCGTAAATTCTCAAGGGACATTGCCTCAAACCAACACAGCCCTAAAACCGACAAATCCGATCGCTTTAGCACCAGTCCCGATGGTACAGCCCTTACCTCCCCTGAGGAATTTGCCTCCCATTTCAACGGCAAAAACCTTGCCCAAGTCAATCGCAACTTCACCAAAGCCGAATGCAGAAATCAAACCAGCAACAGATGGGTTTTATCATGTAGTGATAGAAAATAAAGGTGCGGCTTTTGCCTCAGCCAGGCAAGTAATTCCCGATGCTTATTTATCACCCAACAAAGAATTGATTTATCTCGGTGCTTTTAAGACCAAAGATCAAGTACAAAAACAGATGCAATTATTACAGGCAAAGGGAATTAAGGCACGGGTTCAGTAGCCATAAGTTGCAAAAATCTACGATACCATGAGATAACAGCACGGGCTGAACGCCCCGCTACCGCTAACAGCACTCAGTATTGAGTTTCGTGAATGGAGAGCCGACATGGAATTAATCAAGCGAATCTTGCGGGTGATTCGCGCTAATCTCAATAGTTCGATTGGGGGTGCAGAAGATCCAGAAAAGATTCTAGAGCAAACTGTCCTGGAAATGCAGGAAAATCTGGTGCGGTTGCGGCAGGGTGTAGCACAAGCGATCGCCACCCAAAAACGCACTGAACGACAGGCGGGGGCTGCCCAGTCTCAAACAGAAGAATGGTATCGCCGCGCCCAATTGGCCTTACAACAAGGCAATGAACCTCTAGCCCGCGAAGCTTTGACTAAACGCCAAGCTTATAAAGAAACTACTACAGCTCTCTTTTCTCAGATAGAGCAGCAAAACGATATAGTCGCTAGGCTAAAAAAGGATATGCGATCGCTAGAGTTAAAAATTTCCGAGGCGAAAACAAAAAAAGATATGTATATTGCTCGCGCCCGTTCTGCTGAAGCGTCTTATCGCCTCCAGGAAATGCTCGGCGGAGTTTCTGCCACTAGTAGTCTGAGCGCCTTTGAGCGGATGGAAGAAAAAGTTTTGCAAATAGAAGCTCATTCAGTTGCAATAACTCAACTCGGTAGTGACGACTTGGAAACACAATTTACTTCCTTGGAATCTATTAATAATGTGGATGCCGAATTAGCCGCGATGAAGGTACAGGTTTTAAATTACGCAGAAAACACGCAGCACCACAGTCTGCTTACCGAGGAGAACCAGAACAAAGTTCAGCCTCTCCAACAGCAGTTACCCAAAACTCAAGACTCTTGAAGTTGGGCTACTTAACCGATTTGTAGATATCTTAACAATTAAGAGTTGTTAGAACGTACTGATTCCAGCCGGAAAGATTACATTGAAATAGGTAGCTATTAAAAAGTAAAAAAGCTAACTGTCCGACAAAAAGCGTAAACCAAACAAGGAAAAACAAAGTTATGGGATTATTCGATCGCATTAAGCGAGTAGTTAGTTCTAACCTCAACGACCTGGTTAACAAAGCCGAAGACCCCGAAAAAATGCTAGAACAAGCCATCCTGGAAATGCAGGAAGACTTGGTGCAGCTGCGTCAGGGAGTAGCCCAAGCGATCGCCGCCCAAAAACGCAGTGAGAAACAGTACGCTGATGCCCAAAATGAAATCAATAAGTGGCAACGCAACGCTCAACTAGCCCTACAAAAAGGTGATGAGAACTTAGCACGACAAGCCCTAGAGCGCAAGAAAACTTATACGGATACTAGCACTGCCCTAAAAGCTAGTTTAGATACCCAAAGCACTCAAGTTGAAACCCTCAAACGCAACTTAATCCAGCTTGAAAGCAAGATTTCTGAGGCGAAAACCAAGAAAGAAATGCTCAGAGCTAGAATCACCACTGCTAAAGCCCAAGAGCAACTGCAAAACATGGTAAGTGGGATGAATACCAGCAGTGCAATGTCTGCCTTCGAGCGGATGGAAGAAAAAGTCTTGATGCAAGAAGCCCGGGCCCAGTCTGCTGGAGAATTAGCAGGTGCTGATTTAGAAAGCCAATTTGCTCGGTTGGAAGGTAGTAGCGATGTTGATGATGAATTGGCAGCGTTGAAAGCGCAAATGCTACCACCTGCTACTCCAGTAAGTCAAGCCCAACTACCACCGCAACAAGAAGCCACTCCTGCTAAGTCTAATGAAGTGGTTGATGCTGAGTTGGATTCTTTACGCAAGCAATTGGATCAACTATAAAATTGCCAGAAAACTTATTTGAGCCAGTCCCACGCCTGTTGGCTGTGGGATTTTACGTCATTAGTCAATAGTTAACAGTCCTAATAACTATGAATTATTGATTATGGACTATTGACTACTTTGGGATAAAGTATTGTGTGTGCCAACTTCGATCGCCACCTGATGGAGACTGCAATGAGTAAGGCTGTAATCACCATAACTGATGCTGAGTTTGAAACAGAAGTATTAAAAGCTGAACAGCCAGTATTAGTTTACTTTTGGGCTTCCTGGTGTGGGCCTTGTCAATTGATGTCGCCCCTGATTAGTTCAGCTGCTACCCAATATAGCGATCGCCTCAAAGTCGTGAAAATGGAAATTGACCCCAACCCAGTCACTGTTAAACAGTACCAAGTGGAAGGTGTCCCCGCTCTCAGACTATTTCAAGGCCAGGAAGTTTTAATTTCGACTGAGGGAGTCATCGGCAAAGATAAATTACTCGAACTCTTAGATACGCACTTAAATAGTAATTAGTCAATAGTTCATAGCAAATGACAAATGACAAATGACTAATGACAAATGACTAATATGCAATTTGCAAAGCGTTTACAACCCCTGCAATCAAATGTATTTGCTGATATGGACAGAGCCAAGGCGATCGCTTTGGCCGCTGGACAACAAGTAATTGATTTGTCGTTGGGGTCTTCTGATTTACCAGCCGAAGCACACGTCATTGAGGCGATCGCCCAATCTCTCCACGATCGCAGTACGCACGGCTATCTGTTGTTTAACGGTACTTTTGGGTTTCGTGAAGCCGCAGCCAACTGGTACGAACAAAAATTTGGCATCAAGGTAGATCCCCAAACTGAGGTACTACCTCTGATCGGTTCTCAAGAAGGTACAGCCCATTTACCTCTAGCATTGCTCAATCCAGGAGATTTTGCCCTGTTGCTCGATCCAGGTTATCCCTCTCATGCTGGGGGAGTCTACCTAGCTAGTGGTCAAATCTACCCGATGCCATTACGGGCAGAAAACGCTTTTTTACCAGTATTTGCTGATATTCCTGCCCCAGTCTTAGCTCAGTCGCGGATGATGGTATTAAGTTATCCTCACAATCCCACCTCTGCGATCGCTCCTTTATCTTTCTTCCAAGAAGCTGTCGCCTTCTGTCAGCAAAATAATCTTGCCCTGATTCATGATTTCCCCTACGTAGATTTAGTATTTGAGGAAATTGGGAATTGGGCAATGAATTCTTCCCAATCCCTAGTCCCCTCAATTCTCCAAGCCGATCCAGAGAAAAGCGTCTCGATTGAATTTTTCACCCTTTCCAAGTCCTACAATATGGGCGGCTTCCGTATTGGCTACGCAATTGGTAATGCTGAGTTAATTAATGCCTTACGTCAAGTAAAAGCTGCCGTTGATTTTAATCAGTATCAGGGGATTTTAAATGGTGCGATCGCAGCCCTAACTGGCCCTCAAGCTGGGGTAAAATCTGCTGTCGTTACCTTCCAGCAACGCCGTGATGCTTTCATTACTGCTTTACACCGCATTGGCTGGAATGTTCCTACTCCCAAAGCCACAATGTACATCTGGGCAAAGTTACCCTCACCTTGGAGTCGAAACTCCATAGAATTTTGTACCCAGTTAGTCAAACAAACTGGTGTAGCGGCTTCCCCAGGCGCTGGCTTTGGCAAATTCGGTGAAGGGTATGTCCGCTTTGCCTTGGTACATGAGCCACCTTTGTTAGAAACTGCTGTGGAAAAAATTGCTCAGTTTCTTCATTAAATTTATTCTCAAGCCGAACGCCAAGAATTTTTTGCGCCAAAGTCTATGGATCAAAGACGCAGCAAAGGCGCACAGCCGTGCGCCTCTATAAATGACCGTATTATACTGAACTCAAAATTCTTATATTGTATCTTATATCACTTTCTGTAAATGCATAATATATGTAATTAGACTTAAAAAAATCTAAAAACATTCGTCATACTTTTACTGATAATCGCAAGTAACTTCACCCAATCAGGTCTCTCCATTTCTTAAACTGGGTTTGTGCGTTCAGCTACCAAAGATGGCTAACAATGCAGGTCGCGTTTTCAAGCCGCCGTATTGCCAAAAAGCCTGTAGTCAAGACAGCCCAAGCCTATAAACGGCAATAGTTTAAAACTTAACTTCCAAATTGACAGAGACTTAAAAAAATGAAAATGACTTTCCAGAAACTTGTAATTGGTGCTTCAATGGCTATTGGTATGAGCGCTCTTGCTACTGCTCCAGCACACGCTACATCTTTTAGTTTCAATAATACAGCAGAAATTAACACTTACACTGGTGGCTCAAAGGGTACCTTCATTAAAGGGAATGCACAAGGTGGTACTGACGCTGCCATCAAAGCTTTGACAGATAACAATTCCAGCTCTAACGTCGAGCTTTGGTATAGTACCGAAAACCCCACTTCTAACGTTGGTTTCACCGCCACAGAAGGGAACTACAGTGCTACCGTTAGCAGTGTTACTGCTAATGACTGGAATACTTTTGGTTCGCAATGGCTGGGCGATTTGTTGAATACCTATACTCCATTCAAGACAGTGTGGAATGGTTTTTCAGCGACTACCCAATCATTAGTAGCGAGTTATTTTCCTTCATTGGGAATGGGAGACCCTAACATTGGTAGCTTCCAATTCGGTCAAAATGGCGGTGTGGAACTGAGCTTGGTTGGTCACTTAGATGTAAAAACCAAACTCTCAGATACACTTTCTACTAAACTTAACGAAGCGTGGACTGGAGGAGTGAAATCACTATTTCCAGGTAAAACAATTTTACCAACCGCTTTAGAAGTTCAAACTCAGATTTCAACACTTCAACTAACGCTTAACTCGCCTCTAACCCCTGCTTCTAAGAAGGCAACGCTGTCAACTCAAATAGCTCAACTGACATCATTCAAAGACCTCCTCAACTTCAAAACTGCATTAAACGCCTACCAAGGTGAAATCGGAGCTAGTGAAATTGCCAAGGTAGTTACTGGTGGTCAAACCTCCTACGCCTACAGCTTTAACTCCACTGCATCTGGAATTACAGCCTCTGATGACGGCATATCTTACAGCGCTTATTACACTTGGCACACACCTGGATACGTAAAGCAAGTCCCAGAATCATCAGTAATACTTGGTCTGTTGGGTGTTGCTGGTGTGTTTGCTACACAACGCAAATTTAAAAAAGCATCTATTTAAGATTGCGGGTTAAAAACGACAAATCAGTAAGGGAGCTAACAGCTCCCTTTTTTATGAATATTTCCTTGCAGCTATAGGAATCCGGTTTGATTTCTCAAATATACGTAGGGTGCGTTAGCGCTGCGCTGACAGTACGGAAGCATCCGAAGCTGATGGTGCGTTACGACGTTCCGTTTAACGCACCCTACAGATACTTATATTTTTCAAGAATCAAATATGAGTCATATATAGGAATTATATTTTATTTTTGAAAAAACTCAGTACAACTCAAAGAGCTTTTTTCCCCTTTACCCTTACCTCTTAACTGCTTCGCACACCACGCAAGTAAGTTCATAAATCAAAGCGGATTTATCTGTAGAACTCATATTTAATTTTTGAAATACAAGCAGGGTGTGTATTAGCGATCCCGTGGGGTAACGAAACGCATCATAATAGTTGCAAAAAATGAATCGTTTGTAAGGGTCTATATATCTGTTGCCACATCAACGGATTTGTAACATCAATTTCATGAAATAGTATTACTTACCTTCAAATCTAAGTGAAAACTTTTCAATGAAGGACAATTAGCCTAATATTGCTTAAGTAATTTCACTCAAAAGAATTAGTCACTTCACTTTTGAAAATAATTCTTTTATGTAATACTATAAATTGTCAAGAGCTAGTAAAGAAAAGATTAATATTTGATTGGTGTCACATTTAAACATACTATTATTAAGTATTGTATGGCAGTTGAATTTAATTTATTAATGTCTTTAACTAGATTATATAAGTTAAGTTATTATTGGTTTTGCCATTTAAATGTACTACTGTTATATTTCATGATAATAATCGTTGCCTTTTACTTAAGATAATCAGATAATAGGTAGCAATGACAGCACAATTATTCAATGTAGGTCAGCCATTGCGTTCACAGCAAGTTAAAAGAATTTTGCTAGTTGAAGACCATTATCTCAATAGGTTGTTACTGAGTGACTATCTAAGTTACTGTGGCTATGATGTCCAAAGTTTATCAGAAGGATCTGCTTTTTTCTCAACTATAGATAAATTTCAGCCAGATTTAATGTTATTAGACTTGAAGTTGCCAGATATTGACGGTTATTCACTCTTAAAACAAGTACAGCAAAAACCTGATTTATCAAAAATACCGATCATTGTGGTTTCAGCTTTTGCTTTTAAAGCAGATCGAGAACTAGCTCTAAGTTTGGGCGCACGTCGATATTTTGTCAAACCTCTAAAACTCAAGGATCTTATACTTACAATTGAAGAAGAGTTAGCTTTTGACCAAGGATAAAATTTTTGCTGGGCATACCTTTATTCAGCTTTTTGGTCTTTAATGAACTCTTCAACTTGCTCACTAATATTTTGTACAGAAGTGCCAATTTTTAAAATTTTATTTTGTACTTGTGCTAATAGCAAAACTGTGGTTTGAAGTTCATTGAGCGTTTCAGCCATAGCTTCTCGGTACTGGGCTTCAAATTCTTGTAGGTTCATCGTTAAGCTCTTTTTGGAAATTATTGTAATAACTATATTTCCAATGATATTCGTAAAATTAACTGACTAAATCCGTTAAACCGCTTAATGTTATACTTAAATTAAAAATCTAAACTATTCTTTGATAATAATTTGTTTCTCTAATGTCTATATAAACAGAAAGTAAATTTATTATTATTTTTAATGAAAAGTATATAAACAAAATTAACTAAATTCCAAAAACAAATTTTCCAATAACGAATTATTATCTATTTTTAAATATTAATTATAAATTCCAAAAGCCAAACTGTTATTCTGACAGTAGCAGATAAAGAATAAAATCACGGCTAGATAAACTCTTGGCTGCTACAAAGTTGCGATGCTTGCTGTAAAGTATCTAGTAAATTGTGGCGAAAGTTACCTACCTTTTTAAGGAGGCTTTGCCCCAAATCTCGTTAATCTAGATGGTCGCGGGATTTACGCCATGTTGTATTCGATCGTAAACCAAGCCACCCTGTGGGTACTCCCTTGGGGAATTCGTAGAGTAACCGCAGAAGCATCTAGAGAACAAAAGTCTACTTACTTTATATTTACTTGATAATTACTCTATTAAATCGGCACAAAAAAACAATTTTTCTTAAAATAGAGAAAGATTACCTAATATTGGTTGTGACAATATCTACTCAAATACTACCACTGGTTAAAGAGCCGGAACGACTGGAAAATCGTTTAGCCGAAATTCCGCCGGAACCGGGAGTTTATTTCATGCGCGACAAGAGCGATCGCATTATATATATAGGTAAGTCACGGAAGTTGCGATCGCGTGTCCGTTCTTATTTCCGCGATGGCTACAACAAGACTGAACGCATCGTCACGATGGTCAAGTTGGTGACAGAAATTGAATTTATCGTCACTGATACTGAAGCCGAAGCTTTAGCATTAGAAGCCAACTTGATTAAGCAGCACCAGCCATACTTCAACGTGCTGCTCAAAGATGATAAAAAATATCCCTATCTCTGCATTACTTGGTCAGAAGATTATCCGCGAATTTTTATTACCCGTAAACGTCAATTTGGTAAGGAAAAGGATAAATTTTACGGGCCTTATACCGATGCTGGTTTATTGCGAGAAGTTGTCCGCATCTGTAAACGCATCTTTCCCCAGCGACAACGACCTCAACCACTTTTCAAAGATCGTCCGTGCTTAAATTATGATTTAGGGCGCTGTCCGGGTGTATGTCAAAAGCTGACTTCACCAGAAGAATATCGCAAAATTGTCCAAAAGATAGCGATGGTATTCCAAGGGCGAACTCAGGAATTGATTGACATTTTGACTCAACAGATGAACGCCGCCGCTGAGAACTTAAATTTTGAGTCAGCAGCACGCGTTCGCGATCAAATTTCTGGGTTAAAGTCGCTGACTGCTGATCAAAAAGTATCCTTACCAGATGATACAGTTTCACGGGATGCGATCGCACTGGCAGCTAACGAAGAACACGCTTGCATTCAACTATTCCAGATTCGCGCTGGCCAATTGGTGGGACGTTTAGCGTTTGTGGCGGATGCTCACGCAGAACCAGGAGCTATTTTACAACGAGCTTTGGAGGAACATTACCAAACTGCTGACTCAGTGGAAATACCTTTAGAAATTCTGGTACAGCATGATTTACCAGATGCGGAGATATTGGCGGATGTCTTAACTCAACGTAAAGGTAAAAAAGTCACGATTTTGACTCCTTTGCGGCAAACTAAGGCAGAATTAATTGAGATGGTAGAGCGAAATGCTCAGTATGAATTGCAAAGAATGCAAAAATTTGGCGATCGCAATCACCAAGCAATGCAAGATTTAGCAGCTATTCTCGATTTACCAGATGTACCCCACCGCATCGAAGGCTATGATATTTCCCACATTCAAGGGTCAAATGCTGTAGCTTCGCAAGTAGTGTTTATCGACGGTTTACCAGCCAAGCAGCATTATCGCCACTACAAAATTAAAAATCCCACGGTGACGGCGGGACATTCGGATGATTTTGCTAGTCTTGCTGAAGTTATTGGGCGACGATTCCGCAAATATGGGGAAGATCCGCAACTAACACGTTTGGGTAATCCAGATTGGCCTGATCTAATCATGATTGATGGCGGTAAAGGTCAGTTATCATCGGTTATCGCCGTTTTGCAAGAGATGAATTTATTAGAAGACTTGCGAGTTGTGAGTTTAGCGAAGCAGCGAGAAGAGATTTTTTTACCGGGTGAATCTAAACCCTTGACAACTGATGCAGAACAACCAGGGGTGCAGTTATTGCGGCGGCTGCGGGATGAAGCGCATCGGTTTGCAGTGACTTTCCATCGTCAGCAACGCAGTGATAAATTAAAGCGATCGCGTTTAGATGAAATTCCTGGCTTAGGACATCATCGGCAAAAGCAGCTATTAGGGCATTTTCGCTCAGTTGATTATATTCGCCAAGCAACAACCCCACAACTCGCTGAGGTTCCAGGAATCGGGCCGCGTTTAGCTCAAGAAATTTACGATTATTTTCATCCTGCTTGAGGAGATTAGTAGTCTGTAAAATTTCAATTTATGTATGAATAAACAAATTTGTAGTAAGGGCTAAAGTCCTTACTACACACCCTTAAAACTAGCTTGAAAAAGTATTAGTTCCACTCTCACAGAGGATTCTGTTAAGGTTGTCTGCGAGAATTTAAGATGGATAAATACCGTAAATTTACGGTATCTCGTAAGTATACTAATTTAGGTTAAATTATCTCTCCAGAATTTAACGTCATAATCTTGCTAGAAAATATTAACTAAAGATTAAGATAGACATTTTGTAACTAAATATACAGTAATTTATTGGTTTTAATTTTTGAATACAAGAATAGCTTTTTTTGTATTAGTCTGAAATGACTATAAATAAGGCTCTCTCAAGGCATTCATTATAGGGATCAGTAAATATCTAAGCGGGATTTAATTAAAAAATAATTTATGTATCTAAAGTATGAGGGTAAGATCGCTTAGATTTTAGGATAATATACAAAGATATCGAAAAGTTTTCAAATCTGAAATTTTCTTTAAAATAATCAGCCAATCTTAAGGTCGTTTGTTAAGTTGGGTCAAACCAAATTTATTGCTACTTTAACTGGCAGTTTTATCAAATAAAAAAATTTACAACTAGGGGTTTTAAAATGCAGATAGTTCAAAAGATTTACTGCCCAAATTGCGGCTGCCAAGCAGAACGTTATTATATTTATGATAGTCAATTGACTCGCACACAATGCTCTAGTTGTGACTACTTGATGATTAGTTGCACCCGCACTGGCAAAGTCATTGAAGCTTATGCACCAGGGATTTATGCAAAGCGCTAGATAATAAAAATTAAAAATTAGAGAAAATATTCTCCAATTTTTAATAATCAAAGTTCACGCTCTTAAATTTGAAGAGTTTACTTTACAAGTTACCCTTCTGTTGTCTGAGTTGTTGCTGTCGTCTTTGTTCTTGTAATCTTAATTCTTGCTGTTGTCTAATTTGTTGCTCTTGTCTAAGTTGTTGATCTTGTATTCTGAGTTGTTGCTGCCGTGAAAATTCTTGCTGTTGTAATCTAGTTTCTTGCTGTTGTAGTCTAAATTGTTGCTGGCGGATCATTTCTTGCCGTTGTCGTGAAAATTCTTGCTGCTGTATTCTCTGCTGTTGTTGTAGTTGTGGTTCCTGAAGGTTTAGCCGTAGCCATGTTTCCTTCATTTTTTCTTGTGTTTGCTGATTTTGCTCCTCTTGTTGTTGTCTGATTCTTTCTTGAAAAGACTCAGGTTGCTGAGGATTTGTCTGAATTATTTGTCCATAAGCAGGAGAATTCATCAGCAAAGTTTTTGCAACAACAATCACTAGTAGCCACAGTTTAAGCATCAATGGGCGATTCAACATACAGTTATTTGCTATGGGTTGGGTTGAGCGATCGCTTAACCTTAATATAACAATTTTTACCGCAGTCTATTTTGCAGCAATTACGATTAACGTCCAGATATCTGCAAGGTCAAAGTAATTAAACTTACTGACTGCAATAGATTTAATTCTTACTTGCTCTCAATTGTCCGCAAGCAGCATCGGCTTCTAAACCACGAGAATAACGCACACTAACAGCAGTATTTTGTTGCTTAAGGACGTTGACAAATGCTTCAATGCGATCGCGGTTGGGGCGTTTGTAGTCTACTTCTTGGATGGGGTTGTAAGGAATCAAATTCACATGACTTTGGAATCCTCGCATACATTTTGAAAGTTCTAATGCGTGTTCTGGTAAATCGTTGACACCAGCCAAGAGAACATATTCAAAGGTAACGCGCCGTCCAGTAATTTCTACATATTCTCGACATTCAGCCAGCAAATCTTCTAAAGGATAGGCGCGGGCGCTGGGGATAAGTTTTTCTCGTAGTGTTTGGTTGGGTGCGTGCAGACTCACAGCGAGAGTAATTTGCAAATTATTTTGTGCGAATTGACGAATGCGATCGCGAATCCCAACTGTAGAAACTGTAAGCGATCGCTGTCCTATACCGATATCTTGATTTAGAGATTTCAGGGCTGCTAAAACATTCTCAGTATTCAACAACGGTTCACCTAGTCCCATAAATACCACATTGCTAACCCGTTGCTGAAAATCTTCTTGCACAGTTAACACTTGATCGATAATTTCGTGCCGTGCTAAGTTGCGTTTGTAGCCTCCCTTACCAGTAGCGCAGAAATCACACGCCATTGGGCAACCCACCTGAGTAGACACGCAAACTGTCAGACGGGCTTTTGGGCCTTCTCCCCTTTCTGCAAAGGTGGGGATGCCAACAGTTTCAATAATTTGATCGTCTGCTAATCGCAAAAGATATTTGACAGTGCCATCGGGAGCCACAGAGCGGTAATGTAAAGTTGAGCGCCCAATGGGAATTTCTGCCACTTCCGCACGCCATTGCTTAGAGAAGACAGAAATATCAGCTAGCGATCGCACTCCCTTATCATAGATCCATTCATGCAGTTGCTTTCCTCTGTAAGCAGGTTGTCCTTGTTGCTGCACCCAAGTGCTTAACTCCGCAACAGAAGCACCGAGAAGGGGAGGGATTAATTCTGATTTTTCTGGGTTGTGTGAGTCAACCTGAGATACAAGAGGCGTAGCAGACATAAAAAAATCACGAGTTGATGTAGGATCTCTATCCTACACCTGCTATATCGAGTTAGTCTTAACCAAAGAAGACGGGGAGTTAACCAAAGGTTGTACCGTTCCAGCCCCACATTGCCCCCTTAGCATCTGCAAACTCAATGTAAATACGATTTTTAGGTATACCTAGAGTTTGGTTAATTTGCTGGCAAAAGTCTTGACTCATTGCTGCGGTTTGATCTGGCTTCATCGTGCCAACGCTCTTAATTTCAATATAGCAAACGGGGTCTGTATTCCCCGCAAAAGTCATAAGAACTTCTGGCTCAAAAGCAGTCATTACATAAGATTCTGGTTTTCCCAAATGTTTCGCTAACTTGGCTGATAGATTTAAAAGCATGGACTCAATTTCAGCTTTTTGAGGAGCAGGCGCAGAAGTTTGCACTTTAATTAATGGCATAGTCCTGAATTAGAAATTATTCACACTGTTAAGTTTACCTAACCGCAGAGGAGATGACGGGAATAAGTTAGACAAAGGGCAGTTTTCCCAATTCCTAATTCAGTTATGAGATGAGCGAAACAGGTGATTATGTTCGGGATGATATAAACGCGATCGCCCTTTAGCTGTCGAAAGTGCTGGACTGATGATATAAAGTGTAGTGCGAATTAGTTTTTCTTTATGAGTGTATTCCGCCATTTCATTCAGTGGAACAACCTTAATTTTCTCATCGGGCCATCCGATACGGAAGCAAATTGCAATGGGGGTTTCGGCTGGATAGTGTTCGAGTAGTTTAGCTTGGGCATTTTCGACGTGACGCGCACTGAGATATAGGCAAAGGCTAGCCTGATGCGCCGCGAGAGTTGCTAATTCCTCATTGGCGGGGACTTCTGTACGTCCACTGATGCGAGTCAAAATGATAGTTTGAACTAAACCGGGTACAGTTAGTTCTACTTTGAGTTTGGCAGCAGCAGCTTGAAAAGCGCTGATACCTGGTATAACTTCAAAAGGAATATTTGCCTCAGCAAGGAGGTGCATTTGCTCGTGGATGGCGCTGTAGAGACTAGGATCGCCAGAATGGAGACGGACTAGAGATTTTTGTTGCGATCGCACCCTATCGATCATAATCGGCAAAATCTCTTCTAAAGTCTGATTCGCTGTCCTAATTATCTCCGCATCTGCTCGGCAAAGTTCTAAAATCTGTTCGGGTATTAAAGAATCAGCAAATAAAATCACATCAGCAACAGCCAGTAGTTTCTGCGCCTTCACCGTCAATAAATCGGGATCTCCAGGACCTGCTCCAACAATATACACAGATGGTTCTATGGCATGTAGTGTTTTTTTATAACTTAAGTTTTCTGTATATTCACTTTTAAAAGAACCCACGACAATCCCTCAAAAACTTTTTTGATATTTCTCAGTATCTTTCCGGATTCACTCTCTTTCGCTGGTAGAGAGTAATGGTAGATGCACCCTGGTTAAGCCCTAGAAAATATTCTGGGGCATTTTTTATTTTTTAGTCATTTGTCGTTGATCATTTGGGCATTGGTTATAAATTATTCTCCTTTGCCCCTCATCCCCCTTATCCCCTTATCTCTCCATTTCCCTTGGGAGTAGGCACTACGTCGGGTAAAGAGCGTTTGAGTAAGTAAAGCCAGGCTAATCCAACGAATCCTAATAAAATTCCTAAACTACTTACTACTTGTGCCATCCGTAATGGCCCCAGCATCAAGCTATCAGTGCGGAAACCTTCAATCCACAAGCGTCCTAAGCTGTAGGCTGGCCAGTAAACTAAAAATAGCGTGCCTACCTTCAAACGTGGCTTACCGGATAAAGATCGGAAAAATAACGTTATTAGTAGCGCAAATACCATTAAATCCCACAGAGATTCGTACAGGAAGGTGGGATGGAAGTAATCGAAACTAGCATATTGTAGAGGACGATGGTCTGGTGGAATATACAGCTTCCAAGGTAAATTGGTAGGATCGCCAAAAGCTTCAGAATTAAAGAAATTACCCCAACGTCCGATCGCTTGCCCTAAAATCAACGAAGGCGCTACTAAATCTGCCAGTTGCCAGAAAGAAACCTGCTTGATTTTGGCAAAGATTAACGCAGCTATAACGCCACCAATAATTGCTCCGTGAATGGCAATACCTCCTTCCCAGATAGCAAAGATTTTTCCTGGAGTTGGGGCATATTTTGACCACTCAAAGAAAACGTAATATAGCCGTGCGCCGGGAATTGCCCCAATCAATAACCAAAAGAACAAATCGCCTAGCAACTCAGGATTGACGTTACGGCGCTTTGCCAACTCCTGGGAAAGAATTACGCCAATTAACACTGCCGTAGCAATCAATAAGCCATACCATCGAATACTTAGTGGCCCTAATTTCACCAGAATGGGCCCTGGAGAAGTAAATTGAAACGCCAAGAGCAAGGTGGAAAAATCCAGTGCCATGAGAAATTACCTAGAAAAGTTCGTTAACTACCCGCGCACTTTGCTAAGTACGGAGTTTCTTGCATCTCGAATACTAGAATTACACTTAAAATCCAGCATCCATATTTAGGAGTCTAATTCCTAACGCCTAGTTGAGCATAACTTGTGTCACTAAAACAATTGAGTTTAGCATTCTTGCTCAGAGCGCAAGATGGTAGATTTGAGTAAGTTACACAAAATAGTTTCGATATAATCACCTAAACAACTTTGATATATCTAAAATTGTGATTGCTATTTATCCTGGTAGCTTCGACCCCATCACCTTGGGACACCTCGATCTCATTCAGCGCGGTTGTCGCCTGTTTGAGCAGGTAATC
The DNA here is from genome assembly GCF_036917455.1 of Nostoc sp. Taxonomy (GTDB): domain Bacteria; phylum Cyanobacteriota; class Cyanobacteriia; order Cyanobacteriales; family Nostocaceae; genus Nostoc. The sequence goes on along the minus strand of NZ_JBALDK010000193.1, from coordinate 18,408 downwards.
GTCGCGGTACTGCGGAACCCGAACAAAACGCCACTTTTTAGCGTACAGCAACGGCTAGATCAGATCCGTCTTTCTACACAACATCTACCCAATGTAGAAGTAGACAGCTTTGATGGTCTTACCGTAAACTATGCCCAAATGCGACATGCACAAGTTTTGCTTCGGGGTTTACGGGCTGTGTCAGATTTTGAAGTGGAACTGCAAATGGCTCATACCAATAAAACTCTTTCTACCCAAATAGAAACAGTTTTTTTAGCAACCTCAAATGAGTATAGTTTTTTAAGTAGTAGTGTGGTAAGAGAGATTGCAAGGTTTGGCGGCTCTATCGATCATCTCGTTCCCCCACACATTGCCCTAGATATATACCAATGCTACAATCACAACTCTCCAATGTTGAACCCAATCTCAACGGAAGCAATCCCCCCCCTGAAGAATATCTCGGTGGAGAGGGAAACATAGATATTCAGCAGGAACTCAACCGACTAGAGGAAATAGTTCTCTCTAGTCTCAGGATTCCGCTGACGGGACGCACTCTTATAGATGAAGAAAAGCTGCTGGAACAGCTTGATTACATCCGGCTTGCTTTACCATCACTTTTTCAAGAAGCAGCAGCCATCCTTGAGCAAAAGGATGAAATTCTGCTAGAAGCGGAAGAGTATGGACAACAGGTTGTTGAAGCCGCGCAAGCAAAAAGAGCGCAAATTTTGGCTGAAAGCGATATTATTCAACAGGCAGAACAAGAAGCCGAACAACTGCGCCGACAAGTGCAACAAGAGTGTGAGGGAATAATGCAAGAAACCCTCGCGGAGATTGAGCGCAAGCGGTATGCTTGTCAGCAAGAGTTAGAGCTTATGAGGCAAACTGCGATCGCTCAGGCTCAAGACATTGAAGATGGTGCTGATGCTTATGCTGATGGTATTTTGGGCAATATCGAGCAGGATCTAAAAGATATGCTCCGAATTGTCACCAACGGAAGGCAACAATTGCAAATTGATAATCTTACACAGCGTAATTCACCTCCTAACAAAAAGAAATAGAGGTTCTAATAAGAGATGAGTAAAAATTATAAGTTGGGTTTCGCTATTGCTTAACCCAACTATTTTTATTAATGAAGATTTTTTGGGGAATCTACCGAGTAATAGATTTAAATTTTTTGCTTGTAATTAATCAGGATTTTTAAAAAATGTTTACTTTGGCTCAAGTGAATTTTGGATTAAATCTAGGTGGTTTAATTGGAATTGTTTACTTGCTTTTGGCAATTGTTTACTTTATTTTAACAGTAGCTTGGCTAGGTCAACGTGGTACTAGGCTGACAAGCTGGGTTTTAGCACTTTACATTATTCAAGTGATATTTACACCAATTATAATGTTCATGTGTGGGATGATTTTGTTTTTTCAAGGTTGGCGCTTAGATCCAATTCTTCAGATTGAGCAATTTTTATTGTTGCTATTAATTATTTATTTCACTATTAAAGATATTCTAATTAATGCAGTTTACACAAATAGGTGATTTTAGTATTTCGTGAGGAACCAGATACCCGAATTATCAAAGAAGTCGGGTATCTGCGGCTTGCAAATTCATCAAAAACGCAATTAATACCTGATTACAAAGTGTAGGTAAAATCTTCTACCAGCATACCGGGAACTAAACTACCTCCTAGTTGGCGACTATCATAAGTGCCTACTTCGGGAATAAACTCTTCAAAATCAGTCAAATCTACTAAATTTTCTCCCCAGAAGCGATAGAGACTTTCATCAAAACGTAAGTTTTCAATGGGAGCAATGATTTCTCCGTTTTCTACCCAAAAGCAAGCATAGCGAGTCATACCTGTGATTCTACCAGTTTGGCGATCGCTCCAATTCAAGTAATGCAAATTTGACAGATACAATCCTGTATCCAATCTTGGAAGAATTTGCTCAAATCCTAAATTTCCTGGACTGATTTCTGGCGCGCGTAGAGTCTCTGAACCATTAGCACCATTGGCAATTTTTTGATATTCCTTAGCAGTACGAGAATTCACCAGAGTGTTTACCAAACTTCCTTTTTCTATTACAGGTAACTCCGGTGCTGCCATTTCTCCTAATTCATTAAATCGCGGTACTAATCCGCGCTGAAAGTTTTCTTTCAAAGTAAATCTTGTCGAAAGTTGTTTTTCTTGACGCGATAAAGCAGCTAAAGCACTATTTCCTTGTTGAATATCAGCTTCGCTTACTGCTCCCCAAGAAAGCATCAGTAATAAATCTGCAACAGCAGCAGGTGCAAAATAAGTTTTGTATTGTCCCCGTGGTAATTCTTTAACTGGTCGAGCAAGCAATTCGAGTTGCTTTTTGGCTTCGATGATTTTGGCTATATAAGCAGATTCATCCCAATCACTTCCTGCAAATGTGCCCTTAACTGCTTGTCCCAAGGTAGAAAATAGAGAATAATCTAAGGTAAAAGAATCAGTAGCAAACCAGTGTTTTTGACCACTGGAATCACCATAGCCTTTAATTACTATTCCTCCTGCATATATACCAGTAAAATCTAATTTAGATACTTGTTCTAATACACTTATTACTACTGCTTCTTCTGGCAATAAATGTCCCGAATGTACTTCCCGACTGGTATTAGTTCCTGATGGTAAAACTAGATATGGATCGATAGGTAGTAAAATCAGTTCGTCCCGTAGTTCCTGCAAAGCAGAATATGCTAATTGCCAGTCTATTTCCCAATTTCCAGTAAAGGGAAACTGCCGAATACTGCTGCGCTGATCTGCCATTAGAATCAGTTCAATCCAGCCATCAGCAACACAACCAGTTTGCCGCACTTTCGCATGGTTAAAACGAGTAAATTGACTTCTTTCGCTACCAAGTCTCACAGTGAATTGTTCATTTTCTGCTTTTTTTATAAGCAAAGTTTCAATCAGTCGATTAAAGCTGACTTCTAACGCAGATAATTCCTCAATTTTCATGGATATTAAATATTAATAGGGAATAATGAGGGGAAAAATTTAGTAGTTAAGAGTTATTTTTTAATTAAAAGTTAAATATTTTAATTTTAAACTCTTAACTACTAGCTACTGAATTTGCACTTTTTCAACTTAGTTAGTAATTACCAATTCATAATTATTCGGCGAATTATAATCCCCCGCTATAACTAGACGCATTTTATATTTGAGCTAAATCCCTATACAAAACGCGCAATTACGAATTACGAATTATTTAACTTCCTCCACCAAAAACTTCGACATTTGCAAATACACAAACAGGCGAACCGTGTCCTACCCAAATGGCCTGATTTGGTTCTCCTTTGCCACAGTAAGGAGTACCATACATTTGCCAGTTTTCAGCATTTCCTACTTGGATTAAGCTATGCCAAAATTCTGGTGTTGTGGCGCGATAGTTGGGATTACGAAGGGTTTTAGTGAGTTTACCATTTTCAATTAATTTAGCGTACTCACAACCAAATTGAAATTTGTAGCGGCGATCGTCAATTGACCAAGATCGGTTAGATTCCATATAAACGCCGTGTTCTATCCCGCTAATAATGTCTTCAAAGGTTGCATTTAGAGGCTCTAAATTCAAGTTACCCATGCGATCGATCGCTGGTCGATTCCATGAGGAAGCACGGGCACAGGCTACTCCTGGTACACCTGCTCTTGCTTGACTCTCTAGACTGCCTAAACCTCGTTGGAGTACTCCTTCTTTAACCAAATATTCCCGCGTTGCTACAGCACCAGTATCATCAAAGCCATAGCTAGCAAATTCGCCAGCCACAGTGGGATCAAAGGTAATGTTCATCAGTGGCGAACCATATACCAGATTGCCAAAATCGCTTTTATTAACGAAGCTACCCCCAGCATAGTTACGTTCATCTCCCAAAATTCGGTCAATTTCTAAAGGATGCCCGACACTTTCATGGATTTGCAGCATCATTTGATCTGGGGCTAAAACTAAATTGGTACAGGTGGTTGGGCATTCTTCTGCTGTCAAGAGTTCTACTGCTTGTTCGCCAATTTGCTGTACCCTATACCATAAGTTTTCTTGTTTTAAAAGTTCTAGTCCGCCTTGGTAACAGTTAGCTTGCGAACCATTGTTGCTGCGCTGCTGTATAACCACGCCATCTTGGGCGGTGGCTCCGTAATGAGTGCCTATAGATAGAGTTTTTTGATAGACTTCTGAGCCGTTGCTGCTAACAAACCAAGACTCTCTATCAATGGTGCTAGCGCTGGCTATGGTTTGCACAATTTTGTCGTCAACTTTCAGCGTTTGGCAAATGCGAACCAGTAAATCATTGATTTCTCCCGGACTTAAAGCATCTAATGGTTCAAGAAATGGAGATTTATATTCACCAACGACTTTAGGGCGTTCAGTTTCACGAAAGGGATGTATCCACCATTCACTGGCTGCTAGTGCTTGTTTATAGGCTGTTTCGGCAGCAGCTTGTAGGGAAGACAGTTCCAGAGAGTTGGTTGCTGCATAACCCAGACAGCCGTTGACTAAAACTTCCAGCATGGCTCCGACAGTGAAGGATTTGCCATTTACCTGGGGTAAGCCATCACGGACTGCACGGGTAGTAGAAGTCTCCTTTACGGCTCTGATACCGATCCAATCAGCAGGAATGTCGAAACTAGCGATCGCTATTTTAAGTTCAGACCACATAATTTAAGGGATTGGGGAATGGGGATTGGGGATTGGGGATTGGGGATTGGGAAACCTTCCCTAGTCCCCAGTCCTTCTAATTCCGATGCCAACGTGTACCATCACGGCTATCAATTAGCGTAATACCTTCTGCTTGGAGTTCGTCACGAATGCGATCGCTTTCGGCAAAATTTTTGGCAATACGCGCTTCTTGTCTTTGTTGAATTTTCGCTTCAATTTCCGCATCGCTTAAAGCATTACTCTTGTCAGGCTCGGCTTCTATCTTGGCTTCTAAACCCAAAACTCCGGCCAATGTGACAAGAGTTTGCCATTGATGCTTTAACTCATCTGGTGAAGTTTCAGTTTTTCCTTCATGCACAAGAATATGCCCTTCACGGCGCAGTTCTTTGGCTAATTCAAACAGCACTGTTAATCCACCAGGAAAATTAAAGTCGTTATTCACAGTTTCTTGGAAACGTTCAAGATAGGGATTGGGGACTGGGTATTGGGGACTGGGTATTGGGATATTGCCAGTCTCTAAATCCCAGCCTAGTTTTTTGCCGTATTGGTAGCCGAAAAGTAAACCTTCTTTTATGGTGTGCCAACCGTTGGTTGCTGCGGCGATCGCTTCGTCAGTAAAATCTATGGGTGTACGATATTGAGCAGTCAGTACGAACAATCGCACTGCCATCGGGTCAACTCCTCGATCTAGCAATTCTCGAATAGTGACAAAGTTGCCCAAAGATTTGGACATTTTTTCACCATCTACCTTCACCATGCCGTTATGTAACCAATAAAGCGACAGGGGTTTTCCTGTCACAGCCTCAGATTGGGCAATTTCGTTTTCGTGATGGGGAAAAATTAAGTCAGCACCACCAGCATGAATATCTATGGTATCACCCAAGCGATCGCACACCATTGCCGAGCATTCTATATGCCATCCTGGACGACCTGCGCCCCAAGGTGACTCCCAAGCTGGCTCTCCCGGTTTTGCTGCTTTCCACAAAGCAAAATCGAAGGGGTCTTTCTTTTTCTGGTACTCTGGATCTTCTACGTTGACGCGTAGGCGTAGCCCGCCGTAGGCATCGCTTTTCCCAGCTTGCATATCTTCTAACCTGCGTCCCGAAAGCTTGCCATACTCAGCAAACTGCCGGACTGCATAATACACATCACCCTCGGCAGGGTAAGCAAAACCTTTATTTTCTAACTCATGAATTAACCGTTGAATGCCATTCATTGTGTGGGTGGCGCGGGGATATTCATCAGCTTCTTTGATTCCTAACCGCGCCATATCCTCAAAATATGCTTTGATAAAGCGATCGGCTACAACTTCCATTGAGGAATGTTCAACACGAGCGCGATTGAGAATCTTGTCATCAATATCGGTAAAATTTTGGATATATCGGACTTCATAACCGATAAACTGGAGGTATCGGCGCACTACGTCCCAAACGATGCAAGCCCTAGCATGACCCAAATGGCAGTAGTCGTAAACCGTCACGCCACAGTAATACATCTTAACCTTGCCTGGCTCGACTGTTTCAAACGGTTCTTGACGACGGGTGAGGGTATTGTAGAGTGTTAGGGTCATAACAGAGTAATGCTGAAATAAGAAGATACGTAATAATAGGGTAAAGCAGCTGGGATGGCAGTCCAGCATCCCTATGCTAGTGTTTTATGGACTATCTGCGCTACATTACTATTTTTTGACTATTTGATAACAGCGCTATGCAATCAGCAGTTACACCCGAATCTTCGGCAATGGATACGCCCAAACAAGGAATGCCAGTAACAATTATTACGGGTTTCCTCGGTAGTGGCAAGACGACTTTACTTAATCATATCCTCAGCAACCAGGAGGGTTTGAAGACCGCCGTTCTCGTAAATGAATTCGGTGAAATTGGCATCGACAACGAGCTAATTGTTTCCACTGGTGAGAACATGGTGGAACTAAATAATGGTTGTATCTGTTGCACTATTAATAATGATTTAGTAGATGCAGTTTACAAAGTTTTAGAACGCCAAGAAAATCTAGATTATCTAGTAGTAGAAACAACTGGATTAGCAGATCCGTTACCAGTTGCTTTAACGTTTCTCGGCACAGAATTACGAGATTTAACTCGCTTAGATTCGATTATTACCGTAGTAGATGCGGCGAATTACAGCCTAGATTTATTTAACTCTGAGGCAGCATACAGCCAGATTGCTTATGGCGATGTCATTGTGCTGAACAAGGCTGATTTGGTTGATGAAGGCACTTTGAATGAGTTAGAAGGAAAAATTAACGAAGTTAAGGAAGGAGCAAGAATTATTCGCGCCACGCGATCGCAAGTGCCACTTCCTTTAATTCTCAGTGTTGGTCTGTTTGAGTCTGATAAATATTTTGACACAGTGGTGGATGAACACGACCATCACGACCACGATAACCACGATCATCATGACGATCATGACCACTCAACATGCGGTCACGATCATCACGATCATGACCACGATCACCATGACCACCACGATCATCACCATCATTCTGACCATTTAGAAAATGATGGTTTTACTTCCATCTCTTTCCAAAGTGACAAACCTTTTTCTATTAGGAAGTTTCAGTATTTCTTGGATAATCAGCTACCCTCAAATATCTTCCGAGCGAAGGGAATTATGTGGTTTGATGAAAGTCCGAAGCGTCATATTTTCCACCTTTGCGGTAAACGCTTCACCTTGGATGATGATGAATGGCAAGGTAAGCTCAAAAACCAACTTGTGTTGATTGGTCAAAATTTGGATCGTGAGGCTTTAATTACTCAACTCGAAAATTGCATTTGTTTACCTTCAACCTCTCGCGGTAAAGGGTTTGGGAAATAAAAAGGAGTAGAGACGCGATTCATCGCGTCTCTACATGATTAAAGTTAAAATTGTGTACTTCTTCCCAGGTTCTACCTGGGAATTTGTTTTCAGTAGCTCCGATATTTGTTATGCTTATTCGCTTGCTAACTTTCATCACTATGTCCATCGAAATTGTTCAATGTCAGTCCGATGGGTTAAGAACAACGATTATTTCTGCTAGCCTAATTCCCAGAGGTTTCCAGTGGCGATCGCTGGAAGAAAATGTACCATCCCCAGAAACTGCTTGATAATCATTGGCGAACTTTTCATAAGCATTAGGAGCAGCATCTACTCGCAAGATGACTTTACCCTGATAGCGGGATAATTTGCTACTATCCAGCAAAATAGTACCGCCGTAGTCCCATGCTAATCCATAGAGTTTAAAGTTACCTAACTTCTTGCGTAACTCACTTAAAGGAGTTCCAACACCAATACCTTCGCGGGTTTTCCAAGCTGAACCGAGGTTACGCACATCTAGAGGTTTAGTACGAGTATTATCACTCCAAACTACCAAGAGCGATCGCCCCTGATTTAGATTTAACTGAGTAGCTGCAAAACTACCCATTCCTTCAGGGCCAGAAATAGTTTTATCAACAAGATGGGATGCACCAAACAGCTTCACTAAATCTTTCTTGGTGGTTGTTCGTGTTATCGGCCCCACTCGTTCGCCAGGAACAATTAAGGTGTCTGTTAATGTTTGCGATTTAGCAACAGTAATTGGATGGTTTATTTTCTGTGGTAATGCAAAGGCTGGATTTGCTGAATAATTTAATAGTAGAGCTAAAGTAGCTGTAGCAATGCCCTTGATTGATGAATTCATGGGTTCTATTCTGGGTATTAGGTAGTAGCTTAAGAGTGAGAAGCGTGAAAGAAACAACTCTTAGCTCTTCAATGTTAACTACTACAAATTGCCAATTACTGATTCCCGATTTGCTAACAATTTTATTTCATCACTCTAGTAGCATTGAAAATTGCTAGTAAAGCTACTCCCACATCAGCAAAGACAGCTTCCCACATTGTCGCTATCCCAAAAATACCCAATCCAATAAATACAGCTTTAATTACTAAGGCAAAAATGATATTTTGCCAAACAATTGTACGAGTTTTTCTAGCGATTTGTATGGCTTCTGCGACTTTTGAAGGTGCATCTGTCATGATGACAATATCGGCAGTTTCGATGGCTGCATCTGAACCTAAGCCACCCATTGCCATACCAACATCTGCTCTAGCAATCACTGGCGCATCATTAATACCATCCCCAACAAAGGCAACTTTACCATGCTTGCCGGCGGTGCTGAGTAACTTCTCAATGGCATTGACTTTTTCTTCAGGTAATAATTCGGCTTCGTAAGCATCTATGCCTAACTGTTGAGCAATCTGAGATGCGATCGCTTGATTATCTCCTGTCAACATTACTGTTCTCTCTACACCCACTCGCTTGAGTGCTTGAATAGCGTGTCTTGCATCTTCTTTGAGTTCATCAGCAATGACAATATACCCAGCGTAAATATTATCCACTGCTAAATGAACAACTGTTCCCTCTAGCTGGCAATTATCATGAGCAATATTCTCTCTGTGGAGTAGGCGATCGCTACCCGCGATCGCTACTCTATTTTCAACCTTGGCTTTAATTCCATAGCCTGCAATCTCTTCATAATCTCTCACCTCAGAATCATCAATCTTTCCACCATAAGCCTTAAGGATAGATTGAGCGATGGGATGATTTGAGTGCGATTCTACTTTTGCAGCTAATTGCAATAACTCTCGTTCATTCCAGCCATTTAACGGTACTATTTTTGCTACTTTAAATACGCCTTGAGTTAATGTTCCAGTTTTATCAAACACAACTGTATTAACTTCGTTTAGAGTATCTAAAAAAGTAGAGCCTTTAACTAAAATCCCACGTTTAGCAGCACCTCCTACACCTCCAAAGTAACCTAACGGAATACTGATAACAAGTCCACAGGGACAGGAAATAACTAGCAAAATTAGAGCGCGATAAACCCATTCTGAAGAACTTGCACCAGTAATAAATAAAGGCGGTAATATTGCAACTGCTAGAGATGTAAAAACTACTATTGGCGTATAATATCGAGCAAATTTAGTAATAAATTTTTCTGTTTCTGCTTTTTTAGTTTTGGCATTTTGCACTAAATCTAAAATCTTGGCAATGGAAGAGTCATCAAAGAGTTTTGTGACTTTAATGCTGAGAACACCCATTTTATTAATCGTTCCAGCCAAAACTGTCTCACCTAGCCTCACTGTTCGCGGTACAGATTCTCCAGTTAATGCAGATGTATCAACTTGGGAATTTCCATCTATAATTTCACCATCTAAGGGAATCTTTTCTCCAGGTTTGACGACGATGATATCCCCAATATTGACTGTCTCTGGTGGGACTTTTTTTAGTTCCCCCTCTATTTGGATATTTGCATAGTCTGGACGGACTTCTAATAAAGCTTTAATGGAACTACGAGAACGACTGACGGCAATATCTTGGAATAATTCGCCAATTTTATAAAATAACATGACTCCGACAGCTTCGGGCAATTTATGAATTGCGATCGCTCCTAATGTCGCTACTGTCATCAAAAATGTTTCATCAAATACTCTACCTTTGAGTATATTACGTCCAGCAGTTTTTAAAACACTCCATCCACTTAATAAATAGGCAGGGATGAAAAGTAGATATTCACCTATCGAGTAGAACGTATTATGTAATTGATTTTCAAAAATTACACCAGGTGCATATAAACTTAAAATCGCCACCAGAGGTAATATTTCATTTTTCAGATTGAATTCTCCATCGTGATTGTGGTCATGGTCATGGTTATGATTATCATGATTATGATTGTGGTTATGATTCTCGTGATGGTCGTGTTCATTGTTGCAACAACCTGAAGATTCTGAATGTAGTTTTTGCTTCATATTTTGTGTTTAGGCTAGTAAATTACTTGATATTTGAGCCTTTTTATAAATGTAATAAAAAAAAGAACTTTTTACAAGTCGAGTATTTAAGAATGAGAATCTATATCAGATTTTATTATTAAATATTGATGCTATCTTCTGATTTAAATTAGAGCTTAAATCTTGTAAAGATAGCGATAATTATTCTCAATCGATAGAAGAATTGAAGGTATGACTTTTGCTCATAATGAGCGATTTATCTGTGTGCATCAGATTTTAACTGGCTATAGGTGTTAACTACGAGCTTAATTTAATTAAGCTCTTATACTTACATCAAGCAAACATTCACTATCTTATGAATACAAGTAATACCATTTCTTTGTGAGGTTGCGCCAAATTGTCTTGGCTTCTTTCTTTGCGTTCTTCTCTGACGAGATGCTGCGCGAATGCGCCCTTTGCGCTTCGTTCCTTATATATGGCGCATATTCATACAGAATTGGTATAAGTAGGCAATAATAAATCAAACTAGATTACGCAATATAAAATTAATTAAATTGCTTATTGTTAAGTTGCTCCAGCCCTTAACACTAACCTTTAAGCGTAATTAAATATAAGATCAAACCTCACCCTCAATCCCTCTGCTTATTAAGGAGAGGGAAGCCGGAACCAGGGTGAGGTTTTATATTTAATTGAGACCACTTACTTAATTATTTACACCCACTTGCTGACAGCAGATTTAAATTTGCTGAAATACACAATTTAGATATTAAAGCCAGACTTCAAGCCTAGTTTGACTGCTGAATTCTGCTGTATTAAATAATTTATGCTCAAACTGGTTAGGTATTGGAACTTTATTGAGTAACAGGTGTCAAGCTAGCTAGCTATTCTTAGGGAAAATTCACTTGAAGTTTGAAAGTGAATAGAATACCCTAAACTAGTAGACAATTTTCTCAAGGAAATTTATGAACAAAAAGATTCTTCTGAATTTGCTTTCCACTTCTTCAATCTTTGTGTCGATGATGTCTACACTGGTGGCATTTCATCCTGCCCATGCTAGTGGTAGTATTACACAGCGATTGATGCACACACAAGACGGTCGTACCTGTATCACTAACCCACATGGTGGAACAGATTTTGTGTGCATTCGAGATTCAGAGAGAAAAGTACCCTATACCTCATCTGCACGTTCCTCGACCATTGTTACATCCGTATCAGATAAGAATATTGCTATGTTGAACTTTACTGATGAGGAAAGTGATGCTGCAATTAAGACATTTGGCTGCGACTGTCCCTTGTGCGTAAATTCTTTACGTCAGTTGCGCGGTACTGGAAACTTGGTGTACTAAGGTTGAATAGCGCTTATAGCAACTACAACTTCTGTTAAATACATGTGATTAATTACGTATAGAAGGTATACGAAACCAAAAAAGCATTTTTAACTACGTACCACTACTATTAAATCTAAATTCATTCTTGGCACAGTTTTTAGGGGCAATTCATGAATTGCCCCTAAAACATCTATTTTTGCGTCAATCCTGATAGAAAAAGACTCAAAGCAATTATTAAAGACTTTCTGTTCATAAGAACCTCTTCTTTATTCAACCACCTCATTTACAGGGAATCTATCAATCAACTGCATTGCCCGATGTGCATTACGCAAGAAAGAGTCTGGCAAATGCGGAACGTGGGGTATTTGTGATAATAAATCCAACGTCCGGCGGAGAATTCTCACCACATCGCCTTCATCTAAGGTGGTGTTTTCGCAGAGTTCTGTCCACTCCATTCCTAGCGCCCATTGTTCTACTATGGCAATTAACTCAAACTCCAACCAGATAGGCAGTGCCACATTATACCGCCGTTGTAGTTGGAACATTTGGCGACGAATTCCCCGCAATTTTGCTAAGGCATCTCCCACTTCATTACTAAGCTCAAAGTTAACCTTGCTATCTGGACGGGGCGTTTCCATCACCAAACCGGCGGCGGCGGCGGCTAAATGGTGGGGATCTAAATTGTCCAATTCACCACTAGCGAATACTAAACCCAACCACAATTCATTCTCACCCCGAATGGCGGCAGCAATTCGCCCTAATTGCGTGGGCACTAAGTTATCTAAAGCGCCAAAGTGTTGCAGAATTAAGATTAAATTGAGAAATTCTTCCCAATGACGTTGTGACTGTTGCTCTACTTGCCCTTGCACTTGTTCGAGTTCGGCTTCTAGTTCCACATAGCGGGCCCGACGCTTGAAAAGTGTGGCAGCATTGCCTGATTGATGTAGGGGATGAGCTTCTAATTGCTCTTGAACAGCAGCAGTGCGACTGAGTTGTTCTGCTACTTCTGGTGCCAGATGCAAAGATTCTATCGGATTGGGAATACGCACTGCGATCGCAAAAGTTTCTTCGTTACCACGGCGCGACTGTCCGGGCTTCAAGGGCATCTCTGGCGGTGGTAGTATATCCGGTGACACTTCAATTCGCGGCAATTCAGCATACAAATCGACTACATCCCCTGTGGTTGCCACATACCAGCGATTATCATGCCCTAAGCATACCAAGTAAGGAGCTTGACCAGAACCTGGCGATTTTCCCACTAACACTGCGGTTACAGGTGAAGACACTGTGATGTTTTTGCCTTTGAGACTCAACAGAGTTCCTGACACTGCAAAGTCCAACATCATCCCCAGTTCTTCTTGTCTATCCTCCTGCGCTTGCTCTTGCAGGGTTTTCAATATCTGGCGTTCGACTTTCAGACGTTGCCGTAATTTCTCATAAATAGCCAGTTCATTTTCATCAACTGCGGCGATTTGCTCGTGAAGTTGAGCTAATTGTTTTTCTAGTTCGGCAATCTCATCGTATTCTGGTCTTAGATGCAAGGTGGCCATGTACTGTCCAAAACTGCGTTCTATCAGTTCCCTGGTTTGGTCTAGGGTGTGGGTTTGCAGCAAGTTGAGTACCATCCCATAACTGGGCGTAAACTGGCTTACGAGGGGGTCTGGCTTGGATGTTCCCAAATATGCCGCTTCTTTGGCTCCTTCAAAGGGAGTTTGGACTGTTACCACATGACCTTGTTTATCCATCCCCCGGCGGCCTGCTCGTCCTGCCATTTGCAAGAATTCGGAAGCATTTAACAGGCGGTGTCCGGTGTCAGTCCGCTTGGAAAGGGTAGAAATTACCGTTGTTCGAGCGGGCATATTAATTCCCGCAGCCAGCGTCTCAGTGGCGAATACTACTTTAATCAGCCCTTGCTGAAATAGTTCTTCTACCAGTGCTTTCCATGCAGGCAGAATTCCGGCGTGGTGGGCAGCAATTCCCCGGTACAGGGGTGCAATTTGTCCAGAACGCCCGGCTTCGGGATTGCGGGCTAAAAAGTCATCAATTTGTTGCCGCAAAATTTGGGATTCTTCATTATTTACCAGCCATAAATCACCCACTTCTGCCACCGCTTTATCACATCCCCGGCGGCTGAAGATGAAGTAAATCGCTGGTAGCATATCCCGTTGCTCTAACTGGCTCAAGGTATAAATTATGCCAGGAGCTTCCGGTCTGCCACTTCTCCCCCTGTCCCTTTCTCCCCCTTTCCCCTTTTTTTTCTGAAGAAGACGGGGGTTAATTTTAGTTTTGCTATCATTCAGCAAGGGAAATAACCCTTTGGGATTGCAAAAGTGAAATTCTAAGGGAACTGGGCGAAAATCGGAGTAAATTAGGTCAGTTGGGCCGTGAACGCGATTTAACCAATCGGTGAGTTGATCGCTGTTGGCAACCGTTGCTGAGAGGGCTGCCAGTTGCACTTCCCGAGGACAATAGATGATAGATTCTTCCCAAACTGTACCGCGCTGGCGATCGTTCATGTAGTGGCACTCATCAAGGATCACCGCTTCCACGTCTACTAATGAGATGCCGACTTGGCCGATGGGTGTGCCATAGAGCATATTTCGGAAAATTTCTGTGGTCATCACCAAAATCGGTGCATCCCTGTGAATGGAGGCATCTCCAGTTAACAGTCCGACTCGATCAAACCCGAATTTTTCTCGAAAGTCACGTAATTTTTGATTCGACAGCGCCTTCAGGGGAGTGGTGTAAAATACACGTTTCCCTCTCGCTAGGGCGCGATAAATGGCGTATTCCCCAACTAATGTTTTGCCCGAACCTGTGGGCGCACACACGACTACGGAGCGTCCGGCGTTTAGGGACGCGATCGCTTCTTTTTGAAACTGATCCAGATCAAAGGGAAATATAGACCCTAAGTCAAGTTCTGGAGACGGTGCAGGATAATTCACTCAATCACATTTGCAACCAGATTGTTTACTATACTAACGAGTCTTTTTTCAACTTCGTTAATAGTCATTTGTCATTTATCATTGGTCATTGGTCATTTGCAAAGGACAAATGACTAATGACTCTTTATTATTTTCCCAGTTCTTGCGATCGCTCTGTGGCAGCTTTGACTGCTTCAATTAAAGCTGAACGAAATCCTGCCTGTTCTAGTTTGGCAATTCCCGCAATGGTTGTACCTCCGGGACTGGTAACGCGATCTTTGAGTTCTGCTGGGTGCATTTTAGTTTCATACAACAGTTTCGCTGTTCCTAGTACAGTTTGCAAGGCTAGTTGATTAGCAATTGCTCTAGGTAAACCTGCGGATACTCCCCCATCAGCAAGTGATTCTACTAGCAGTGCCACGTAAGCTGGCCCGCTACCAGATAACCCTGTGACTGCATCCATCAGCCCTTCTGAGACTTCCACTACTTCACCCACAGCAGAAAAAACTTGTTGTGCTATTTGGTGATGCTTGGCATTGGTATATGCACCTGAACAAACGGCGGTAATTCCTGCTCCCACAGTGGCTGGGGTGTTGGGCATTGCTCTGATAACTGGCAATTGCACAAATGCAGCTTCTAGCTGACTTAAAGGCACACCCGCTAATATGGAAATAATCAGGGGTAATTGTTCTCTATTAATAATATCAATACTTGCTAATTCTTGAGCGATCGCGCTGAACACCTGCGGTTTCACTGCCAAAAAGACTACTTCTTTTGCTTGGGTGAAAACCTCGCTATTATCTGTCGTCACAGCAACACCATATTGCTGTTTCAAAAAATTTAGGCGTGAAGGTAGCGGTTCGCTAACTATGACTTCTGATGATTGATAAATTCCACGCACAATAAGGCGGGATAAGAGCGCTTCTCCCATTACCCCACCACCAATTAACCCAAATTTTATAGTCATTATCGATCGTTAGTCATTTGTCATTAGCCGTTTGTCGTTTGTCATTTGTCACTATTATCAAAACCCAAGACAAATGACAAATGACAAAGGACTAACAACTAATTTAACTTTATTGTGCCATCCGGTTAGTTTCGTTACCCCAGGTTTGATTATTTGGAGAACCTGTAGGACGAGAGGGACGGGCTGGGGGTTGTGGTACTTCATGAAGAACGCCACCTTGGGTGCTAACTTGGACACAACTTGGCGTAAACAAGAAGATGCTCTCACCGATGCGCTCTTGATGTCCATCTAGTGCGTAAGTACCACCTGCAACAAAATCTACTGCTCGTTGAGCTTGATCTGGATCCATAATTGTCAGATTTAATACCACTGACTTCCGTTCTCGCAACGCTTGAATTGCCTGAGGCATTTCTTCAAAGGTGCGTGGTTCGAGGACTAAAACTTCCGAAATTCCGTTAATTGCTCCTGGCATACCAATCACATTCCCCATTGGCTTTGAACCTGCTGCGATATCATCTCCCATTGTAGGCACTGGTTCCCGCCAGCGTCGATTTTGAGCGGTTGCGCTCTCTTGTGGGGCTGGGGGTTGGGGATTTTCTTGCTGATACAGATTTTGGTAATTATTATTGTCTGTTTCTGGTTCTTCTTCGTAATACTCGTATTCCACTTGCTCATTTAGACCTACAAAGTCTCTGAGTTTGGAAAAGATGTTGTTCATTGTGTGTGTACTCTCCTGGTGCGAATAGCCTGTATTGACTTGGCCAATGGATTTATTGAGGAAGGAGCGATCGCTACATCGGTGGATACTTCAGCAAGTCTTTTGCTATTTGTAACCCATACTACTGGTTTTGGCGATGAACTGACTACTTTTTATAAAGGTCTGTGCATCGCCTAAACATAATAATGAGTCAAGATTATATCCTAAGGTTTGTCCGAAGGAAAGCTCTTTTTATCCCATTTTCCCTTGACGATTGCTCTTGTCAATACTATATCCTTTGTTTCTAATTGCACCAGTCTCTTACAAAATTCTTGTCATCAAATCCCGATCTCTATTAATACTGACCTGGAAAGCTGACGATCGAGGGCTAAGAGCGATCGCCAAACAATATTGTTCCTAATCGTACCATCGTTGCGCCTGCTTGCACTGCTAGTTCGTAGTCGCCTGACATACCCATAGATAGTTGCTGCATTTTAATGTGCGACCAGTTTTGCTTCTGGATTTGCTTTGCTAGCTCACGATTGAGATTAAACACATTCAAAATTTCCGGATCTTTTAATCCTGAAGGTGGAATTGTCATCAAACCTTGAATTTGTAAACTTTTGTATTGAGCGAGTGTAGGTAAATCAGCCAAAAGTTCTGGCACACTCCAACCAGACTTGTTGGAATCTGGGAGAATTTTCACTTGCAGGCAAACCTGGGGACTCACTCCTAGCTGTTGGGCTAATTGATCTAAGCGCTGTGCCAGTTTCAAGTTATCCACAGAGTGAATCCAAGGGAATTGTTCGATGGCTTTTTTGGCTTTATTGCTTTGTAAATGTCCAATAAAGTGCCAGGTAATATCCGGTAAGTCTTGCAACTCGGCTTGTTTGCTGGCAGCTTCTTGAATGCGACTCTCCGCAAAATCACGAATTCCTGCGGCATAAGCAGACCGAATGGCCTCGACAGGAACTTGTTTGCTAACAGCAATCAATTTGACTGAAGTTGGTAGGGAGGAGCGAATGGAAACAATACGTTCAGAAATCGAACTGCTCATTGGAAGGTGCGTTGGAAAACACTCTGAAGCTGATCGTACTCCTGAGAATGTCCACTGCGCCGCAGGGTACGTAAGCGATTTTCCAACATCATTCTCGCCTCAGTCCGTCCTATAGGCTGGAATTTAACACCTTTAACGTCATTTGCGACCAAAAAAAACAGGCGCTGGGCATAAAGCGTGGTGAACAAATCCTGGTTCTCATCAACCATACAGATTTTGTAGAGTAAACCCCAAGTTGGATGGTTTATGTAAGTTTCTGCGTTTTCTGGATTCATTTAAGAGTCAAGGTGTAGTCAAAGTGGGGTATGTATATCTTTTCGCAGTGAATTCCAAACATTCAGACGATAATACCAACATTCGTCAGAATATTTGCTTAAAATGCAAAACTGCGGTTACGAAGACCTCGATCTAGTTTCTAATTGGCAGATGAAGCTAGTGGTAGTGAAGCGAAATGGTACAACAGAAGCCGCAAAGCGTAGATTCACAGAGTAGAGGCTGGTTGATAAACATCACCATCTGCTTTGGTGACTTCAATTTACCAACTTGTGGAGACAAGGCACAAAATAGTCCCGATCCTATTGTTGAAAGTTTGGTGTAGCAAGGGAAAACACCCTTTGAAGTTCCCAACGACAACAGCTAACTTTTCAACTTCTTTCCATACTGCCACAACTGTGGCTAATTGGCACAAAATAGATAACGGGATTGGGGACTGGGGACTGGGGACTGGGGACTGGGGACTAGAAAGAAAACTATTGCCTATTGATTATTTAGTATTTTCAGTGCTGCCAGTTGTGCTTGGGCTTTGTGCAGAGATTCATACCATTCTTTCTCAGGGTCGCTGTCTGCGACAATTCCCGCGCCAACTTGTCCCCAAACGGTGTTGAGTGCTGAGTACCCAAGAGGGGGTTCTTCCCCTGCTTCACCAGACGCGGGGGCTAGTAAGCTGCTACGCAGCTAAATTTAATAAACAGCATTACCTTTATTTTTAATCTTGCGCTCCCATTTAATAATAAGGCCTCCTTCATTTAACA
>NZ_JBALDK010000192.1:0-6735 GCF_036917455.1 Nostoc sp. | reverse complement strand
TGTTTGGCTCTCCAAAATTTCACTGCTAACTTAAGTCCTAATTGCAAATTTGCAGTTTCTTTATTATATCATAAAAAACTTTTGCAAGAGTTCTATTGAATGCTAGCAGTTCAAAAGGTAATAACCTGCTCTCTGGGGGCGATGGCAATGATTATCTTTACATTTTTAATGCCTACGATTACTCCTACTCTTTAGGCAATAACACCCTCAATGGTGGTGCAGGTGACGATACATTGAATGCCAGTAGTTTACCAGGCTATAACCTGCTTTCTGGGGGTGATGGCAATGATTCTCTTGACATCTCTGGCTTTTACTACAATAGCTCCGACACTCGCTCAGTAGGCAATAACACCCTCAATGGTGGTGCAGGCGATGATACCATTAAGTGCTATCAGTTCAAAAGGCGATAACATCCTCTCTGGTGAGGATGGCAATGATTTCTTGGATGTTGAAGACTCAGAAGGCTATAATACCGTCAACGGTGGCGGTGGTGATGATTATCTCTCTGCTTTCTTCGCTTCTGGTAATAACACCCTCAACGGGGGCGCTGGTAACGATAGTTTGAATGCTACAAGTTCAACAGGCGATAACTTCCTCTTTGGGGGAAATGGCAATGATATTCTGACAAGTGGCAACGGTAATGATACCTTATATGGAGGAGATGGAACTGATACCTTTGCTTTCAATGGTTACAGTGAAAAAGGTATTGCTACTATTTATGACTTCAACGCAGCCAATGAATTAATTCAGGTATCGGCTACTTATTTTGGTGGCGGGTTGTCAATAGGTTCACTCTCAGCTAATCAGTTTACTCTGGGAACATCTGCAACAGCGATCGCTCAACGATTCATTTATGATAATTCTACAGGTGGACTGTATTTTGACCAAGATGGCAGTGCGGCTGGGTTTACTCAGGTAAAACTTGCCCAACTATCTGCTGGATTATCACTAACCAACAACAATTTTGTGGTTGATTAATTGTGATTAGTAGAGACGCGAAATTAATTTCGCGTCTCTACTAATGTCAAACGAATTGTGAGCGATCGCTATACCCAAAACCAGGAGAATGACGATTAGTTTAACCTACGTCATCATGGGCAAAGCGATTAAACAAGAAGTCTAGAGCATAATTACGTAGTTGGTAATATTGTGGATCTTCCATGATGCGGGCGCGATCGCGGGGACGAGAAAAGGGAATTTCCATGACTTCGCCAATTTTTGCGTGTGGGCCATTAGTCATCATTACCAATTTATCTGCCAAAAATAGTGCTTCGTCGATATCATGGGTAATCATCAGCACTGTACAACGGTTATCGCCCCAAATTTTCAGCAATTCTTCTTGTAATTCTTCTTTGGTGATGGCATCTAGCGCCCCAAATGGTTCATCTAAAATTAAGACTTTGGGACGAATCGCCAAAGCACGGGCAATAGAAACCCGTTGTCTCATCCCACCGGACATCTGCATTGGTTTCTTTTCCATTGCATCAGCTAATCCCACCATTGCTAAATGATCGCGGACGATCGCTCTTTTTTCAGCTTGTGGTTTATTAGGATAAACAGCATTAACAGCTAAGTAGATGTTTTCAAAAGCAGTTCGCCACGGTAGCAGGGCATAGTTTTGGAAGACAACCATCCTATCTGGGCCTGGCTTGGTAATTGGTTCTCCTTCGAGTAAGACTTCGCCGGAGGTGGGAAAGTTAAAGCCAGATACCATATTTAATAGTGTCGATTTGCCACAGCCGGAGTGGCCGATAACACAAATAAATTCGCCTTGTTCGACGTTGAGGTTAACGCCATCCAGTACGGTGAAGGGGCCTTTTTTTGTGGGGTAGACTTTGGTAACGTCTTTAATTTCTAGGAAAGGTCTGCGGCTGGTGGTTGCAGAGGATAATGGTTTTCCTATTGTGTTTGTAGCTGTAAAGTTGCGGTTTTGCATGGTATTTGGGGTTTAAAATGCTTAATGTACGCGATGTGCAACTGAATATTCTGACCTCTCCCCTAGAACCCGCATTTCTCACAAGCTTGAGGGGAAGGATGGGCAGAGGGGCAGAGGGGCAGAGGGGAAAGAACTTGGTATTTGAACTCTCCCCTGCTCCCCTGCTCCCCTGCTCCCCTGCTCAAGCGCAGGCTTAATCGAGATGTGGTGAGAAATCCGGGTAGAAGGGGCTACGGTGTACACACATCTCTGTACCAAACCAAAATCGTGTAGATCCTCCTAAATCCTCCGATAAATTGGAGGACTTTGAGAGGTTTTTGCCCCCCTTTTTAAGGGGGGTTGGGGGGATCAAAAGCTTGGAGTCCACTCTCAAAGACTTGTGTGTACACCGTAGCTAGAAAGGGGTAAGGGGTTAGGTTTTTTGTTGGTTTTTCCAAATGACATGAAAAGTCAAATCATAATGGAGTTCAAAGGCTCATTAATGAAGTTCAAAGGCTCATTAATGAAGTTCAGAGGTTCATTAATGAAGTTCAGAGGTTCATTAATGGAGTTCAGAGGCTCATTAATGGAGTTCAGAGGCTCATTAATGGAGTTCAGAGGCTCATTAATGAAGTTCAGAGGCTCATTAATGAAGTTCAGAGGTTCATTAATGGAGTTCAAAGGTTCATTAATAGAGTTCAAAGACTCGTGCGTGATGTCCTACTTCTTCCACTTCCTCTTTCTGTCAACAGTTTTTTATGATGCGAGTTTTCTTCTTGGTGCATCAAGAACAACTTCGGCGACTGAAAAATCACGTTTAATTTTCAAGCTGTTGAGATAGGCGATCGGCTCGTCGGCGTTAAAGGGAGTGCCATCGAAGAGTTTGATCGGTTGGCGAATATAGCTAATATCCAAACCTAATTCTCGTGCGGCGGTGCTGAAAACACGCACTCGACAAACCCGTTCAACAACTTCTACCCAATTTCTGGGGAAGGGAGTGTCACCCCAACGCGCTAATTGACTCATAATCCAAATTTGTTCGGTGCGGCTGGGGCGGTTAATGGCAGATTCAGAATAAAACTGGTGATGAGCATAGTCTCGTAAGGGATGATCTAAGCTACAGACATTATTATCTGGATCTTCGAGTTGAATGTATTCTAAATCAGTACTAACATAATCTCGCCCTGCTAAAATTTGCCGAATTTCTTGGGCATTGTCGGGATTTGCACAATACTGGCAAGCTTCTAATAAAGCTTTGGTTAAAGCAATGTGCGTATTTGGATAAGTTTCTGCCCAATCTTCCCGCACACCAAGAACTTTACCGGGGTGTCCGAACCAAACTTCTAAGTCGGTAGCGATGGTAAAGCCGACACCTTCCACAGCAGCGCGGTAATTCCAAGGTTCGCCGACGCAGTAACCATCAATGCTTCCGGCTTTTAAGTCGGCTACCATCTGCGCTGGGGGAATGGTCTTCATATCCACATCGCAATCGGGGTCAATTCCACCAGCCGCTAGCCAGTAACGCAGCAACAAGTTGTGCATAGATGCGGGATGCACTACTCCCATTGTGTGCCGTTGTTCGCGGGTACGAAGCAGATATCTTTTGAAATCTGATAAGGTTTGCACCCCTTGGTCGTAAAAGTGTTTTGCCAAGGTAATGGCGTTACCGTTGCGAGTCATGGTTAGGGCGGTAACAACAGGCAAAGGTTGGTTATTATGTCCTCCCAAAGTTAACCACATCGGCATCCCAGAAGGCATTTGAGCCGCATCCAAATAACCGCCGCTTATGCCATCAACGATACCCCGCCAGTTGCTTTCGCGCACGAGGTTAACTTCATCTAAACCATGCTTGACAAAGAAACCTTTTTCTTTCGCAACTGCTAGGGGGGCGCAAGCTGTTAGAGGTAAAAAGCCAATTTCTAAGTTAACTTTTTCTAATCCATGACGAGCAACGTCGGCAGTTTTTCGCGCCCGAATTTTCTTGATCCGTTTCTGCTGATTGAGGAAGTAAATCATCTCACTCCGCAAGCTGTAGTAGCTAGGATGTTCTACTACTTCCATCCGCTTGCGGGGTCTGGGAATATCTACTTCTAAAATGTCACCGATTTTAGATTCGGGGCCGTTGGTTAGCATCACGATTCTGTCAGATAATAGCACCGCTTCATCGACATCATGTGTAACCATGACGGCGGTAACTTGATTTTCTTCGCAGATTTGCATCAGTTGTTCTTGCAAATTGCCGCGTGTGAGTGCATCTAATGCACCAAATGGTTCATCTAGCAAGAGTAATTTAGGACGAATTGCTAGGGCGCGGGCGATCGCAACTCGCTGCTTTTGTCCACCTGATAACATCCCCGGTTGTTTGTCAGCATGGGGACGCAAACCCACCATATTAATATGTTTGTCGATAATGGCGTTTCGCTCCTCGGCGGATATACCCCTCATTACCGAGTCCACAGCGAGGGCAATATTTTCTCTTACCGTCCGCCAAGGTAATAGCGAATAATTTTGGAATACCACCATCCTGTCTGGGCCAGGTTTGGTGATTCTTTGTCCTTCTAAGGTGACAAGACCCTCGGTTGGCAAATCCAAACCCGCAATCATATTTAATAGAGTGGATTTACCGCAACCGGAGTGACCAATTAAAGAAACGAATTCTCCTTTTTTAATTTGGAGGTCGATTCCTTTAAGGGCGATATATTTGCCACCACCAGTTAATTCAAAAACTTTTTCAATTTGATCGACAGCTACAAACATAAGATATTTGGTATTTGGTATTTGGTATTTGGTATTTGTCTTTCATCACTTTTCCTTGGTATGTGGTCATTAGGTCGTGTTTTCAAACCTCTGTTTAAGCACCCTAGTCTTTGAAGATCCCCCCAACCCCCCTTGAAAAGGGGGGCTTTTAGAGTTTCTTTTCCCCCCTTTTTAAGGGGGGTTAGGGGGGATCTTCGAGTTTGAAAACAGTCCCTAGTCCTTAGCTTTTTACAAATGACTAATGACCAATGACCAATGACCAATGACTATTTTTGCTCTGCTGGTAAAATCTTGTTTTGCAGCCAACCCATTGCTTTATCTAGGAGTAAACCAACGACACCTATATAAACTAGAGCTAAAATAACTTCGCTGACGTTGTTATTTTGATAGGCATCCCAGATAAAAAAGCCGATTCCGACAATACCGGACATGACGATTTCGGCAGCGATAATTGCTAACCAAGCTAAACCGATCGCAATTCTCAACCCTGTAAAGATGTAGGGTAATGCCGCCGGAATCAAAATATTAATGAAATAGTCTTTGCGGCTAAGTTGCAGAACTTTGGCGACGTTGTTGTAATCTTGGGGAATTTGGGTAACGCCGACAGCAGTGTTAATTAAGATGGGCCAAATCGCAGTAATGAAAATTACGAATAAGGCGGCTGGTTCGTTTTGTCGTAAAGCTGCTAAAGAAATCGGAACCCAAGCTAGAGGCGGTACAGTCCGCAGTAATTGAAAGATGGGATCTAAAGCTTTGGACATGGTTTTATTGACACCAATCAAAACGCCCAAGCCAATACCAACGATCGCAGCTAGGGTATAACTGATAGCAACCCGTTTCAGGCTGGCGAGAATCTGCCAAAATAAACCTTTATCAAGCCCACCCCGGTCATAAAATGGCCAAAAAATGAGAATCCAAGTATCTTGAACAACCTGTATTGGCCCTGGTAATGTAGCGCCTGGAGTCCAAGCAAAGAGTTGCCAAATAGTCAGGAAAATTGCGATCGCGATCGCTGGTGGTATTAGATCGGGAAATCGCTTTTGCAAACCTGATATAAAGCTATTATTCAATCTAGGGCTTGCAGGACGTTTTTGAGCTATTGTCATGATGTTGTATTCTCCGCAAATTTTATTTTTTATTTGTTTGAGACGCGATTCATCGCGTCTCTACAAGGGTTTAATCGTGCCTCTAAATACTGACTTTTTTGATTTTCAAATTCTTCAAATATTCTTCTGGCTTTTCGGGGTCGAATTTGATGCCATCAAAAAACTCTTCTACCCCACGGGATGTATTTGTGGGAATATCAGTAGCAGGAATCCCAGCTTCTTTGGCAGCTTCTTTCCAAATATCTTCGCGGTTGACTTTGTTAATAAGTTCCTTAGCCTTGGCAGCATTATTGGCAATATAATCTTTTGGCAAGAATCCCCAACGAACGTTTTCAACTATGAACCATAGATCGTGACTCTTATATGGATAGGAAACACTACCTTTTTCATCTTTCCAGTAGTAAGCCGCCATTGATTTATCGTCAATTTTGCGACCATCACCCATGTCATACTTGCCTTGGTATGGATCGGCCAGAATTTCCGGTGAAGGAAGGTTGAAATAATTCCGTGCAGCGAGAATTTTAGCGGCTTCTTTGCGATTATCAAAATTATCTAACCATTGTTGAGCTTCCATAATTCCTTTTAAAATCGCTTTGGTAGCTTTAGGATTTTTATCAACCCAATCACCTCTCATCGCTAGATATTCTTCAGGATGATTTTTCCAAATCTCTGCGGTTAATGCTGCTACGTAGCCAATTTTGTCTTGCACCAGACGATATGGCCAGGGGTCGCCTGTACTAAAGGCATCCATTGTTCCTGTTTTCATATTGGCGACAGTTTGCGCCGCAGGTACTGTGAGCAATTTGATATCTGCATCTGGATCTAAGCCACCTGCTGCTAACCAGTAGCGAATCCACAAATCTTGATTGACATGGGGAAAGGTAAATGCGGCGGTGAAGGGGGTTGAAGATTTTAATTCCTTGAATAGGGATTTGGCGCTGGCGAGTTGTAAACTAA
>NZ_JBALDK010000191.1:0-14731 GCF_036917455.1 Nostoc sp. | reverse complement strand
GAAAAATTCCAATTAATTGGTTCAAAAAATTGACAAATATTGCTTCTTTTTCCTATGCTCTATATGTCATACATCATCCACTTATAATTGTTGTTTATCGCTTATTAAAATTGAATGATGTTCACACCATGTTTTTAGTTTGGGCTATTAATATAGTTGCTGCCGTACTTTCATTATCACTTGCTTGGTTTTTAGAATGCTATCTACATGTAAAAATTGCTAAGAAATTGAAGATTCAGTTTCAGCTAAATTAATTTTATAAGCATTATGAAAGTTGCTTTCAACGCTAGACTTTTAAGCTCCCCTACACTTAGAGGTTGGAATCGTTATACTGTTAATCTTTTGCTTGAGTTATCCTCATTGCATATAAAGCTTTTTTTATATTCAGATCAGCCGTTGCATAAAAGCCATTTGGCAAAGTTACCAAAAGACAGTTACCAAATACGTATTGCTCCCTTTATGCGCTATGTTTACTGGGAGCAATATTGGTTGCCAAAGCAATGTGAAAAAGACAAGGTAGATATCCTACACTGTCCAATAAACTTTGGTCTTCCTTGGTCAAGTCCTTGTCCCCGTATACTAACGTTACATGATGTGATAGACCAGGTTTATTCTTGTCAAGATAGACCTTGGTATAAACAGTTTAGTTTGGCAAATATACAGACTAAAGCCTATCATTGGGTTGCCAGAAATAAGGCAGAGCATATTATTACTGTCAGTCAGCACTCAAAACAAGATATTATTAAATATTTCCAGATTCCAGAAGGCAAAATTACAGTTATTTATGAAGCTGCCAGTTCAGGTTTTGAGCAGACTTTAATTAAGGTAGAAGGCTTACGAGTTCGTAGTAAATATCAATTACAACTTCCTTATATTTTCTATGTTGGTGGCTGGGAAGAACGTAAAAATATTCCCTTTTTGATTAATGCTTTTGCACAAGCTAATTTAGATAATGTAGATTTAGTACTTGCTGGTGGCAAAGACGAGCAGCATGATACATTATCGGAATTGGGTAAATCACTAGGTATTGCAGAGAGATTAAAACTCTTAGGCTGGGTAAATGATGCAGATATTCCAGCACTTTATGCTGAGGCACTTTGTTTCGTCTATCCTAGTAAATACGAAGGATTTGGTCTGCAACTTTGTGAAGCAATGGTGGTTGGTTGTCCAGTTTTTGCAGCAAAAGCTACTTGCTTGCCAGAAGTTTTAGGCGATGGTGGCGAGACTTTTTCTATTTATGAGATTAAAGAATTAGTGAATTTGTTAAAACGATTAATAGGTGATAAATATTATTACGCTCATTTAGTGAATCAAGCCAAAAAACGCAGCCAGCATTTTAATTGGCAAATTACCGCTCGGCAAACTGAACAAGTATATAAACAAGTATTATAAGTAATATGCAACCGAATCTAGTTTATTTGAATTATTGGAAAAGAAAAGAATTACTACAATCAAAAATACCAAATTTTCCTCTACTTAGGTGGTGTTTTTCACAAGAACTTTGTGAAGTGGAGAAAGTTATTTTCAGTAAAATAAAAAACCAAAATGCTGTTCTTGATGTAGGAGCAGGAGACCTAAGAATTATGCGAAAATTTAAGCAAGCAGGTTATTCAAAAATTTATCATACACAAGATATAGGAGAAGAATTTAAATATACATATACAACTTTAGATGAAATAACATATCAATACTCAGCTATCTTATGTCTAGATGTGATCGAACACTTACAACTCAAAGAAGGTTTAAGCCTTATTCATAAACTGATTGATTTACTAGCTCCAGATGGTGTCTTATTTATACAAACTCCTAATGGACGTTGTATAAGAAGTCCATTGGCTTCAGACATGACTCATCTTCATTGTTACAACATCAATGATTTATGGGCTTATTTAACTTGTATAGGCTTGCAAATTGAAGGATACAGAGTTGTTTTTGAAGCAGAAAGACAAACCTGGAAACAGCAATTTTTAAACTTGGTAACGAGATATATGATTACTCGCATTCTAGGTCTTGATTACGCTGATAATATAATTTTGATTGCTTCTAAGCTAAATCTTACCCAATAGACTTCTATGGTATACCGTTTGATTTGTAGAGCCTCGGATGTTAATTGGATAGCACAATGGCATCTCAACCGTTGTGCAGGAAAAGCAGGTATGTTTATATGTCGAGGTAGAATTCAACTAAGTTTATCTTCAGATATTATTGTTCAGTCTTCTGACGAAGTTTGCTCTATCGGAATACCCTTATTAGGTGCATCAACCCCAAGAAATGATACCACTGTAATTGCTTGCGATTCTAACGCAATAATTGTCTTAGATGGAGCCATCATAGGACGGGGTGTCAAATTGAGTGTTGGACATTCCGCCAAACTGACAATAGGAAGTAATTCTTATATCACTGATGGCAGTAAAATAGCTGCCCAAAATTCAATTTATATTGGGAAAAACTGTGCTATATCCTTTGGAGTAAGCGTAATTGATGATGATGGGCATGGATTTGGCTTACCACCTTATTCAGACCCAATAGTAATTGCAGATAATGTATGGATTGGGTGTAATGTAACTGTTTTAAAGGGCGTGACAATTGGCGAGGGTTCAGTTGTTGCTGCTGGAGCAATTGTCAATAAATCTTGTCCACCTCATTCTTTGTTAGCTGGAGTTCCTGCACGAGTAGTTCGAGAAAATGTGTGGTGGACTGATAAATCTAGAATTTAAAATTCAATAATTTAGGCATTACAACAAGCCATTCTGTAATTCTTCCTAATATTCAATGGATTTAGTACAAGCCAAATGCATAGAACTCAACGCTCAGTAGTTAACTTTGTGACTGGACTTATGTTACAGGTGATAACACTGGGTGTAGGTTTAGTCAGCACACCCCTACTACTGAGTTGGCTGAACGATGAGCGCTATGGAGCGTTTCGCGCTGCTAGTGATTGGGGAAATTATC
The DNA here is from genome assembly GCF_036917455.1 of Nostoc sp. GTDB lineage: Bacteria > Cyanobacteriota > Cyanobacteriia > Cyanobacteriales > Nostocaceae > Nostoc. Next base: position 11,779 of record NZ_JBALDK010000191.1, on the reverse strand, counting down.
TTCATCTCCTAGAATTGGGCATTAGTGGCTCATTGCTGGCACTGTTGGCTAAAGCAGTGAGTTTTGGCGATCGCCAACAAATCCGCCTCACACTAGCTACCGGTATCAGCACTTATCTACGAATTATGGGAATCATGGGGCTGGTAGGAGTTGTGCTGGGCTGTTTCATCACTCATCTAGTACCCGTCAAAGGAGTGTTAGTAGGCGAACTTCAAAAGGGCTATTGGTTGGGATTGATGAGCATTTTTTTACTGCCCTTGACCCCCTTTCGCTTCTTAGCAGATGCCAGCCAACGCAGTTATTTTGCCAACGCCTTCTTAGGATTTCAAAACCTCCTAATCACTGGTGTAGCACTACTCTTGGCAAGGGCTGGATTTGGCATTCCTGGGCAATATTTGGCTATTTTTTTGGGCAATATTTTTTTTCAATTATTAATGTGTTGGGAAGGACTGCGCCGCTATCCAGATGTTTTTACAGTTGTTGGCGATCGCAAATCTCAATTTCCGATTGAGAAACAACTTTGGCAATTGAGCTGGCCTACATTGGTTTTAAATATTTCAGGCCAGTTTGGCTTGTTTACTGATAATATTATCATTTCCTACACTCTTGGTCCAGCAACCATTGTGCCGTTTTTTATTACCCAACGTCTGGCGATGCTGGCACAAACACAAATACAAGGCATTGGTAATGCTACTTGGGCTGCTCTTGCCGATCTCCATGCTAAAGGAGAACGAGAAAAGTTTAACACCCGTTTGATTGAATTAACGCAGTTAGTAGCAGTGATGGCACTAGCTTTTATGGTGGCGATCGCGGCTTACAACTCTTACTTTATTCAGTTATGGGTTGGACAAGACCGTTTTGGTGGTGCTGGCGTTACCTTGCTTGCTACCAGCAATGGATTTCTGCTAGGGCTTTTGTCCCTCTGGGGGTGGTGTTTTAGCGGTACTGGAAATGTGGCAAAAGTGATACCGCCTACTACACTTTCAGCATTAATAAATGTAGTCATCAGTATTGTCTGCACTTACTTGTTTGGGATGATAGGCCCTCTCCTAGGTACTTTTGTTGCTTTTGTGACTGTTAGCCTATGGTGGTTTCCCCTTTTACTTCGATCTGTTTTTGGTACATCATTGAGACAACTTTTTTTAGCAGTTGCTCGACCATTGGCAGTTGCTATTCCTTATGGTTTAGCAGTCTGGTGGATTGCCAGAACCCACACCCCTCGGGGATGGTTTGGATTGGGTGCTGAAATAGGGTTGACTGAGCTCATTTACATTGTCATGGTATGGTTACTAGTGTTCAATACATCAGAACGCTGCCAGTGGAACACGCGATTACGTATATTGTTTTCAATTATTCGTAGATAACTTTCCGTCTCCTCCAATAATCTTCTTTTGCTGATAGTTCTATGGGAGAGTTCCAAACTAACGGACGCATGGTGGCTGCACTCCTGATACCGTGTTCTCCTCTTTTTACACTCTGCAAAAACTGTACATCTTGTCAACTACTTTTACTGGACTGGCTCTCTAGCACAACTGATATCTGGGCGGTTAAGTCAACCGATTACACAGGACATTTTCTTGCCAAATCAACCTGATATTAACTAAAATTACCACTGTAAAGGTACAGAGGTCTTGCAGGGTTAGCGCGTCTCAAACCCTATTGACAAGCGGACTTACCTGATCAGCAATCAAGTTAGAAACAAAGTGGCACTATCTAGGCTAGGGTAAGATTTAATCCATCTAGCCCCAAGGTTCGAGTAATGCCAGCAGGATTTGAGAACTAGAATTGCAAAACCAAAGCATCTTTTACACCCTTCATAGATAGCTTTGAGATTACCAATAAATTTCAGGAATACTTCACAGAAATAAAAGACCCCAGAGTAGAAAGGACGAGATATCATTTACTCACCGAAATCATCACCATAGCGATTTTGGCAGTAATAGCAGGTGCAGAAGGTTGGGAAGATATTGAGGAGTATGGACTCAATAAACAGGAGTGGTTGAAAACGTTTTTGTCACTACCATTCGGGATACCCAGCCCCGATACTTTTAGGACGGATAGAAAAAGGACATCACCGCATCGAAAATCGTCAGGTTTACACCGTACCACTGTCACAACTTTCTGCACTTCATGAACAAGATTTGTGGGCTGGTCTGACAACAGTAGTTATGGTAGTACGTTCGATTCAGCATTGGAATCAGACAACCCAGGAGGTGCAATTTTACATAACTAGTCTCGCCAGCGATGCTAACAAAATTGGTAGTGCAATTCGACAGCATTGGGGAATAGAAAATTCTGTTCATTGGACATTGGATGTCACTTTCGGTGAGGATGAATGTCGGATTCGTTCTCTGCACAGCCCACAGAATTTTGCTTTCCTACGTCGGATTGCTCTCAATGCCTTGGAACGAGAAACATCTTTTCATCGCAGTATTCGCCAAAAATCACGGCGAGCCGCGATGAATGATCAGTATATGGTTTCTGTCTTGGCGGCGGCTCTCCCAAACTCAACACTCTCCTAGAATCCACCTGTCAACAGGGTTTGAGACGCGCTAACCCTGACAACAATGGGGACATACGCTATTAGGTAAATTCCGCTATTTACAATCTTGTATGTGTCAGAAAATCAGTTATGTTCATTGGTTTGAGGAGATAATGTCATGTTGACTATTTTAGGCTTAAGAGAGTTAGTATAACTGTGCATGTAAAGTTTTGTATCAGGATTCAACGTTTCTGAACAAAGAGATACCTAAGTAAATGAAATTACGGTAGAAAAAGTATCTGAATAATGTAGTAGAGCCAGACATTGAGGGATAAAACGACTGACTAGTTAAACCTAAGATAGACTCTGGCTCATCAATACTTGGTAGTCTACACATTCTGTCCAGATTCTGCAAGATCCAGTAACTTAAAGCGTTGGCCGTAAAATTCTAGGCGCTCTTTTAACTGCATGACCTCCTCCACTAATAACTGTAATTCGGTTGCATAGTCTTCTGGAGCCTGATATTGCTTGATAGAATTTGTTGCCTGTTCAGTTAAAATTGTGTTGTAAATTGCGTAATCATCTAATTCCAGTTGCAACTGGAAAGCATTAAAGAAAATTGTTAATGTGCGTTTGTCCACTGGAAAACTGGAGTTGAGTATTTTGCTGACTGTGCGAGGAGACAAATCTGATTGTCCAGCCAGGATTTCATAGGTATAGCGGTTGCCGTAGCGATCGCATAATACCCCAGCCTGCATAAGTTTTTGCCATCCTTGCCTTGTGAGAACAAGCCCACGACTACGACTCCTTTTTGAACAAAGGGATTGATCGCGATTTATCAGCATCAAGGAGTTTAAAGAAGTGGATGAATTTGGAGGTAAGTTCATGTTTATACCCTCAGTAACTATAGCAATCCGGCTTGATTTTTTCTAAGTTTACTGAGAGCAAAGCCCTTGCTGTACAAAGGCTTTGCTCTCGAAACTTTTCAAAAACCTAGTGGGATTCCTGTATAATTTCCAATAGTCTGGGGCAATCATAACAAGACAGACTAAGTTCAAGCAACGATCCAAAACTCACTTCTAACCTGATCCCAAGTACAGGTTTACCCTTTCTTACAAACTAGCAAATCCTCGTTCCAATGCAATAATCACTGCCTGGGTACGATCGCTGACTCTCAACTTACTGAAAATATTATTGATATGAAACTTGACCGTGCGTTCAGTAATACCCATCCCTGTGGCAATTTCTAAGTTGCTCTTACCCTTTGCCATCTCCTGCAACACTTGCACTTCGCGATCGCTCAATTCTGAATTGCCCATCCGCTCTACTAGCTTAGCAGCAACTGTCTGTGGAATATATTGCTTTCCACTGTAAACGGTGTGAATCGCTTCTAAAAGTTCTTCTGGTTCAGCACCCTTGAGAATATACCCCTTTGCTCCTGCCCGCAGTCCGCGATAAATGTCTTCGTCACCCTTGTACATAGTTAATACAATGATTCGAGCCTCTGCAAATTCAGCCCGGATACCCACAATTGCCGCAACTCCATCTACATCAGGCATCCGCAAATCCATTAATGTGATGTCGGGTTGATATTGACGAAATAGTTCTACTGCCTCCTGCCCACTACGAGCCAGCCCAACGACTTTAATATCAGGCTCACCCTCCAATAATGCTGCTAAACCACTGCCCACCAGCGGATGATCGTCAGCAATCAGGATACGAATGGCATTAGAAAAATTCATAATTGATGTTTAATCTGAATTAAGTGTTGAAATCGTTATAATTTCGTCAATAATTCCAAAACCATAATTTTGGAAGATTCTCAAAACACTTACGGCATCAGGGACGTTTTTAATTCACATCAAGGGTAATTTATTCCTAAGTATTAAATTACCACAGATACGACCACTTCTGTTCCTTGCCCTGGAGCGGTTTGAATCGTTAATTCTGCCCCAATGCGTTCAGATCGTTCGGTCATCCCCAGTAGACCAAAACCACTACCGATAGAGATATTACTTTTTTCAAAACCCTGTCCATTATCCTTGATTCGCAAGTAAAACTGCTCGGACTCGTATATTAGCTCAATTCGGATCTCGCTTGCCTTCGCATATTTGAACACATTGGTTAGGGCTTCTTGTCCAATCCGAAGTAAATGATTCTCTACATCGTTTGGTAAAGAAAACGGTTCACCGATCGCTTCATAAACAATCTGTACATCTGAGTGGGCGAACATCTGTGTGGCAAGGCGACTGAGGGCGCTGTGCAGATCGCCCTCTTCTAAAAACTGTGGACGTAATGCCTCAACCGATCGCCGTGCTTCACTCAGTCCATATCGAGCCAGATCGCGTCCTGTTTTGATGTAGCCTTCTACCGCACTGGGGTCTGTCTGCAACCGCCGTGAAGCTGCATCTAAATGCACAACAATCCCCGTGAAAGCCTGTGCCAGCGCATCGTGGATTTCCTGTGCCATACGGTTGCGTTCTGCTAAAACCGAAGCTTCCTCTGCCTGTTTGCGATCGCGAATGTCTTGCCCAATCACCAGATTGATGCCACTACTTAGACGGACGCTTGCCCAGGAGGTATCTACATAGCGTCCGTCGCGCAGTCGAATCTTAAAGTCTTGCCATTTCCCGGTAGCCGCATTCATGTGCTCTAACGCACGCTGACGATAGGGCGGAAACGGGTAGCATTCCGTCAGCACATCCACGTCATTGATTTCAGTTTGTACCCAACCCAGAAATTGCTCAAACTCCCGGTTCACCAGTTGATGAACTTGGTGATGAGAATTATAAAGAATAATCATCACTGGAATATTGTCAATGATGGTTTGTAAGAGTTCTTTCTGTTGCCTCAGAGCATTCTCTCGCTGTACGAGTGCTAATGTGCGATCGCAAACCTGTCTTTCTAATTCACGGTTGTAATCAGCTAGCAGTTTCTCTGCCTTTCTGCGTTCAGTAATGTCTTGAAAGGTAGTGATGGAGAAAACAATATTGCCCTGTTCATCATAGACTGGCGTTCCCCAGGACTCAATAGGAACGATTTGATCGGCACGATGAATTTCTAAGTTATCAATAAAAGTTTGCTCTCCAAGCAATGCTCGTGCCGATGCCATTTGCTGCCAAGGATATAACTGGTCGGTTCCCACATAATATAATTGATAAATTTCGGGTATTTGTTTGATCGAAACTGATGGCGTGATGCCTTTGCCAACAATTTTTTCGCCAACGGAGTTTACATAGAAAAGCTGACCGCTACTTTCAACGATAAATATCCCAATCGGCATTCCTTCCAGGATTTGCATCAATTTTCGTTCGCTTTCTCTCAAAGCTTGTTCGCGTTTGAGGATTTTTGAGTAAAGTTGAGCGTTTTCAATCGAAATAATGGCTTGAGCAGACAATACTTTTACAATCTCTAAGCGATCGCGGGTAAATGCATTGGTAGTCAGATTATTTTCCAAATAAACCACGCCTCTGAGTTGATCTTTACTCATTAACGGCATACACAAAATCGATTTTGACTGATGTTGTTGAATATAAACGTCATTGACAAAATCGCCATCCTGAGCAGCATGATTAAGTACAATGCTGTCACGGGTGTGGATCACATAATTGATGATAGATTTAGAAAGATGTTGCTCAAAGGGAAGCGATTGTAGCACGGTCACATGCCCTGAATCTGCTTCCCCAGAGGCTTCGATTCGTAGTTGTCCTTCTATTTCTAGAAGCAAATACCCTTTTTGTGCGCCAGTATTCTCCAGCAGAATCTTCATCCAGGAACTCAGCAACTGATCCAATACAATCTCGCTAGAGATTGCCTGCGATGCTTTGATCAGTGCGGCTAAATCTAAAACGTCTCCTGAGAGATTGCCAGAACTGGTGACGGATGCATTCGTTGCCTGAGTCGCTGTGGATCTTTGAGATAGTAAATCTGGATATGTAACTTCCAAATCCCTGACTTTAGCCGTTGCTCCCCAACGCTCATAGCAATAACGGGACTCTTTGAGATAGGTTTGAGCAAACTTTTGCATACCGCGTGCCAGATAAAACTGAGCCGCTAGCTCATAGGCTAATGCCTCTTCCTGAATGTATCCATTATCTTTAGCTCCCTGAATCGCCTGCTCATAAAAATCCATTGCTTCAAGGGCTTGATTTAAAGCTCGTGCTTTCTCTGCTTCGATTAAGTCATATTTATGCTGGTAGTTCATGGGCGCAGCCTGTGCCCATCGTTGCATCTTCGCTTGATTTGCAGTGACCCGATCCAGAATATCTATTTGCTCTGAATTGGTTACTGTCGGATATTTCGCCAACAATGCCAGCGAGTCATAGAAATAAAAGATGGCAACAACATAATGTCCGGTGACTCCATTTAAGTAAGGTTCTGCATGTTTAGCATTATCCAGCGCTTGTTCAAAATCTTGAAATAAGTAAGCCAAAACCAGTTTATTGGTATATAAATTAAAGAGTCCATAGCGATCGTTTGCCTGCTGAAGTAGTGGCAAGTTGCTGGACTCATCATAGATAGAACCCAACAAATCAGTAGGGTGAAGATGAGTTGAACTGAGATTCAAAATCGTTTGCAAATATAGTTTCAAATAATTAGCATTGACAATTTGCTTGAGTTGCTCGATCGCCGCAATGAAGTCTGCAAATTTCTGCTCAAGTTCAGGTAGAGGTTGACCTACAAAGTAGCAGTATTCACAATAAGTCATTACCGCATAACCCGCAAACTCTAGATCGCCATTTCTCCTACCTGCTTGATAAATATCCTGTAATAGTGTTAAGGTGCCGTGAACATGCTTTTTCCAAGGATTGATAAACGCATTGACCGTAAAGAATATCTTTGTTTGCATCGATCTGGCATCAAGCCGTTCTAAAAGATTGAGCGCTAATTGACCATACTGATAACCCGTCTCAAAATCAAACGTTAATGCACAGAGAATCGTGCCATACCCAGCATAAGCAAAGGGAGCTTGAGCAGAATTCCCGTATTCAATAGCTAAATTAACCTGCTGAAGTATGATGAGGGGCAAAAACTCATTGGCAGCGATATAAGCAGGAGAATATGCACTGCTCAACAACCGCATCACCGCTAACATACGCGGCTCTTTCATGATGGGTAGCTCGATTAAGCGTTCAACTTGCCTCCCCGATAGATGGGCAGCAGTTTCTGAAAATGCCTGCCTGATATCTGCTTCATCTGGCTGCTCAGGAAAGTGAATCCCCAGCAATGACAGTGCTTGTTGGGCAATTTGCAGGGCTGAGTGCATCTGATGCTGCGCCATGTATGCCTGGATTTTCACTTCATAGATTTTTACTCGCTCAAGCACCGTTTTCGACTGCTGTAAGACAATGGCTGCCCATTGTTCCATCTGTTCAACATCACCACACAAATAAGCAACTTCTGCCGCTTCCTCGTGTAAAGTTAAGTTCAATTCATAATGGTATTGCCAATCACCTTGCGCCAATTGGATCCCGGCGGCTAAATAGTCCAGTGCCGCACTAAAAGCCGCAGCAGATTTAGCCTTCTGAGCCGCCTGCAAGTTGAGACGAGCGATCGCAATTCGTTCCAATCGATCGTAGACAAGTCCAGCCCCTAAATTCAAATGATCCACGAGCGCAAATAATTGATCCGATAGATCGTCTGAGGATACTTGGCGTAAGAATAAGCGACCAATTTGCAAGTGAACCGCTTGTTTTTGGGAGGGTTCAATCAAAGCATAGGCTGCCTGTTGAATGCGATCATGAACGAATTGATAATCCTGAATCAACAGATCTGCGTCTTGCTCAGACGTGGGCAAAATCAGACCCGCTTGAATGGCAATGACTAAATCTGAAAAGATTTCATCCGGTCGTCGCTCACAGATAATTACCAACGTACTTAAATCAAAATCAGCACCAATGCAAGCAGCAAATCGCAGTATCTGTTGTGCCGGCTCAGGTAATTGCTTCAGCTTGCCAAGCATCAACTCCAGCACATTGTCAGTAATTCCTTTCGCCTTAATTTGGTTAATATTCCATTGCCAATTTAAACGTTCAACATTAAACGTAATTAAGTTCTCTGTGTATAGGGTTTTCAGAAGCTCATTCACAAAAAAGGGATTGCCTCCAGTGTTATGCAGCACCAACTCCGCTAAAGGAGCGATCGCCGTTGTGGTTGAATGAAGCGTATCCGCAATCAATTGGGTAATTGCCGTCAAATCCAAAGGCATTAACGTAATCTGGTTGATCGATACTCCTCGTTTTCTCAACTCCTCCAACATCATGATCAATGGATCGGTTGGGCTGACCTCGTTGTCTCGATATGTTCCAATCACAAACAGGAAATGCATCTCACGATCGGTCATCATTCGCTCTATCAGCTTCACTGTGGATGAATCTACCCACTGCAAGTCATCCAGAAAGATCACCAGAGGATGCTCCTGGGAACAAAAGACGCGAATGAATTTTTGAAACGCGAAGTTAAAGCGATTCTGAGCCTCTGTTGATCCAACCTCTGGCACAGGCGGCTGTTTGCCAATCACTAGCTCCACTTCTGGGATGACATTGATGATGACTTGTCCGTTTGAACCTAAGGCAGCGAGTAGTTTTTCCTGCCATTGCCGCAGCTTAACCTCTGGTTCACTTAGCAGTTGCCTCATCAATTTCTGAAAAGCGCTTACTACCGCAGAGTAGGGAATGTTACGCTGAAACTGATCGAATTTACCCGCAATAAAATAGCCGCGTGTTTGTGTAATCGGCTTATAAATTTCCTGCACAAGCGCTGATTTGCCAATGCCAGCGTGACCTGTAACCAGCATCAGCTCAGTTCTGGATTTGAGATTTTGAATTTTAGATTGAGGGATTTGGACTTTTTCCTCATTTTTCTCTGTTTTTCTTCCCTTCTGGTTTTTCCCGTCCCTTATCACTCGTTCAAATATGGTCAATAGCGTTTTTACCTCTTGCTCTCGACCATACAGTTTTTGTGGAATTTGCAGCTTATCAGAAATATCATGTGTCGCCAGCAGAAAAGATTCAATTTGGTCACATTCTTCTAGCTGGCGGAGACATCGCTCCAGGTCCACCTTAATGCCCCACGCACTTTGATAGCGTTCCTCCGCATTCTTTGCCATCAACTTCATGACAATATTGGAGAGAACTTCAGGAATTGGGGTGTTGGGTGTCGGTTCTATTTCACACGGCGGAACAGGATATTTTGCAATATGGCAATGAACCAATTCCAAAACATCTTGGGTGGTGAATGGGAGTTGTCCTGTGAGCATTTCATAGAAAGTAGTGCCCAGGGAGTAAAAGTCGGTGCGGTAATCGAGCGATCGGTTCATGCGTCCCGTTTGCTCAGGGGACATATATGCTAAGGTGCCTTCTACAGCATTGGGATCTTTAAATGTTGGATGAGTAAGGTTTAGACGGGTAGCAATGCCAAAGTCAATAATTTTAACTATGCTAGTGTCTGGATTAAAAACAATATTTGCGGGATTAATATCTCTGTGAATGATGTTTGCAGCGTGAATTTTGCCCAAGATATTTGTAATCTTAATAGCGATCTGGAGAAATTCTGACAGGGAAAACGGGTGATATTTTGCTGATAGTTCTTGCATCCATTTTTGTAACGACTCACCCCCAAAATCTTCTAGCACAATCACCAGCGATCGCTCGTAGTCGCATTGGCTGTATGCCTTAATTACTCCATCTAAATTTAGGAAGCGAGTGATTTCATACTCCTGCTTGTAGCGAGCGAGTTCCTCTGGAGTCGGATAGTTTTGTTTAAGAACTTTTAGTATAATTGGTATGTTATCAGTTTGCCTAATGCCTCGGTAAACCAATGAGTTCAGGCTTTCATAAATTTGAGTTTTAACCGTAATATTCGGTAGAGAAAGCATCAATGATACCTTTAATAATTTCAATATTGATATGATAGTGCAATACAAATTGGTGACACGTCTTACAAGCTGGCAATTCCTCGTTTCAAAGCAATAATGGTTGCCTGGGTGCGGTCTTTAGCACCTAACTTGCTTAAAATTCGGTTGACATTCGACTTGACGGTGCTTTCAGGAATTTTCAAGGCAGTACCAATTTCCAAATTGCTCATGCCTTGTGCGACTAATCGGAGGACTTCTAACTCGCGATCACTTAATGTTGGATTGGTTCTTCGCTGCACTAACTTAGCAGCCACATTCGGTGGAATGTACTGCTGACCGCTATGAACGGTACGTATGGCGGTTCTTAGCTCACCCGGTTTAGAGTCTATAAGCAAATAGCCCTTTGCACCTGCCCGTAACCCGCGATAAATATCCTCATCACCGTAATAGGTAGTCAACACAATGATGCTAAGTGTAAATATCACCATGACTTGCAACAAATGCTGTCTGACAAATGCCAATACGTCAGAAAAAGTGATTTGTTTTTTATCATACCAGATCGCCTGATTTGGTTGTAAACTAATCAGGACTTACGCAACTGTCACAGGCGATCGCCATCAATAACTAGACCAAGGGGTATATTTAGCGGGAGCATCCCAATTGTGCAAAAAGAGAGGGAGAAGCCAAAATTATTCGCGAGATTTCAGACTTTGTTGGGGACTTCCAGAAAATAAAATATACAGTTACTAGGAATGATAATCATTGTTAGGGGGGGTGGGATAGGCTGCCGTTGGCAGCCTATCCCACCCCAATTTGTAGTAAATTCAATGATGATTCGATTTTGGGATGTTTCAGGTGTCAATACAACTAACCGATTCATTGAAAAACTTGTTGAAGGAAACTGCCGAGCAATTAAAGGGTTCGGCCAAGCGTAAATTTCTATTCCCTTACAGTTGCAGCATTAGGACATGGAGGACAGTTGAAAGCAGAGCAAGAGTTAGGATGGAATCGTGTCACAATTAGTAAAGGAATTAAAGAATTAACTAGTGGTATTACTTGTGTAGATAATTATCGAGGTAGAGGACGTTATAAAGCCCAATCACATCTAATAGGCATCATATAAAAATAACTTGAACAATTTACCGAATAGTTAGATGATCATATATAGAACCCATTTGACATCTTTTACTGTGTTGAAGTAAAGTTACCGCAAAAGTTGTATCCAGCAGTTATGCCATACTCTAGCAGCCTTACAGATGAAGAGTGGATGATCCTTGAACCCCTACTGCCTCAAATCTTACCCAGGACTTACGCAACTGGTACAGTGCGATCGCTATTTAATAGTACTTATACCAATTTAATATGAAGCTGCATAGAAAAGGGCTTCTAAAATAAAGTTATAAGAGGAAACAGAAATTACCTGCTCAAATGTAAGTTGCTCG
>NZ_JBALDK010000190.1:0-15523 GCF_036917455.1 Nostoc sp. | reverse complement strand
AAATATCTGCGAAAGCCAGTCTCTAAGCTAGATTTATCGCCTTTTCCTGCACCCTCTTGACAAATGTGCGATTATCTTAACCTCTCACTGATGGTATCGATCGAAGGTGAGAACCTGCGTTCAGTGACGTGGGTTGTGATTGAAGAGGTCAAGAGCGGCGACTGGGGAGTGGGTGGCAATCCTCTCACCACCAATGATGTGCAGGCGCTTGCGGCTGACAAGTCGAAAGTTAACGCCTAAAGAAGCACAGCAGCGAACCCGAACATCGTGCTGTGGTTGCAAGCGTGACTCCTCGTGGGTCGGGTCGCTGAACGTGGATCGTTTCCAATACAAACCCAAAACCAGTTGATTCAAGACAATGCCCGGCGGTATTAAGCAATTAAGAAATATTCGCAATAAATTAAGAGTGGCTTGTCTTTTGACGAAATAATAGGCATCTTGGCGCGGTAGACTGTCGATAATAAAGCGTTGTCTCGTCCGAACCGTTACTCGCGCCCCTGATGGCGACTTTTTCTCTGGTGTTGTTGCTTATCTCTCCTTACTCGGTGCCGGATTCCTGTGAACCTATCTCCCGGACTTTGAATTCTTCCACGTCGGTCAATAAAAGATACTTCCGGATCAACTCTTCATCAAACTCGGCACGGCGATTCATTTTGTTCAGTAACTCTCGTCGTCGCTCTAGCACTTCCAGGTAAATGGATTGATATGCCTTTAATGAGTTTTGCAAAGCGAGATTTGATTCAAAGAGTTCGCGCTCAAAAAACTTCAGATCGATTTCGAGCTTCGAGAACAGATTATCCAAGTGTTCGTTTCGCGCACGCTCTCCACCATATTTTTCTTCCAGAAATCTCAGCGAAGCCAGTGCTAATTTCTTTTGAATGATGATCTCCTGCTGCTGTTCCGGGATGAGGGTGAACCTATCCTTGAGGTTAACTTTGCTGATCAGCCAGGGAAGCGTTAATCCTTGAAAAACCAGGGTGATTAGAATGACAATAAACGTGATAAAAAGAATAAGGTCGCGGTAGGGAAACGGCTGTCCTGTTTGAGTGAGGAACGGGATGGAAAGTGCGGATGCCAGCGATACCACACCACGCATTCCTGCCCAGCCGAAAATCAGCGGCCCTCTCCATCCTGGATTCGGATCTGACACCGGGATAAAACGGCTCATGACTCTCATCAAAACAGAAGTTCCTAAAGTGCAAAGCAGCCTGGTGACAATCAGCGCGAAAGCGATGATCAATCCATACCAAACGGCACTGCCTAAACTAATGTTACCAAGCTGCCGAGTGACAAACGGTAATTCGAGTCCGATGAGCAAAAAAATCAACCCGTTCAAGACAAAGACCAGATTATTCCATACATTTAAAGCCTCAACCCGGCTCCGATAACTCAGCAAACTATTGCGCTTGCTGGATAAGAGCAGTCCACCACTGACGACCGCTAGCACGCCCGAAACATGGAAGTGTTCGGCAAAATAATACATACAGTACGGCGTAACCAGTGTTAAAACGATTTCGATACTGGAGGTTGTGGGTAATAAACGATGAATGCCGTAGAAAATCAATCCGACAACGAGTCCGATCAGGATTCCGATTAAAATAACAAGAACGAAGTTGACGGCTGCCTGATGAAATTGGAACTGTCCGGTGAGGACTGCCGCCAATGCAAAGCGAAACACGATCAGCGACGAGGCATCGTTAAGTAGACTTTCGCCTTCGACAATGCTGACTAGCGATTTCGGCACGTTGACTTGCCGCATGATCGTCGTCGCAGAAACGGCATCAGGCGGTGAGATAATGCCACCCAAAAGAAAGCCCAGCGCTAAAGTAAAACCGGGAATGATCGCGCTTGAGACAACTGCGATCGCGCACGACGTTAAGATGACAATGGGAAAAGCAAACCCGATGATTAGCCCTCGCCATTTCCTGAATTCTTTCCACGATACTTGCCACGCAGCTTCATAAAGCAGGGGCGGAAGGAAGATAAGGAAAACTAGCTCTGGGTTAATGGTGATATTTGAAAACTGAGCAATGAAACTCAGCGCGAGTCCGCCCAATACAAGCACGATTGGGTAAGGCAATCGCAGCTTATTGGCGATCATGACCAGTCCGAGAATGATCAAGATCAGGCAAATATATTGAATGAAAATGCCTTGCATCAAGTGAATGTTGAAGTGGTAGACTACAGCTATTTTCAGGCTTGTTTGGGTATAAGGTGTATTTCCCTTTCCCTACAAGGGTTTGACCTCAAAAATATTTAAGTCCTGTTTAATGGTTTTTTATCAAAAAAAACCAGAACTACATCACCTAACTTCTTGAAAAATAATGGAATTCACATCATTCGGCTCAACTAAGCCTCTTCCTGGCATCAATTTCACACTCAAATTATGACCGCTAATATTTAAAACATAAATATTTGCTTCTGAATCAAAAAGCTTCCATGTTCCTGTATGTCCATCAGAAATTTTAAAAGTTCCATCAGGATAAAACTTTGCAACACCGCACTCATAAACGTTTTGCATACATGACATAATTTGGTAAGTCTTCACTATCTGGTCTTGCTGCCCAGATGCTGTATTGCTGTCAGACTCAACAGCGCCTATAAGTTGCACTTCATAGTTACCCCCAGTTCTAATTAAACCATTCGGGGGTGGCTGAATACGCATAATCACTTTAGTTTTTTGTTTTAAATTACCAGGGAAAGTTAATTGTGCGGTTGTACCGTTTGAAGTTAAATCCTTATGAATTTTCCAAGTTTGTCCTTCGTCATATAAATCAATTCCAATTGTGGCTGTGTTGGCGTTACCTAATAATCCCATAGATGTGAACTTGATATTGACATTCACTTTCCCTGGCCCGGCTATGAAGTAGTAGAAATGAGGGCCAACAAAATTGTCTGCTACACTTGAATTGACTCCAGAATGTAATGGTGCTGGCTTATCTGGATTGAGCGATTGTGCAGTGACTGGGCTGACAAAAGTTGTGAGGATAAATAGTGAACTCATCACTGTACCAAGCTGGTAGGTATGTTGTAAAATCTTTCGGATTTTACTGTTTGTCATTACCGTTCTCCTTAAATTCATTTCATTCCTAACACTACGACCTTGTAAGAGCCAATTTCGTAACTTTTCAATAATTAAGTAACTCGGCTCTCATCAAGAGGTTCCCTCTACATTTTGCTGGGTGCCAGATATTACCTTCAGCAGAGAAACTAGGTATGAGTGCGAAATGATTTTGAATTGGAGTTAGAGGTTGATTTTCGCCATATTCAGCATTGCTTGAACGTATCTCAAAATATTTGTCAACAAGCAGAGATTAATGAGATTATTTCTGAGTCTATTGAGAATAGACTAGTCTTATCGACATGATGCGGCCGCCCTGGGCTAGTGCAGGATTACACGTTAGGGCTAATACGTGTAATGCAGTCGCGGACTAATTGCCAAACCTGATAGTCCAGGAGTCCGAGCGCAAATCTGGCGGGAGAACTGCTGGAAACTCATCAGTAGCATCTATCATGACACTAAAGTGAAGAGATGCTTGATTTCCTAACCTCTTGATTTCACGCAGCCACAATGCTAGGTTCTTACCCATAAAATCAGGATTAGACGTATCGAGAATCAGCAGACGGACTTCGCTAGTAGCCATCCGTCGCAACCGTTTCTCAATTTGCTTAGATGTAATTGATGAGGGTTTGATGCGGTAGGAGGGGTCAGCAACATTGAAACTCATGACAGCTACACTGTACCGACCTTCTTTTATTGCATCACCATTATCAATACTGCCCATGAAAATGAAAACTTCGTGGTGAGGGGGGCAGGATTCCAAATCAACAACATTCAAAACGTTAGTGGCAATTTCTTTATTTAGGTATTGATGAGTTGTTGATTCATCCAGCCACTTTCGTCTCAAGTCCATTTTTATTTGGGTAAATGAACTCACCAATGTCTGGGTGAAACTCTCCAACATTAATTAAGGCATACCCTTCTCCAAACTCCCGCTTCATCTGATGTATCTGCTTAAACGCCTTCGCCACAAAACTTGTATCAAGAAGCACTTGTGAGCAGAAGTCACTTAAAGCTTGCTGCTTTCATTGAATTGGCATCCACAATTAACAGGACTGTACTTGAAGTTAATGAGAATAACTCATTCTAGTATGTCCGATAAAGGGGTAGACATAGCTTACCCCTAGCTCATTATCAATTTCGTTTTTTTATTGACTGGTTTTATCGTCATTCTTCTTGACTGGCACAAATTGGTAAACGCTAGAGAGTTGGTCGTCAAAAACTTCGTATGCGAACTAAAAACTTACCCTAATGGCTCAATTTTGGCAAATTTATGTATTATCAAAAATTGGCTCCCATTATGGCTGATTTATGGCATCTCAATGGCAAATGAATGGAATTCTGAAACCTCAATTCTCAACTAATTATCACTATTGAGAATTAGGGCTAAAACTGGCTTAATTTTGGCACGCCAATGGCAGGGCTATGGCATACCAAAGTCCAATCACCTAAATTCCGCATTTTTGAGAGATCACAGTGACATTGTGCTTTCAAGGGAGAATAATATTGAATTCTGACGCACAGTACGCCAAAAAGTTTGGAAAGTTTTTTAGAGCGAAAAATGATGATTTAAGTGAATTTCAAATCACTTGAACCAAATTAGACTACAAAAAACTACTTTTATGCTACAAAAATGACTGTACAGTTCACTGTCTTCAACGTTGACTAATAAATACTCAATTCATCATCCTGCTCCTGCTGTTGCTGATTCTGTTGTTTTAACTGCTGCCCATAATCGAGTAGCTGCTGATTCCAATCATGTGCCTTGCACTTGAGCCGCTTGGACTGTGGCAGCAATTCCTTAACAACTCGTGCAGCTGCATTACCAGAATCATCTGGATCAAAAGCCACCTGGACAGTAGGAATATGCTGCAATTGCTCCACTGGCAAGGTGTTGGGGTTATCTACTGCCAGGAAAAGTGTTCTGTTTGCTGGCATTGCTCCATTAACCTGATATTCGAGCATGGCATAAGAGAGGGCATCAATAGGCGATTTACATAACACGGCTCTTTCGACTTGGGTCGTTCCTTGTTGACCAAGATGAAAGTGAAACCAGCCATCACTGCGCTTAGTCCCAAACTCGTAGCCCTTAAAGGTGTTATTTTCCCCACGTGTGCCTCTCAAAAATACCCCCTTAGTTTCTTGAGCTAGATTCCGCATCACAAACACAGCGTTTTGCTCACTATCGGCGTAAATCAACCCCAACTCATGGAAAGCTTGTACAAAGTTGCTGGGTATTCCCCGTTTTTGGGTGAGGTAGGCGGAAACTGCAAGCCATTTAGTTTTATCTTCAACGGGTGGCTTAAACGGGGTTCGCGGTTCTAACTGGATAATCTCAGCAGCCACTGTTTTAGTTTTTGCGATCGCTGCTCGTTCTGCCCCAGCTTCACCAAATCGCTCATGCAACCAGACGACCGCTTGCCGCAGATTGCACTGGTTAACGTGCATCACCAAGTCAATCGCACCCCCTGAGCCTTTCTGCTGTTCGGGTGCAAAGTCGTAGAATTTGGGCCCATCTATATTAATGATGTTGTCCGTGACCCCGCCACCGCTCACGCTCGTAATTTAGCCCCAGTTCCCAGGCGACATCCTCTAAAGCCAAGTCCCGCAGTTGTTGGGTTTTTAATTCCAGCGATCGCACAATTTCTTCTAGCCGTTGTCGTGATTGTGTAGTTGTTTCGTAGTATTTGTTGATGACTCTTACTTCTGCTTCTGCTTTTCATTTTTGGCTGTCAAAAACTTTCCGCCAAATATGGCGTACTGTGCGTCAGAAAAAGATGGATTCCAGAGCTTGAGAGATTTTAAGCGAATTTACTAATAATTGACCAATTATTGGGATCAAATGGGAGATTTCTAAGAAGTTTTGGGAACTGTTCTTCTTTATTGGGAATTTTTGAGCTAATGAGAATGTAGTTACTGGATGATGTAAAAGGTGTAAAAAGGTAAGAAAAAATTGGAGATTTGGGAGATGTTGTCTAGATATTGGGAGATGTTAAATGTAATTGGTGAGAATTGGGAAAATGGATGTTTTGTGGAGATTTTCTATCAGATGCACGAATTTAGTCAAATCAATCAACTAGTATAAAAGCTGTAATATTTCTTGATAAATGTGTCAATAATCACGGTTTGGGCGGTTTATATTGAGACTAATTATCAATTAGATAGACAAAAAAAGGGTCAAAAACAGGGGTAAATTTTTTTTGTGGATTTTGTTTTTTTAATGTTGAGTCTTGATTCTGTTTCAAGCCGAATGCTCAACGTTGACTTTCAAAGTGATCGCGCATCTTGTGGTCAACCTAATCCAAGATAAAATCAGGAACGAAAAAATGAAATTGATGATGAGCCAGGGGTAAGCTATGGAAGCCAAAAGCGAAGTGACAATAAAATTTAGTGGCGAACTACCAACAGCTACACCTCTTGAGAATAAGAAAGTTGCAATCGAGTTCACTGACCAGAACGGCATAGTTTTTACCGCTCAAGTTAATGCAAAAAGCTGGCGGAAGGCTGAGACTAGCGCCTCGGAATTTGCAGACTGGGCTGGGGCTGTATCGGGGAAGCTTGGCCAACGAACTCCTAACGGGTTTGAGATCGTTGACGCAGGAATTCAGCTTTTTGAAAAGAAGGCGAAGGAGGTAAAACCAGATGTAGCGGCGGCTGAAGCTGGCGCAAGTTAATAGATGTGTCTCTTGCATTCATGTTCAATTTATGGAGAGCATGGATGCTCCTGGCAACTGAATTACCAACAGAAAATCAACCAGTTGAGCCGGAATTAGAAGTAAATAATAACCAGAGTCAAAGCATTGAAGTTTCCGAATTAAACAGTAGCTCTGTTCTGGCAAGTGACGCTGTGCCTCAAACTCTCTTAGCAGAGAATGAACAGTTAGCTTTACCTCAAACTCTCGAAGCCGCACCAGTTAATTCATCAGAATCAAATGTTTTTCTTGAAAATACCTCTGGTGAACATGAGCAATCAGAGATAGAAACAGAGCAACCGCAATTAACTCTTAAACCAGCCTATAAAAAATTATCAACAGCAACTAATAGTTCAGGACAGACGTTTAATGTCAAAGAAAAAATTGAGTTAAGTACAGGTAACTTTGGTACACAAAAGGTTTTTATTATCTCCTTATATTCAGCACCAGATGAAAGTATTTGGGCTTATTACCATCCTGTAGATAAAAACCAAAGACAGCTATGGAAGCGGGGGTGCTGTCGGATTGAGAATTTGAAAAAGCTATCGCCTGCGGGGAGTAAGTAATGGTTAACGGTGTAAAAGCACAGTTATTGAAAAGTTGTTGTGAAGCGATTTTGAAGAAAAGGTAATCACCGAAGACATCCACCGATAGCTCATTGTAAGATTGGCATATATACAGAAATCCTTATAGCGAACTCTCATTATTCGATTGTGTGCTTTTAGGCACATCAACCACATCAATTGCCCCCAGAAGGGGGTATTTTTATGGCGGTAGTAGCTCAAGCGAGGTAACAATCAAATGAGCGTGGCTCACTACCAACAGCCAAAAGTACAGCGAACAAAAAATTTGAAATCCTCCTGTCACCTAACATCATCTCTGAGGTAGTGTTAGGCGTAAGCTGTAGACATCAATGAATCTAGAAGACTTTGAGGCATCGATTACACGAATGACTAAATTCGTGGAATTCTTTAGTCTGTGGGCTGATCCGAACCTTATTCTGCCTAGTCTAGAAGAAAGAAAAAGGTAAGAAATGCCTGAAGTGTCAAAGTGTAAAGTATTGTTGCACAAACGTTTCTTTTAGGTGCGACCTTGCAATACTTTTACTCGGTTGTACCAGTCGCAATTGGGGAGTCAAACCAATGCTACCTAACAAGGTAACTTAGTACTGGTTCGCTAGTATTGCGCCTTTAAGCTTGGATGTAAAATTTATAAATTTTGTCAAAGTAGATTTTAAAAATCAAAAACATCCTTCATACTTTAAAACAGTAATCCTACGTAAAATTTGAGGAAGGGATGCCAATGACATCTCTATTACAGCGACTAAGTGCAGAACGAAATCGCAAATTCGTGGGACGTGAGCGGGAACTGGAGCTATTTATTGATGCGATCGCATCAAGAGAATTACCTTTTCACATTTTGCACGTCTTTGGCCCTGGCGGTGTGGGCAAGACAACCCTCATGCAGCAGTTTTTGCGGTTTTGTGAACGGTCAAAAATATCAACTATCTACGTAGAAGGACGTAATATAGAAGCTGCGCCCGAATCTTTTGTTAGCACGTTGCGTTCGTTGATGGGATTGAATGAATCAGATTCTCCTTTACATGTGCTAGCCCAAAGACTTGAACGTAATGTAATTTTAATTGATACCTATGAAGCTATTACCCAGCTAGATGAATGGTTGCGGGAAGGATTCTTACCCCATTTGTCTGTTAATACCTTAATTGTGATTGCTGGACGCAATCCCCCCTCATCTAGTTGGTGTAGCGATCCAGGTTGGCAAGCTTTGATGCACACCTTGCCCCTACGCAACCTTACCCCAGAAGAAAGTCAAACTTATCTCACCACACGAGATATTCCCACTACACAACACCAGGCGATTCTAGAATTTACCCACGGACATCCTCTAGCATTATCTTTGGTTGCTGAGGTGTTTGCTCAGGGAAAAGAAATCTCTTTTCAAGCAGAATCTGCTCCCAATGTTGTTAAAACACTGTTGTCAAGATTCATAAAAGAAGTACCAACGCCCCTACACCGTATGGCTTTAGAAGCTTGTGCGGTGATCCGGCTGACTACCGAAGCCGCACTAAATCAAATATTGGCTGTGCCTCAAAATACTTTGGCTGGTGAGGCTCACTCTTTAGGGGAAATACTTGATGTTCACGATTTATTTGAGTGGTTGCGCGGACTGTCGTTTATCGAATCAGGGCAATTGGGTTTATTTCCCCACGATTTAGCACGCGAAGTTTTAATTGCTGACTTGCGTTGGCGTAATTCGGAATTTTACACTGAATTACACCACCGAGCGCGTCAATATTATACCAAACGACTAGGGCAAACTCAGGGACAAGAAAAGCATCGAGTGCTACTTGATTATATTTTTTTGCATCGGGATAACTCGGCGATTCGATCTTGTTTTACCTGGGGTGAGCAAAGTAGTTTATTGACAGACTCACTACGGGAAACTGACAAAACCGCACTCCTGGGGATGGTGGCAGAATACGAAGGCGAAGAATCAGCAAAAATAGCAGATCACTGGTTGAAGCGCCAACCGCAGAATGTAGTAGTATTTCGTGACTTGCACTCCGAACCTGCGGGATTTGCAATGATGGTGGCATTGCAGACAGCAACTGTTGAAGATTTGAGTGCAGATCCGGGCGCTCTTGCATCTTGGCAATATCTCCAAACCCATGCACCATTACGCCCTAGCGAAGGCGCAACTATTTTCCGCTTCTGGATGGCGCGGGACACCTATCAAGCTGTTTCTCCCACCCAAAGTCTAATTTTCATTAATTTTGTGCAGTATTTTCAGAAAACACCGGGGTTAGCATACACCTTTCTACCTTGTGCCCAAGCAGATAGTTGGACAGCAATGTTAAACTACTTCGACTTAACAAGACTTACTGAAACTGATTTTACAGTTGGGGGAAGACACTATGGTGTTTATGGTCATGACTGGCGAATTGTGTCGCCTGCCGCATGGAAGGAAATTTTGGCTCGAAAAGAGGTTACAACTACCGGAGAATCTGTAGATAATACTCCAGTCGGTGAACCTCTGTTAGTTCTTAGTCAGCCAGAATTTGTGGAAGCGGTGCAGAATGCGTTACGTAACTTTAGTTGTCCTGATGCATTACAGAATAATCCATTAGTGCGATCGCGAAGCGTGTACGAAGTACTCTCGCGCAGCGTGGAAGAACAAATTTTCACAAAAACAAGTATGATCGGGAGTCCAAAAGACATGCAGCTCTCCGAGCAGCCGGATTATGGGCATCTACGCGAACGAATTAACGTTTTACAAAATCTGGTGAAACAAGCAGTTGAATCCTTACAATCATCCCCGCGTGATGAAAAACTCTACCGCGCTGTTTATCGAACTTATTTAAATCCCGCCCCCACGCAAGAACAAGCAGCTGAGTTACTAGATTTGCCTTTCAGTACCTATCGCCGCCATCTCAAAGCTGGGATGACGAGAGTTACAGATATTTTATGGCAAAGAGAAATTAGCTAACAGCGAAAATTTCGAGTGCGGAGTCCGAAATGATTTAGTGAGGGAGGATTTCAAAGACTCAAATTCAGCCAAAAAAGTTTTTCAGCCTGTGACAAGCTAATTTCAAAGTAGCCTATTATGCACAAAGCAGTTATTAAAGAAATGAAGATAAATCGTTTCATATTTTCCTCAAAATAAGGTTTTCTGACAAACGGAGGTTAGTTGACAGATTTTAGCTTTTTTAGTTTGCGCTTTAGTATTAAGCTGCTTGCAAAGATCCCAAAGACTACTGTACTGCCAGTTGAAGAAGGTTCGGGGACAAGTGTAATATTGCCAGGGCCTTTGATGGTATTAGTAAAACTACCAAAACTGTTATTGCTATTGTCAAATCCAGTAGTGACTAAAAAGTATTGACTATTGGCAGTTAAGCTCAAGCCGCTAAAACCAGATGTGCCTTCATCTGGAAAAGGATCATTTCCACTAAGTAAATTAACTAATGGGGTAGTTGGGTTGAAGCTGTTTTGGTACAAGAACTGGATGCCCAGGAAAGCTTGAGAACCTACAATATCATAAGAGCCTGTAGTATCAACTAAGAAAGGCTGGCTGTAATAAGGGACAGCAGTACCATTACTAGAAAGTGATGTGGGTGGGTTAGTACCACCTTCAAATCCTTCCGTTTGCGGACGGTTAAAAGTTGGTGCGTTTGTTGTGTCACCAGAAGATGAAATGGTGGATGCCTTAGATGGGAGGATAACACTTACAGATAGAGCGATGGCTACGCCCGCCACAGGCATCGCAGCAGAGGCAATAGGGATTGAACGTCTTAGCAATTTTTGCCAAAAATTAAATGAACTGTTTTCTGAGACGATGGATTCTTTAATTGCTTGTGACATATAGTTGTTCTAGGTTATTTATTACAAAACTGAGTGCTTTCATCTAGTTCCAGGGATGAGCGAGCAAAGCCTGTGAAGTAATACCTAAGCCAATTAGGGTAATACATAAGGCACTTGCTATAGGTAACATCTTGATCCTGGGTATCTGGAGTGGCAAATGCTCAAACCGATTTTTGGCGTAGACTAGCATTAAGCCGATACCAGTTAGTACGGCTGCTAGACCTAAGCTAAAGGCAGATACCAGCGCTAGTCCAAAGCCAACTCGTCCCATTGCGATCGCACTTAGCAACACTACTAAGGCTGAAGGACAAGGTAACAAGCCGCCGGAAATTCCCAACGCTAGTAGACTAGACCACTTCATGGAAGCGCCGTGAGGCGGTAAATGTGAATGCTCATGGTTGTGGTGATGGTGATAGCGAAGCGGTAGCGAGTCATCGAGCGTCTGGTGATGATGCAAGCCGTGGCTGTGTTGATGACTATGTACATGGTCGTGTGAATGAGAAACCTGAGTCCCTTGCAATCGACTGATAAATAAATTCAGACCAATTACAGTTACCAGTACACCAGAGAGTACGCTTAACCAAGGGTACAATTGCTCTGTCAAAATAAACTGGGATGTGCCAAGAGTGACCAGCCCTAGCGCAAATACCCCAGCAGTATGGGTAATCGTCATAATCAGCCCCAGGAATAGGGCGTGTTGGGCATTACTGCGGGAACCCACCAAATAAGCACCGACTATCGTTTTTCCATGACCAGGAGAGAGGGCGTGTAAACCACCCCATAAAAAGGCGATCGCTAGAGCTATTAGGATAGTCAGGAAATTATGATTTTCCTGGGTAATTAAGCTAGTAAATACATCGTTGCTTCTTCCTGTCAAAGCATTATCTAAACGGCTGGATGATTTAACAGATGGTGGAGGTGCTTGTTCACTCGATGTCAGAGACGGATTCAGTTTAAAGTCAATCCGACGCTGGTCGAGAGGACTGCTGAGTAACTCAGTGGGGTAATCTCTCAAACGGTTGGTAATACTCAAAGATGTGAAATCACCTTGAATGGGAACGCCATTTGCAGCCACAGTAATCTCACGCCAGCCCAAACGCTGTGGATAAAACTGATCTTCAAACTCGATTAACTGATTCGCGCCTACTAACTCCGTTGACCCCTGAAAATTACAACTCAGCCGCAGTGTAGATAATCCTCCGACACCTGGAGGAAATTCAACTGTTGATTTGATCAAAGACAGTGCTAAAGGCTGTTTATCGATCAACAGTTCCAAATGTGAATTGACTTCCTGGCATTTTTGATTAGGGTATCGAACCGTCTCTACAGGTTCAGCTTTGCGATCGCGATTAGTATCTAAATGATTAATCTCCTGAAAAGCAGGAATCTCTGCCATATCTAGAACATAATCAATCCCCACACCATCGGTTGCTACCTGCACTCCTGCGTAGTGATTGATGGTGAAATTGCCTAAAGGGTGGGCATCCGCCCTCGGCATCCAAAATAAACATATTGTGATGATTGCAGTATTCCAAGCCAAGTAATGTAGTAGCTTTTTCATGAAGAACCCCCTATAGCGTTAGGAGTGGGAAAAGAGACAGAGGGTACTAAGTTAGCCAAGACTTGACGCGCTTGATCAGCATATTTGTGATGAAATTGAGGATTGAGGCTAACAGCTTGAGTTAATCGCTTTATTGCCTCTTCACGATTACCTAAGTGAAACGCAATCATGCCAGCATGAAATTGCAGCAAAGCATCTTCTGTCCCAAAGCGAGTTGCCTGTTGTGCTGCCTGTTGCGCTTCTTCCCATTCCCCATTAGCCGCAGCGGCCCAAGCCAATGTATCCTCTGCATATACATCGTCTCGCACTGCTACTTCAGCACGGGCAATTTGTAGCGCCTCTGTTAAATGAATTCCATGTTCGGTGTAGTAGACAGCCATTGCGCGATCGTAGATTCCTTTAACCTTGCTCAGGTAAGCTACTACCCCGATTAAATCTTCAGTTTCAGCCGCGCCTTTTTGGTCGAGAAGAGCTACTTGAGCATCAGCCTTATATCCCAGTGTTTCTACTAACGGCATCAGTTCTATACCCTGGTTGGCGATATTTAGAACATCCTGCCATCGATGCTGTGCCGCATAGAGGCGGGCTAGTCCTGTAAACGCAGCTATATGCCGTGGAAACAGGTCAAAAGCTTCCCGATATCGCTGCTCAGACAGGGCAAAATTCCCAGATGCAAAAGCCAGATCCCCAGTCCGCACATGAAACCAAGCACGAGTTTCTGCGCTCGTCGTGTAGAAAGAGTCCATCTCCTGCATAGCTTCATCTAGCAGTTTTCGCGCTGAGGCTAAATTGCCAGTTAACTCTAAATAACGAGCTAAAACCGCGTTATGACCAGAGTTCGATTCTTCCTGTGCAAGGTTCTGCAAGAGTTGATGAGTTATTTCATAATCACCCAACTCCATTTGAATTGATGCCAAGAGCGAGACAATATTGGGATTGTCAACAGATGAATTATTTAACACATCTAAAGCTTCTCGAAATTGATGTTGAGATAGTAAAGCTGATGCTAGGAGCATGGAAGAAACCTCATTATGGCGCGGCTGTAGTGCCAGGGATCTACGTGCCGCTTGTTCTGCTCGTAACACATCGTCTATATCTCCAATTTCTCGAAAGCGCCTCAAATATTGATCGGCTAACAGACGTAAAAATATTGAGGAATCGGGAGATTGGGCAACTTTCTCCTCATAGACACTGATAATATGCGATCGCTCTAAATAATCGGGGAAGACTAAATCTGACTGCTTTTCTGGTAATATCTCCCTGGAATTAATAGTCAGCAGTTGCACAAGAGAGGAATATGTGCCTAACTTACCATTGGTATAGCCTAAACTTAGCGCTTGTGTATTACAGGGTCTTAGTAAAACCAGTAGGCTAGTCAGCACTAACACCCATAGTATTCGTAGATTCATAAACCTTACAAAGGATTACCTAAATAAGGGAAGGTAGGAAGAAAGTTAGCATTATTAGGCCCAACATTATCGCTAGTCAGCCCCGGAATTTTACCTGTAGAAATGCCTGTAACTGCATTACCAAAGACAACGGATGCTGTTACATCGATTACGTCATCTTTTGGTCTTCTACCACCAAAGTTGTTGCCTAACTGAGTCCCAAAATAACTACCGCTAGGTTTAGAAAGGTCAGCTTGGATAACATCAGGAATCGCCACTGAGATCACTGCATCGGCTATACCTTCAGGTCTACCGATCGCTTTTACAAAGGATTTAATGAATTGCGATTGATTGCTAGCGTCTTTGGTTGGTGTCTGAAGATTACTATTATTATGAGCTTTAAAGTCCATAAAAAGTTCATTCAGGGCTGGAACTGCTAACCGCTCAATCTGAGCAAAATGCCCGTTTCTGAGTCTAGGAGTTTTAACACTAGTTGTCATCCAAGCACCAATCTTGCCTTTACCAAGCAGTTTCCTGGGTAGCTCGACAATAATTGAGTGGACATTAAATGGGGCCAGAGTGTCTTTTGCTTGTCCCGGTGGTCTAAAGGTAAGAACTGTGAAGGGAGGACTGGGATTAGGCTGAAGGCTATAGTTCCGATCCGGAATGATTTTGAAGAACTGTTCCAAATCGAAAAAGAACGGGTCTTTGCGTGTACCAACAAAGAACTTCATACCGTTATATGCGGCGAATGTTTGGTTGAGTTGCCCTGTCCAACTTACTGGAAGCAAAGCTGACTCTGTTCCTACTGTGGTTGGACGACATGGGCCGCGGACTGTGACAGTTTGCTGTGAGCCTTTACCATTTATATTGAATTGGAGTACGACATCTTCAATACTGTCGCCAGTGTTATCAATCTTGAATTGATAAAGAACGTTTGGATCGAATGGTCTTTTTTCACCAGAAACGATCAAAGGGTCGAAATCCATCACTAAGACAACATTTTTGGGGTTTGTCGGACTCTCAAACACAAACAAGTCTGTTAGATCCGCAGCAGTCAGCTTAGTGGCAAGAAAAGTTGTGTCTTGGTGGTCTGAAGCCAAAGCTGTAGGAGTTGCATAGGTTAGGACTACCAGCAAAATAGCGACAAATGCCACTATGGGACGAAAAAAATGAGTAGCTTTAGTCCAATACAGCGATCGCTTGATGGAAAGAAATACCATATTTTGGACTGCTTTCTCTATGAGTAACCTGCCTTCAGTTGCTATAAAAGAGGTGATACTCCGAGCATTTATTCTCATAGTTGCCCTTCTTGAGGTGTTTAGCCCCTACTGTTGGTGTGGAAATAGCAAGTTTATTTGGATTTCAAAAAAGACTGCGGATATTACCGAAGCGCTTCACAGCTTATTTGCTCTTACTACTCACTTTCCAGACTAAAACTT
>NZ_JBALDK010000189.1:0-7547 GCF_036917455.1 Nostoc sp. | reverse complement strand
GGTCATGCTTAAAACTGCTGGAATTCATGTGCAATAGACATTTTGGCAGTTTTTGACTCCTCTTTTCTCAGGCTTTGTGAGAAATCCGGGTACTCAGGTGTCGTCAGTAAACGCATATTTAATCAGGCTGATACAACATTATTCAGCCAACTAAAAGCATGGGCAGAACATCGTCACCCTAATAAATCTTCCCGATGGAGTTGTCAAAAGTATTGGCAAACTGTAGGGTCTGATAATTGGGTTTTTAAACCCCATAACCAGAAGATTCGCTTATTCAAGCACCGTGAAACTCCTATTGTGAGACACATACAAGTGCAAGGAATCCGTAGCCCATTTGATGGTGACTGGGTGTATTGGAGTTCCAGAATGGGTAAACATCCTGAAGCGCCAACAAGGATGGCAACACTTTTGAAGATGCAAAAAGGAAAGTGTACTCATTGTGGACTGTTTTTTCACCATGAAGACTTGATGGAAATCGACCATAAAATCCCCCGCTCCAAAGGCGGTAAGGATAGCTATGACAACCTTCAATTACTTCATGGACATTGCCATGATGCTAAAACGGCAGCAGATAAATTTGCTGTTATAGTTCCAGAGATAGATGAGGATTATCTCAACTGTAATCCCTTTTAACTCTGAATTTAGAGGTGTGGGTGATAAGCACCAAATCACTGAGGAGCCGTGTGAAATTAACGTTTCATGCACGGTTTTGTAGCCGAGTCAGAGAGGTGACTTTCTGGCTTAGGCATCCAATTACGTAACCCAGTCTCGCACAGAAAACAAAACTTAGACCTGGGCGACAACCAAATATCTTCAAGGGCTGTCCCTGCCGGGTAATAAGGACAGCAATTAGCGTATTTAGCCCAACATTTCATCAAAATTTATTTAGCCCTTAACCTTCAGAATTTACAAAGATATTTAGTAGCTTGATATTTAGTAGCTTGATATGTAGATAATATAACAGCATACATAATTTTATGTACGCTGCTAGTATAAAAACTGCATTAATGAGTAGCCTTTATAAGTGCTTTCAAAATTACGCATCAAGCGCTGGAGATTTGTAAATCTATAAAAAACCAACAAATTCAACGTTTATGTTCGATTGCCAAGCAAAACCTGAAACCAACTACTTAAGTGCATCTAGTGGTAAGTATTTAACACCATTTCAGAGGAAGCTGCTACTACAAAGTTTGCACAAAAATCTACTTGAATCCTATCGGCAACGAATTGAAATCATGTTGTTGGCGGATGAGGGGAAAACTCAAATAGAGATTTGTCAAACCTTGGGATGTTGTGCAGCAACAGCAAGACATTGGACACACATAGCCCGAACTGGGATGGGACACCAATGGCAAGATTGCCCTATTGGTCGCCCAAAGGCAGTAAATGACCAGTATTTAGAACGTTTGAAGGAACTAATTAGCAGTAGTCCTCGCGATCATGGCTATGGTTTTCGTCGGTGGACAGCAAACTGGCTTGCGAAACATCTGGCGAAAGAATTAGGAATTGAAGTCAGCGATCGCCATATCAAGCGACTACTAAAACAGATGGGATTATCCACACGACCTAAACCCAGTAATGCGGAAATAAACAGCATTGAGCAGGCTAAAGGTTCCAAAATACTGATTGCTGACCTCAAATCGTTAGCTATTCCAGATAATTCCGAATTTTTACCACTGAACTTCGCAAAAATAGGAAAAGATTCTGACATTTATGGCGCAAGATATATCTGCTCAGTTAGTTTCTCTGGAACAGTTCAACAAAACCCTGGGGTATTCTCTTTCTACAGAGGAATTTCAACACTGTCTTCAACAAGTTAAATTTATCAACCCAAAAGTCGGCAAATTCTGGCAAGAAACTGATGGTCAGTCCGGTATATATATTGTGATCGCTGGCAAAGTCAGGTTACTAGATAACACCGATGAGTTAATCGCCACTTTAGAGACGGGAGACTCATTTGGAGAATTTACCTTGTTTAAGGAGGATGACTTTAGAACTTATGCAGCAAGGGCTTCAGTCAATTTGCAACTATGCTTTGTTCCGGGTGAAATATTGTGGACCCTAATGGCTAAATATCCCCAAATTCGGGAGCATTTATGGGCTAAAGCCCTATCCCGTAATCCGCCACAGGACTCAGATAACCCCCCAGTACTGCCATCTGACTCCAAACGGCTGCACGAAACAAAGATTTTGTCAACGCCAGCAGTAGAGCCACGCCAAAAAAAGATTAGCAAAGCCTACTTTCCCAACTCCACGCAGCGAGTCGGGCATTTATTGCAACGTGTAATTCGGCGCTATCCGTTTTTTGCCCAACAAAGTGGATCGGATTGCGGTGCAGCTTGTTTAGTGATGGTGTCTCGCTATTGGGGGAAAAACTTTAGTGTAAATCGCTTGCGGGATATCGCCAATGTTGACCGCAATGGCTCATCGTTGCGGGGGTTATCGGCGGCGGCAGAAAGTATTGGATTTGCGACGCGACCGGTGAAAGCGAGTCTTGACCAATTGGCCAAGCAAAAATTGCCTGCGATCGCTCACTGGGAAGGCAACCATTACATTGTAATCTACGAAATTACCCCCAAATATGTCATTGTGGCCGACCCCGCCATTGGGCAACGCAGCCTCAGCCACCAAGAATTTAAAGCCAACTGGACTGGCTATACACTGCTGCTGCAACCCACAGCCTGGTTAAAGGATGCCAAAGAAACTACAACTCCCTTTTGGCAATTCTTTGAATTGATGAAGCCTCACTCTTTAGTGATGCTAGAAGTATTTATTGCCTCGGTATTTATCCAGATATTTGGACTTGTTACCCCTTTATTTACCCAGCTAATTTTAGACCGCGTAGTAGTACAACGTTCTGAACTAACCTTAACAGCAGTGGGGTTAGGGTTGCTGATTTTTAGTTTATTCCGTGTAGCGATGACAGGGTTGCGGCAATATCTGTTAGACCACACGGCCAATAAGATCGATTTAGCACTAATTGTCGGATTTATTCGCCATACCCTGCGGCTACCCTTGAGTTACTTTGAGTCCCGTTATGTGGGGGATATTATCTCTCGTGTACAGGAAAACCGCAAAATCCAACGCTTCTTATCTGGTGAGGCATTATCCATCCTACTAGATTTAGTCACTGTCTTTATCTATTTAGGATTGATGTTTTGGTATAGCTGGAAAATGGCATTGTTGGTATTGGTGATTGTACCGCCTTTCTTTTTATTAGCATTGATTGCCACACCTTTTTTACAAAAGATTTCTAGGGAAATCTTTAATGCTGTTGCTAAGGAAAGTAGCTATCTGATTGAAGCCCTTTCTGGTGTGCGAACAGTTAAATCCACAGCCGTGGAACAGACAGTGCGTTGGCACTGGGAAGAGTTATTAAGTAAAGAAGTAAAAGCTAACTTTTCTGGGCAA
The DNA here is from genome assembly GCF_036917455.1 of Nostoc sp. Classification (GTDB taxonomy): domain Bacteria; phylum Cyanobacteriota; class Cyanobacteriia; order Cyanobacteriales; family Nostocaceae; genus Nostoc. Next base: position 4,136 of record NZ_JBALDK010000189.1, on the reverse strand, counting down.
ATTATCAGCAATCGCTTGCAAATATTCAGCAACACAATTGAAGCACTGGTAACTACCCTTTTGCTGTGGTTTGGGGCGTACCAAGTTATTCACAATGAGTTAACTATTGGGCAATTGGTGGCATTTAATATGTTGTTGGGAAATATTATTACACCCTTCCAACGATTAACAGTTTTATGGAATCAATTGCAAGAAGTCGTGATTGCAGTGGAACGCATTAATGATGTGTTGGATGCGGAACCAGAAGAGGATTTGCAGCATCAGGCGCGGCAATCTTTACCACCGATTCAAGGTAATATTCGCTTTGACAACGTGACATTTCGCTATCACCCCGAAAGTGATATCAACGTTTTGGAAAATCTCAGTTTTGAAATACAGAGTGGGCAAATGGTTGCCCTAGTGGGGCGGAGTGGTTCGGGGAAAACCACGATTTCTAAGCTAGTTTTGGGGTTATATCCCCCCACCGATGGCAAGGTATTGATTGATGGGCATGATATTACCAGTCTTTCGTTGCGTTCTCTCCGCGAACAGGTTGGGGTAGTTGACCAAGATACTTTTTTGTTTGGCGGAACGATTCGGGAAAATATTAGCTTGGCACATCCTGGGGCAACTTTGGCAGAAATTATTGAAGCGGCGCGATTGGCCGGTGCTGATGAGTTTATTAAAAAATTACCTATGGGTTATGAAAGCCAGATTGGTGAAGGAGGGGGGATGTTGTCTGGAGGACAGCGACAAAGAATTGCGATCGCCAAGGCATTGTTAGGGAATCCCAAACTCTTGGTTTTGGATGAAGCGACTTCCCATCTAGATGCAGAGTCAGAAAGGATTATTCAGACAAATTTAAACACAATTCTTAAGGACAGAACCACCTTAGTAATCGCCCATCGCCTTTCAACTGTGCGGAATGCAGATTTGATTTTAGTGCTAGATCGCGGCGTGTTGATTGAGAGTGGGACTCATCAAGAGTTGATGGCAAAGCGGGGACATTATTTTTATCTCAATCATCAGCAGTTGGGTGTTGCAGGTTGAAACAAGAGGACAATGAGGAAGCTTTTCTTGTCTACCTACATCCCAAATCCCAAATTGATATTAGGAAAAATCATGCCGAACACATTGAATGGAAGAGTTAAAACCCAAATTTATGAGGTAGAAGAGAGCGAAGAAGTTTTAAGGGAGCAAACACCAGTTAGATCAACTGATGATTGGGCTGACGCAACCAAGGATTTACTTGATAGCTTACCGCAGGTTTGGACAAGGGGATTACTGTATTTTTTGGTGGTGTTTGTGTCGATCATTTTACCTTGGGCGATGCTATCTAAAGTGGATGAAACTGGTACGGCAACAGGGCGAATGGAGCCAAGGGGAAAGACAGTTAGGCTGGATGCTGCCGTAGCCGGTACTGTTGCTCAAATTCGGGTAAAAGAGGGTGATTCGGTTAGAGTTGGACAAACTTTATTGGTGTTGGAATCGGAATTAGCTAAGGCGGAATTGCGACAGGCACAGGATAAATTGGAGGGGCAATTAAATCGACTTTCTCAGTTAAATTCATCTAAAAGCCAGTTAGTTGTATCTTTTACAACTCAAGAACAACAAAATCAATCTCAAGAGTTAGAAAAGCAGGCTCAAATTGACCAGGTGCGACAAAATATGAATGCTCTTAGGAATTCTTATGACTTACAAAAAGACGAAAAATTAGCTCAAGTAAATCAGGCGCGGCAAACTCTTGAGCATAATCAAACAGCAAATAAGTTAGTAAACAGTAGTTTAGCGAGTACTGAGCGAGAAGTTGAACGCTATAACAGTCTTTGGCAGTCCGGGGTTGTTCCAGAAATTAATGTTGTCCAGAAGCAAGATATAGCTAAAGAGAAGCAACAGTTATACGAACAAAATCAGTCAGATATTCAGCAAGCTAAACTACGTTTGGTAGAACAACAGAGTAGTTATGAGCGGACTATTCGCCAAGCAAATGCAGATATTGAGCAGGCACAGTTACGACTAAAAGAACAGGAAAGAAGTTATCAGACTTTGACTCGTTCCAGCAAACTGGCTCTGCTAAAAATTGATGAACAACAGAAGAATTTGGATACAGAAATTACTACCCTTCAGGCAGAAATTGCTCAGAGTAGAAGTCAGATTGTTTCGTTAAAATTTCAGTTAGGACAACGAGAGCTGAGAGCCACCGTGAATGGTAGAGTCTTTCAGTTACCAATACAACGGGCGGGGTCTGTAGTGCAGCCAGGAACAATGATTGCAGAAATTGCACCCCAAGGTTCGCCTTTAATAATTCGGGCGCAAATGGCGACAACTGAGAGTGGTTTTTTGCGAAAAGGATTGCCAGTAAAGTTAAAATTTGATGCTTATCCCTTTCAGGATTACGGAGTAATAGAAGGCAATTTAGCGCAGATTTCTCCTACTACCATAGACGTGGATACACCTAATGGAAAGGTAGCAGCTTATGACTTAGAAATTGCTCTCAAACAAAATTGTCTTCCCACTCGTGATAAGTGTATTCCTTTGCATCCTGGGGATACGGCAACAGCTGAGGTAATTGTCCGTCAGCGTCGGATTATTGATTTTCTGCTAGACCCGTTTAAGAAGTTGCAGCAGGGTGGGGTGAAATTGTAGAAAATCCCTCCTCACTGCGTTTGCAAAGCGTGTTTGAATGACTTATTCTCTCATTTTTAATTGTGTTAACCAAAATTAGGTAAAATATATAATGTTACAAACTATCACTATTACCAACGAAGATATTCTTCAACAGGTCAAGTTATCTTGTAAAATTCCTGAGATAGTTGAGCAGATTGTTAGCCGCAAAGTAATTATATCTACCCTTGAACAAGCTAATATCACAGTGGAAACAGAAGAATTACAAAAAGCAGCAGACTTATTCCGCTTAATGAATAAACTCACCAGTGCTGAAGATACTTGGAAATGGCTAGAAAAACATGGATTGTCCTTAGATGATTTTGAAGAAATTGTCTATAATGGTATCCTTGTTGGTAAGTTAAACCAACATCTATTCACAGATAAAATCGAACCTTATTTCTTTGAACATCAACTAGACTATGTTGGTGTAGTAATGTATGAAGTTGTCTTGGATGATGAAGACTTGGCAATAGAACTTTTCTATGCGATTAAAGAAGGTGAGATAAGTTTTTATGATGTTGCTCACAAATACATCCAGGATAAGGAATTACGCAGACAAGGTGGATATCAAGGAATAGTATACCGTAAAGATTTGAAACCAGAGATTTCTGCCGCAGTATTTGCTGCTAAACCACCACAGCTTATCAAGCCAATCGTGACATCTTCTGGTGTACATATCATACTTATAGAAGAAATAATTGACTCCCAGTTGGATGACAAGATACGTACTAAAATACTTACAGAATTATTCTCTGGATGGCTCAAGGAAAAAACTGAATCTATAACTGGATTATTATCAGTTTGAGTCAATTACAGAAGTGCTGGTAACTGAAAAATAAAAATTATCTCACTCAATTTATAAGTGGAATAATTTTTTATCTTATACCAAGTTGCCAAAGTTAGTATTGTTTAGAATCTAAGCGCTGCTGAACTAGCTTTCAAGCAAATAATACTATGTATCACAACCTGGTATTAACTATAATTTGACTATAGTACTCCTGTCTGATTTGTCAACATTAGTTCAAATTAAACCCTCATAAAACGGGCTTTTAAGTGTCAGTATATTTTCAAAAATCAAATATGATTCTTATCTATTTGAGCATAAGTTGCTGCTAATACTACTCATTTCATCGTCATTCTGAGCCTATGTGAAATATACTTCAAAGAATTACTATCCAAAGAGTATTGAGTTAGTACTGGTAAAGATATCTAAACAACCTCTAATTTAAAATACCACATCTCTATAAATTTGATAGATAACTAAACAGGTCAATGTTGCAACCATCAACCATACAAATATTACTTCAGGTCGATGCAATTGATTTAAATTAGCAACTCCCACTCTAGGTACTACAAATTGTCCTAAAGCTATTATTAACCATATACCAGCAGTAACATAATTACCAATAACTATTTGTGTAATTCCCATAATTATAAATAAGGGAATTGTTATATCTACAGAGTTCAAACGATTATTGAACATAAATTTT
>NZ_JBALDK010000188.1:0-28003 GCF_036917455.1 Nostoc sp. | reverse complement strand
AAACACTAACTTAATCTTTCGACATAATACTACCACTATCAAAACCTCTTCGCCTTAACAAGACTTTATATATACCAATCAAAAAGAATATTTTCCGAATGAATTTGAACATAAAAACTTCACATAAAGTTACGTGAAATTATCAATCCGACAAGCAAAGTTTCAGAGTTAGAAATAACTTAGTAATCCTGTAATGATTCATTTGAGAAAAGCATCTTCCATCATGACAACAAAACTATTGAACACTCTCGCTGCTGCTACAACTTTGGCAGGGATTGTTGCAACATCTGGAGTAGCTAATGCAGCTTCTCTCTCTTACAGCAGCTCCACTAATTACGATTTTACAGATATCATTGATGCACCTTTAAGCGTCCAGCAATTTAACTCATCTCTAGGCACACTCCAGGGTGTAACGATAGAATTTACTGGCAATATACTTGGAAATGCAGGTTTGGAAAATAAGAGTAAAACCCCGACTCAGGTGACATTAAATGTTGCCAGTGACTTCAGCTTAGAACTAAATAACCAGTCTCTATTGGCGCTCAATCCTCAATATTCTTACAATTACCAACTTGCTAAATATGACGGCACCACTGATTATGGTGGCACATCTGGAAAGACTCTTTCTAACTTAACTGCCACACAATCTGCTACCCAGTCTTTCACTAATACCCAATTTTTGCAGTCTTTTATTGGCAATGGCAACGTAGACTTCCTGTTCTCCGCTCTAGCCACCTCAGCAGTTACAGGATCGGGCAACATGAGATCCTATATTGATACTTATGCTAAAGCAGGTATCAAAGTAACTTATAACTATGATGTTAAACCAGTACCTGAACCCTCTGCTACACTTGGAGTTGGTTTAATTGCTGGACTTTGTTTGTTGTCACAACGCAAAAAAAGCTGGATCAAAGTGTCCAATTCATAGACTTTTTTGAATAAGTAAGTTTTTTCGATCCTACATATCGTAAAAACCCCGATTTTCTCGAGAATCGGGGTTTTTTCTAGCTATTATTAGCCAGAATTTTGAACAATATTCAAAAAATACTATAGCTAAAATTGTGTGATTCAACATCCTCACAGTAGGCAAATTGGGTTCTCTATCTAATCAACCCAATTTTATCTACTACTCCCCACTAGTAGCTAGAGCCTGTTAACCTCTTACTGGAACTTAAAATCTAGGAAATTATGCAGAAAGCATCTGCCACACATTTGGCATCTACTAATCATCAGGCTGCTGCAAAAGACATTAAACTACTAGTTTTGGATATAGATGGCACGATCGCAGGACATTCTAACACCGTCAGCGCAGGTGTAAAGCAAGCTATTGTGGCAGCGCAAGCACGAGGAATTCCAGTGGCGATCGCTACAGGTAGAATGTATCGTTCAGCTTTGCGCTTTCACGAAGAAATTGGCTCTACACTACCATTAATGGCTTATCAGGGAGCCTGGATTCAAGACCCAATCGCTCAAAAACTTCATCGCCATTGGGCTGTTTCTAGGGAAATCGCCCACCAGCTACTCGACTATTTTGAACAGCCTGAGTTGCGATCGCTCCTATCTGTCCACTTTTACATCAACGATCAACTATACGTCCGTGAGTTGACTAGAGAAACCCAAATTTATGCAGAACGTTCTGGTATTACCCCGATTCCGGTTGGTGATTTGCGCCAAACCTTAACAAATGAACCAACAAAAATTCTTGCTTTATCTGATGACGTAGATTTAATCGATCGGTTATTGGGGAATTTGCGTCGTCAATACACACCTGCTGAACTTTATCTCACAACATCTGTTGCTACCTTTTTTGAAGCAACTAACGCCTTTGTGAATAAAGGAACTGCTGTACGTTACCTAGCCGAAGAATTGCTAGGATTACAGATAGCCAATGTTATGGCGATTGGTGATAACTTCAATGATGTGGAAATGCTAGAGTCTGTTGGACTTGGTGTAGCTATGGGCAACGCACCAGCAGGAGTGCAAGCGATCGCTAAGTGGGTAGCTCCTAGCGTAGAGGAAGACGGAGCAGCAGTAGCAATTGAAAAGTTTTTGCTGTAATGAGGATACTCTTTCGAGCCTGAAGCATATAAATCAGAAAGGACACCAACGACTGGCCGTGTTTCGTCTCGGTGTCCTAGCTGGTTCGCTCCTCACACACCTGCTAATGTAGCTGAGGTGATGCATTGAGTCAATAGCTATTATAAAAGTTTTTATTTTTGCCTAAGCGACATTACCGATTTATAACTCCAAGAGCGCAAAAACACCCAATTTTTCCTCTATCACGTATCTCAATACTGACCCAGTAGCCATAAGTAATCCGAGTCTGGCTTGGGCTAATTCTGGTGATGTAATTTTTATCTCACCCCAAACTCGGCAATTACACCAAAAATTTTCAAAAGCTTGGCTCAAATTCAGCGCAACTTTTTCCCACTTCACAGAACCGCTAATGTCAGGGCACTCTATGTTGTCTACTACTTGTATTAACTCGCCAATCAGACGACGCTCATCTGGATGATTTAGTCGCAGTGTTTGATCGCAGTTTAGCCAAGGTAGAGGGTTAGGAGAGATAACATCCCAAAAAGCTGGACTAGTATTTGGAACTGGTTCTCTAAGTTTTATCAATCCCTCTCGGTGAGCCAGCAACACTAGCGAACAGCAACGTGCATGGGCGTGCTGAACAGCAAACAATGAATTGGGGATTGAGGATTGAAAAGAGGCAGAGGTGCGGAGTACAGGGGGCAGAAGGGAAAACTCTTCTTCCTTGCTTCTTGCTCCCTGCTCCCTGCTCCCTTGCCCCCCATCTTCTCCTAGACTGCCGACTGCAAGACTTTGTAACCAAGTCGCTAAGGTTGAGTGAGTCAATTCAAAATGTATCCAACCAGGAGGAACTATTTGGATAGTAAAAACGTCACCACAAGTCCTTAAGAAATCAGATGCGATCGCACTGGCAAGCTCCATAGTTTTCCAATTCTGAGATTTTGACAGTTGCAAAGCCACACTTGAGATATATAAAATTTTATTCTTATCTCTATCTTTATATAGATAGTTTTTTTTATCTTTTATGCATATAAACTCTACTTTATAAGTATCAATGCTTAGTAATTTTATTATATAACTGTATAATAGCTGTTTTATTGACGTATATTTGATAACTGGTAATCTATAATGCACGTAATATTATTTAAATTATCGTGTAAGATATATTTGTTAATTTTCTGTCATCTACCTTGGGGTAGAAATTTAATTTAGATGAAGAAAAATGAGAGAAGGATAAAATTTGATGAATAATCGATGAATAGTAAGTAAACTTTACTACCTTCATTGTACAGTAGGAAGTATAACAAAAGAGTAGAGAGTAATTTGCTTTCTATTCTTTGGATTGGCTGGCGCTGTTAGGCGTTAAGCCTCGCCAACACAAAGACACTCCTTGCACCTTTTGATCACGTCTTTGTCTTCAGCCGAACGCTCTTTGTTACCTATGCAATCTCCATCCTCCTTTTCTGAGGCATCACGGCCTTTTTTAACTTGGCAACGAATTCTTGACTGGGCTCAAGAACACTATCGATGCCGTACCTTTAGCAAAGATGAGCGTATTCCAGCCCGGCCTGGATTGCTATATTTGGTGCAAAGGGGTGCGATCCGCATGGTAGGAACCGCCCAAGTTAGTGCGACAGCTAGTCAGCTAACGTCTCGAAGAATCAACAGAACCCCAGAAGAAGCGTTCTTGGGTTTTGTGGGAGCGGGACAGCCATTTGAAATTGTTGCTCAGTCGCCATTCACACTCCAGGCTTACGCCCATGTTGACCAAACTGCGGTGCTGTGGATGTACTGGCACGATCTAGACAATTGGCCTCACTTCCGTCGTGAAGTTATGGATGCCTTTAGGTATCAGCACCAGCGTAAGCTGCTGTGGCTGAGTGCCTTGGGACAACGCCGCACAATTGACCGACTCTTAGGATTTCTCACATTGTTAATTGAGGAATATGGAGAGCCAGCAATGAGCGACACCGATCCTGATGTGATTCGCGGCTATTGTCTGCCCTTTCCCCTTACTCATGCTCAAATTGGTAGCGCGATTGGTTCGACCCGTGTCACCGTCACCCGCTTGATGGGTAAGCTGCGTCAACGCGGCTTAATCCTTACCCAAGGGGATAATCTAATTTGCTTGCCAGCAGAATCGATTAATAGAGCTGGTTAAAGCACTGTTCAGAGCGGCGATTTCCGCCACTCTGCCTAATTGCTATCGCACTTGTCAGCGAATTTTGACAAACCCAGCTTCACTAATCAGTTCCTGTCCCTGCTCAGTCAGCAGTAAGTTGGCATAAGCGACACCTGCTTGCTGCTCAGTCTGACTATTTTGTTTGACCACCACAAACAGATTGCGGGTAATCGGGTATTTTCCTGATTGGAAAGCATTAATGTTCAATTTGTTCCGTTTACCAGGACATTCCGACGGGAGGACAGAAGGTTCTTGGTATGGAGGAATATATTGTCCTTGCGTCCGCCCCAACGGCAAGGCTTTGATTGAGCATTGAGGAATCACCTCTGGGGCAGAAGCGTAGTAGATGCTACCAGAACTAGCAGCCAATTTTTGCAAGGCTTGGGTGGTTGTGGAGATAAATTCAACATTGGAGCTGAAAGCTTGACCACCCAAGATGTCTTGGACAAAAAGTTCTACAGTACCGCCATCAGCAATGCGGCGGGAATAGGGCTTAATCGGGATATTGGGGCCACCCACCTGGCTCCAATTATTGATTTTACCTGTGTAAATTGACTTTAATTGGTCTACCGTCAGTCCTGCGATGTTGAGATTAGGATTAACTGCGACTGCTAAACCATCAATAGCCACAGGAATTTGTTTCAAACTGAATCCGCGCTGCTGGGCACGGCTTAGTTCCCGGTCTAGAATCGGTCGGGAGGACTGGGCAAAGGCTAGTTGACCATCTATCAGTGACTGGATACCAGTACCAGAACCAGGAGATGTATTGCTGGGTTCTACATAACGCAGTCGTAATTCTGGTCGCGCTGCTTGAATTGCTGGATCGACTACCAATCGAATCGGTGCCCAAGATGTACTACCCCCGTAATTGAATAATCCTGTAGGAACATCTTTTACTGAGGTAAAAGTATTGCCATTAGGTTGTTCTGATTTGACTTGGGGTGTTTTGGTGCTACCAGAATTGATTGTATTTAGCTCAACACCAGACTTTCTACTAAACCACCAAAAACCGCCAGCTATTAGCCCGGCCGTGATTAGGATGGATAAAATAAGAATAGGTATTTCATTTTTTTGTTTTTGGGACATAGTTACCCGCGTGTCCATTCAATATAAGTACTTGACTTGATAGGTGCTTGCTACTTGAGATTGTATTGGGAGGACGGGTGTTTTGTTCGCGAATTATGATAAATCCTAACTTCTGATTACTTTAGGGTTTGAGGTATAAGGGATTTCCAAGGAATAAATTATCCCAAAAAACGAACCACAGAGACGCAGAGAACACAGAGAGAAGAGAGATTAAGAGGATTTTGGCGTCAGTTTTGGAATATTTTTTTATTTGGAAGTCCCTAATAAATTTCCTTTAAATTATCTGTTTCTTCTCCATAAGGGATAAATGCTAGTTGACACTCAGATTTTTCCCTATGAAGCTCAATTTCTCATCTTGAGAGCTTTTTTAGGTTAACTATTGGTTAATTTTTAATTTTTATTGCTAAGGGACTTCCAGAAATTAAATTATTCAATTTTGGAGCGAAGATGATCAATTAGATTCTTCCTCCCCTGCTTCCCCTGCGCCCCCTGCCTCCCCTGCTCGCCAAAGCGATGGGATATTTTTTTAGTTGGAAGTCCTTAATTATCGGACTGGTTCAAAGTCATAACCAGTGCCAGAGCGAGAATTAGTGCCAGAGCGAGAACCAGGAACAATTTTTACAAGTTGGACTGGCGCATTGCGATCGCCTGATGCTAAAAACCGAATTGTACCAGAAGCACCTGTGGTAGAAAAGTCAGAAGACGCTAGTGCTTGTTGGACTCCAGACCTCGTGGGATTGAGTTTTAATGCAGCAATTAAAGCTACAGTGGCATCATAGCTGAGGGCGCTTCGCCAACTTACATCAGCGCCCCATAATTGTCGAGATTTCTGGGGAAAATCTGATTTGCGATCGCCATCAATATGCCAGGAAACTGCCAATACCATTCCCACAGCTTGCTCTCTGCCAATTTCTAAAGTTTTGGCGGTGTAAACATCATCTCCTGCCAGTAGAGTTAATCGTTTCTGGTTAATTTGAACTACTTGTAGCGCTTTATCGAGGGTTTCAGTGTTAGCAGCCAACATCAAGACTTCTGCACCTTGCTTAGTTGCCTGTTCTACGCTTTTAGCCGCACTAAAATCTGCCTTGGATAAGTCAAATTCGCTGGATACTTGTCCACCTTCTAAGGAAACAGATGAAACAAACTCCGACTTTAAAGACTGGCTATAGTTACTTTGAGAATTAAAGAAAACCACAGCATTTTTTTTCTGTAAGGTTCTCACCATATAGTTGGCTAAACTTCTCGCAGCCATAAAATCACTGGGAACCGTGCGAAAAACGTAGCGGCTAAAGTTAGAAATTTTGACAGATGTGCTGGTAGGGGAAATTGCTACAAGTTGTCCAGAATTATAAACAGTACCTGCGGCTAAGGTGGAATCGCTAGTATTTGGCCCAACTACACCTAATACTTCTGAATTAGTGACTAGGCTGGAAGCAATTTGCTTGGCTATTTCTGGATTGTCGTCGTCGTTAGCTATTCCTACTCTCAACGGCACTCCTTTGACTCCTCCTGAGCTATTAACTTGATTTTGGGCTTGGGCTATACCACGTAAAATTTCTAAAGAAACATTGGGATCAGTGCCGAATGGTACAGAAGCCACGATGGTGTAGCTCTTGGAAGAGCCGATGCGGGCATTGTTCAGAAATATCAGCGCTTCTGGATCGTTACGCCTGAGTTTTAGGGCATCTGTGAAATTTGCGATCGCCTTATCGTAACTTTTAGTAGCGATCGCCTGTACTCCTTCTTTTTTTTCAGCAGAAACAGCACCTGGAGTCAAAGTTTTTTCCCCAAAACTAATCCGATCTTGTAGAGATAGATTGTTAGCTGGTTCCGAACCTGGAACGATCGTATTACTAATTTTGGCTCCAAAACCATTAGTAAACCACCACGCACCACCGCCAACTATTCCAACTGTCAGCAACAGAGCTAAGGCTAAAATTTTGGTTTCATTCTTCTGTGACATGAAAAAATCTGAATAAAATAAAAATGTTTGTTATTTAATTATTTGGCTAAGTTCATTTAATTCTGACAAATCCAGTCTTTTCGATTAATTCTTGACTCTGAGGTGTCAGCAGCCAATTTGCATAAGCAACGCCAGCTTCCTGATCTGTTTGACCATTCTGTTTAACAATTACAAATAAGTTACGGGTAATTGCATAGTCTCCACTACGAAACGCTTGACTATTCAATTGATTACGTTTGTTGGGACATTGAGATGGAGGTACAAACGGTTCTTGGTAAGGAGGCACCAATTGACTGCTTGTGCGCCCAAGTGGTAGGGATTTAATAATACATTGAGGTACCACTTCTGGGGCAGAAGCATAGTAAATTCCCCCAGGATTTGCAGCTACTTTTCGTACTGCTTCAGTTGTCGTGTCAACATAACTTACATTGCTACCAAAATTTTCTTTATTTAGAACATTTTCGACAAAGAATTCTACTGTACCCCCGGCTTCTTTGCTACGGGAGTAAACTTTAATTGGTAAATTTGGGCCACCTACCTGTTGCCAATTAGTAATTTTACCCGTGTAGATGTCTTTGAGTTGAGCCACACTTAAACCAGGGATGTTGAGATCGTGGTTAACTGCGATCGCAATTCCATCAATCGCCACTGGAATTTCTTTTAAACTAAATCCTTTTTGTTTCGCTTCGGCATTTTCTTCAGCCTTTACTGAACGAGAAGATTGAGAAAAAGCTAGTTGATTGTCTATTAACATCCGCAGGCCAGTTCCAGATCCTGCTTTACCTGATGGCGGTTGAGTATAGCGTAAAATAAACCGAGGACACTGGCTTTCTAGTACAGAGTCTACATCTTTACGGATGGGTGCCCAGGTTGTGCTACCACCATAATTGAATGTCCCTTCTGGGAGGTTGGGCACGTTACATTTACTGACAAGCTTGTTTACGGAGTTATCTATGTTGCCAGTCCCCGAAGATTTAGCAACAGTCCCATTTAGTTGCGCCCACCGTTCCATAAAAAACCATAAGCCACTAAAGATTAAACCAATGGTGATGACAACGGCTAAGAAAAGGCTAAGTGTTTCGTTTTTTTTAGACATAGGTGGCTCTTAGCACCAGGAGTTTTTTAAAGAATGAGAGATAATAGTTTATAAATAAGTCGAAATATGGCTGTTAGTGAAATGGCAACTAAAGCTGCTGCAACTGATAAAATAATCACTCCCTGAATGCCAAGCCCCCCTTGTAAAAAGGGGAGAAAAAAAATAAGCGCAAAAGTAATTGTTGGAATAATTAATAAGTCGAACTTTTCAATCCACCGCCTGGTTTGGGCAAATATCAGTATCCCCAAAATCACACATCCAATAAGAAAAGTAGGTATTGGTGATTGTACTAGACTGAAGAGGGCGATCGCTATCAATGACCCCTGAAATCCACTAAATGCTGCCCCACCCAATAATTCCACCGTAGAAAACGCTGGTTGAGTTGGTGAACGGTTGGAGACGATGGGATTAGAACCTTTAGATGGCTGTGGTGGGAGGGTTACAGAGGGCGAATTAAGCTGTGTAGCAGCTAGAGGCTGTGAATGAAGTGTATTTAGAACTTCCTGCGCCGACTGGAAGCGCTGATTAGCAGCAGGTAGGAGCATCTTATCTAGAATGCCAGCAAGGTGAGGATTGACGCTAACTTGCTCATGCCATTTCCACTGATTGCTGTAAGCATCAAATAGTTGAATAGCTTCCTGATTTGTCAACAAAGTAATAAGAGTTACAGCTAAAGCATATAAATCCGTAGATGGGAATACTTGACCCCCAGCCATCTGCTCAGGTGGTGCAAATCCCATAGAATAAATTCCTGTAGAAGAAGCAGCCCCTAATGCAACGTTTGTCACTTGCTTAACTGCGCCAAAATCTAGTAAGAAAAGTTTACCATCACGACGGCGCATAATGTTAGAAGGTTTAATATCTCTGTGGATAATATTTCGATCGTGGACAAACTTTAGTACCTTGAGGATTTCTTGCAGTACTTCTAACACTTGCTGTTCAGAAAATTTACCCTGTTGAGCTAATTCTTCCTCTAAGTTGTGCCCATCAATATATTCTTGTACTAAGTAAAAAAATTGGTCTTCTTGGCCTGCTTGCGAATTATTAACTATTACTGGAAAGAAGGCAAACAAGTCGGGTATTTGCTCGTGGTCGTTACCAAGTTGTGCTAAAACATCTGCCTCTCTCTCAAACATTATCTGTGCTTGTTGCAGTTGAGCTGGGGTTAAATTTCCTGCTGGTTGAAACTGCTTAACGACGCATTCACGCATTCCAGGGATTCGGCGATCGCGTGCCAAAAACGCAGCTCCAAACCCGCCCCTTCCCAGCAATTTTGTAGGTACATATCGACCATCTAGCAGCAGTGGCATCCCACAGGTAGTACAGTACTTTTGCTGCGTTGTTTTCAGGTTCGTAATATTATCTAAATCCACAAAATAGTTTCGTGGCTGTGGGCAACGTGGACGAGTACAGTAAACTTCCATTTTCGTGATTAGTCATTAGTCAAAATAATTCGTAATTGATAATACCCGCCATTCACGAAGCGTCTCGTAGATAAGGCGAGAAGCAAGCTACATAATTCGTAATTAATTAATTTAGCCTACAGATAAACTAGATTAATTGATGATTTTCCTTTATATACAACCCCTAGTTTTCCTACGGTATGCTGCGCGAACAGCCATCAGGTCAGAATGACGAATTATCTAGGCGCAGCCTTACCGTAGAGGATTACAAACTATTTAGTCATTAGTCATTTACAAAAAAACAAAGGACAAATGACGAGGTTTTAGTCTTCGCCGGAGGAGGCGGGCATAGCTATATCCAATGTAGTGATCGCTATGCTTTTTTGTGTAAATGTTAACACATCTTGACTCCATCCAGGGTTAGCAAACTGGGGCAAAATTTCTTTACTAAAGGCTTCTGCGGCCTTGGATCTATAGCGATTGGGATTAAAAATCAGCCACAGTGTCCGTTTGACAACGACACCTTCGATAGGGGTACGGTGGAGAACACCCATTTGTAACTCTTTAGCGATCGCACTTGTTGAAACAAAAGCAGCCCCTAAACCAGATTGCACCGCATTCTTAATTGCTTCAATGGAATTTAGTTCCATTTCAACCTTAAAACGTCTGGTATCAATTTCACAACGTCCTAACACTTGGTCAATTACTTTGCGGATAGTCGATTGGGAATCTAGGGCAATGAATTGTAATTTATATAGGTCTTCTTTTTGGATTGTTTCAAGTTTGGCAAAGGGATGAAAGACAGGTAAAATCAGCGCTAATTCGTCTTCAGCGTAAGAAAGAACTTCCAAAGATTCTGACAGTTCGCCAGGAATTTCACCGCCAATAATCGCCAGATCGACTTGTCCGTTAGCGACACTCCAAGCAGTTCGCCGGGTAGAGTGGACATGTAATTGTACAGCCACATCTGGATATTTTTGTCGGAACATACCGATCATTTTAGGTAACAGATAAGTGCCGGTGGTTTGAGAAGCACCGACAATCAACGTACCACCTTGGAGATTTTGTAAATCCTCAATGGCGCGGCAGGTTTCTTGACACAGACTAAGGATTTTTTCACCATAATTTAGGAGTAGATGCCCTGCTTCAGTTAATTGAGCGCGTCGTCCTCCACGGTCGAATAAAGGGACATCTAGCTGGCGTTCGAGATTTTGGACTTGCAAGCTGACGGCAGGTTGGGAAACATAAAGACTATCGGCGGCCCGCTTGAAGCTTCCTTCTTGAGCGATCGCTTTTAAAATCCGTAACTGATCTAAAGTGAAAGGAAGGTCAGACATAAGGCTCAACCCACAAACTTTTAAAGGAGCGGATGTACACAACAAATAAAGATTGGCAGCAATCAGCCATGCATGATTTGTTGCATATTAAACTTGAAGGCTTGACTCGAAAAGGACAGTAGCACAACATCTTGACTAAAGTCTCCTTTGGAATACTTTGTGGTATTGGTTGTACTGAATTCAATTTTCTTTAAATTACTTCACCCGTCTATATGCTGCTGATTTCTTGGTTGACACCCAGTCATTTTGTCATACTGGGGTTACAAATAGTTTTTGCGATCGCTCACAGTGGAGGCGCTGCTTTGCGTCCAAGGGCAGAAAAATATATTGGCCCAAGGCTTTATCGCATTCTCTTTGCATTAGTCAGCCTACCGTTGGCTGCGATCTTAATTATTTACTTTTTTGGGCACCGCTATGATGGTTTGCAACTTTGGCAGGTACAAGGAGTGCCAGGAGTGCGAGAATTTGTTTGGCTGCTGTCAGCGATCTCGTTTTTGTTTTTATATCCTGCTACCTTCAATCTACTAGAAATTGCTGCTATTCAAAAGCCCCAAGTTCATCTCTACGAAACAGGAATTATTCGGATTACTCGTCATCCTCAGATGGTGGGACAAATAATCTGGTGTGTTGCCCATACTCTCTGGTTGGGTACTACCTTTACCCTT
Organism: Nostoc sp.; assembly: GCF_036917455.1. Taxonomy (GTDB): domain Bacteria; phylum Cyanobacteriota; class Cyanobacteriia; order Cyanobacteriales; family Nostocaceae; genus Nostoc. The sequence goes on along the minus strand of NZ_JBALDK010000188.1, from coordinate 16,234 downwards.
GTGACTTCCATTGGATTGGTGTTACATCACTTGTTCGGGGTTTGGCACGGGGATCGCCGTTTGAGCGATCGCTATGGAGAAGCCTTTGAAATTGCCAAACAACGGACTTCAATTATTCCGTTTCAAGCAATTATTGACGGTCGTCAATCTATCTTATGGCAGGAATTTATTCGCCCTTCCTATTTGGGAGTTGCCATTTTTATCGCTTTGCTTTGGTGGTCACACCCTCTGCTGATGGAAGCAACTGGTAGAATAAAATGGGAAATTTAAGCGATCCCCAGTGTCAGCAGAAAATCCCAAATAGATTAAAATTTCAGCTTATCAATTGCCCCAAATCAATGTAGGATAAGTTCAAACGTCTATCAGTGAGGGTGCGCTCAGTCAGCTTGAGATTTTTATTGGTAGTTGAAGGCCCGTTGTCTTTCTTTGGGAGTCAGTGGCAGATTCAGTCAAATTAGCGGATACAGCAATCAGGAGTCTAACGTTCAAAAAAGCCACTGTGAGAGTCCCGATGGCTTTTTTGTCAGAGACACATCAACGCGCTCAATTTTTACTCAATTATTCTGTGTCCTGAAATTTGGTTCCTGAAAGCATCTATTGGCAGTTACTGACTTACCAATCCTTCACTTCAGTACTGATAGGTAGTTTGATATAAAAACCTTATAATCCAAGAGGCGTCATGGTGTTGTCGGTTAGTGAACAGACATTTACTCAAGAAGTTTTAGAATCTCCTATTCCTGTTTTAGTTAACTTTGAAGCACCTTGGTGTGGGTTGTGTCGGATTATCCACCCGCTATTGTTGCAATTTCAAGCCCAATGTGGGGACGAAATTAAATTAGTTGGGGTTAACGCCGATCAAAATTTTAAATTGTCTACTACTTATAGGCTAAAGTCACTGCCAACTTTACTACTAATTGAAAATGGCACTGTTCGCCATCGCTTGGAAGGGTTTCGTGGCAGAGAAGATTTACGTCTAGCTTTAGAAGACATAAAAGTAAGCTACAGCAGTTGCCCGAAAATTTACAAAAGTCCAAAAACAGTGGACTTGGAACGTCGGTCAGCCTGATGGACATTGGGCATTGGGCAGAGGAAATGAGGCATGGCGCAAGTGACCAATGACAAATGACCAATGACAAATGACCAATGACAAATGACCAAATCTAAAACCATGCTTAATACCCCACCCAATCAGTCTTGGGTGGGTTATTTTATCCTAAAGGGCGTGTGTCACAATTATTAACAGTTTCGACACGCTAAATCAAGAATTCTAAAAGTAGGCGTCAGTGATGGAAGTAATCTATCAGTATGCCTGGCTGATTCCGGTGTTTCCTCTTTTTGGGGCAATGCTGGTCGGTCTAGGGTTAATCTCGTTGAATCAGGTGACAAACCGCCTACGGCAGCTGAACGCTGTGGTGATTATCTCCATGATGGCAGCAGCTATGGTGCTGTCGTTTGCGTTGCTATGGAGTCAAATCCAAGGACACGCGCCTTATATCCGCACCTTGGAGTGGGCAGCAGCAGGTAATTTTCACCTGAGCATGGGCTACACTATTGACCACCTGACAGCCCTAATGCTGGTGATTGTCACAACGGTAGCCTGTTTAGTCATGGTTTATACCGATGGCTATATGGCTCACGATCCCGGTTACGTGAGGTTTTACGCCTATCTCAGTTTGTTTGGCTCCTCAATGTTAGGTTTGGTGGTCAGCCCCAACCTAGTACAGGTATATATATTCTGGGAACTGGTCGGGATGTGTTCCTACTTGCTGGTCGGCTTTTGGTTCGATCGCAAGTCAGCAGCCGATGCCGCTCAAAAAGCGTTTGTAACTAACCGCGTGGGAGACTTTGGTTTGTTACTTGGCATTTTAGGGCTGTTCTGGGCAACAGGAAGCTTTGATTTTAATATCATGGGCGATCGCCTCGCTCAACTCGTGCAATCAGGTTCGATCAGCAATTTTCTCGCTGTCCTGTTGGCGATTTTAGTTTTCTTAGGCCCAGTGGCGAAATCAGCGCAATTCCCCCTCCATGTCTGGCTACCAGATGCAATGGAAGGCCCCACACCCATTTCTGCCTTGATTCACGCAGCAACAATGGTGGCGGCGGGTGTTTTCCTAATTGCCCGGATGTACCCAGTATTTGAACACGTTCCAGTTGCAATGAACGTCATTGCCTTTACTGGGGCGTTTACGGCGTTTTTGGGGGCAACCATTGCCATTACCCAAAACGACATCAAAAAGGGCTTGGCTTATTCCACCATTTCCCAACTTGGTTACATGGTGATGGCAATGGGTATAGGTTCCTACAGTGCCGGACTATTCCACCTGATGACCCACGCTTATTTTAAAGCGATGCTGTTCTTGGGTTCAGGTTCAGTAATTCACGGTATGGAAGGTGTGGTTGGTCACGACCCCGCCTTAGCGCAAGATATGCGCTTGATGGGCGGACTGCGGAAGTATATGCCCGTCACCTCAATTACTTTCTTGATTGGTTGCTTGGCAATTTCTGGTATTCCCCCCTTTGCTGGTTTCTGGTCAAAAGATGAAATTCTGGGGAAAGCTTTTGAGGCTAACCCATTTCTTTGGATGATTGGCTGGCTAACTGCCGGTATTACTGCTTTCTACATGTTTAGAATGTATTTCATGACATTTGAAGGCAAATTCCGGGGTACTGACGAAAAAATCAAGCAAAAACTCAAGAGTGCTGCGGCCACAATTGTCCTGGAATTAGAGTCAGCAGAACCAGCCCCGAATTTTGGGCCTGGGGCGATGAAGAAAGGAGAATTGGCTGCAACTAGCGAGCATCATGATTCCCATGACTCTCACGGGCATCACAGCGACTCCCCTCACGAATCGCCGTGGACAATGACCCTACCCTTGGCACTGCTAGCAGTGCCTTCGATTTTGATTGGTTTGGTGGGAACTCCTTACGCCAATTATTTTGAAGAGTTTATCTTTCCTCCTAGCGAAACCCTTTCCGAAGTTATAGAAAAGGCTGCCGAGTTCAATCCAACGGAATTTTACATCATGGCGGGGGCTTCAGTCGGAATTTCTTTAATTGCGATTACCCTGGCTTCGCTGATGTATTTGCGCCGGAAAATTGACCCAAGTGCGATCGCTACTCAAATCAAACCACTTTATGAGTTATCTCTCAACAAGTGGTACTTTGATGACATTTACCATCGGGTTTTTGTCCTCGGCTTGCGTCGCCTAGCTAGACAAGTTATGGAAGTTGACTTCCGCGTTGTCGATGGTGCTGTTAACCTCACAGGCTTTTTCACCCTTGTTAGCGGTGAAGGTCTGAAGTACCTAGAAAACGGTCGCGCTCAATTCTATGCCTTGATTGTGTTTGGGGCAGTTTTGGGTTTAGTGATCGTATTTGGTGTTACCTGATTTTAATAGGGGTGGGCGACTGTCCGCCCCGACATTATTTTTTATCTCATGCAGAGGAATTGAAAGTTGGGTCTGAAAAAATGACAAGATTTTTTAATATTTGTTGGGCTTAAATTCTCATAAATTTACTATTTACATCTCTGATATCGACAGCAACACAGTAATCTGACTTATCTTCAACAGTTAGGGAGTTGCGTAACAATAATATTTTGTCATCAACGGGAAGCGCACATGAATAAAGTACTAGTGAGAATAGGATACTAATTGGTATTCCAGGTTTGGGGAATGTATGGAAAGGTTATAAGCTGCAAGCTTTGCGATTATGTTGACATAAAAATTAAAATTAACGCTAAAAGATGCAGCAAATAAACTGACAGTAGTCAAAAAAAGAGCGTTGGGGCTTGCGTAAAAATAAAATATCAGCTAGACAATTGGTATTTAGCAGAAAAATCTCAAACTTGATTGGTACATTATTAAACTGTGAATCCCTAATTGCTTGTTTTAATGCTTTTTGTCTTCTACTTTCATGGCTGCTTTATGTTCCGACCTGAAGGGAAAAGGGCATTCTATGTAAAGACAAGCAACCTTGAGATCAAGCAGCCAAAACAACGGATGATTCAACAAAAATCCCCTATATTCCCTTATTCCCTAAGACAAATCGGAGGCACCGTTGTTTTGGCCATCGCCTACTATGAAATGGCTGAAATTTCACGTCATCTTGCCTCCACACCTCAAGATGTGACTCCAGTTTGGCCTCCGGATGGAATTGCTGCTGGGGCTGTTTTGCTGTTTGGTAACTGGATCTGGTACGGTATTTTACTGGGTTCATTTCTCGCCAATTTTTGGGCGTTTCGAGATCCAACAAGTTTCTTATCCCTGGTGATTTCAACGCTGCCAGTTTTGGGAATCGCGATCGGAACAACCTTGGGGACTATGTTGGGTACCTTCCTGCTACACAAAACTACCAACCTTCGCTATCCCTTAGAACGTGTCACTGATGTGTTCAAATTTTTGATTCTAACCGGCATGGTGGGGCCGATCATCAATGCAACTGTTGGAGTGGCTTGCTTGGCCTTGAGTAGTAAAGTTCCCTGGACAGCGTATGGGACGGTTTGGTTAACCTGGTGGATTTCTAATGTTTCGGGAATTTTTATTGTTACCCCGATTCTGCTTAGTTGGGGGCAATTCATTCAAAAAAAACGACATCTAATTTGGCAATGGTTATCCCTCAGTTCAACGTCAGAGGATTGTGAAAATCTCTCTGATGTTCGACACTCAAGAGCAAACTTACGCCTTTTAATATTCTGGTTGATGGTAGTAGAGCCAGTTATCTTGATGGGGTTGGTTATTCTCATCGGCAAAGTTGCTTTTGGTAAGGGATATCACCTGGAGTATATGTTGATTCCGATGTTGATCTGGTCTGCCTTTCGACTGGGACAACCAGGTGCAACGCTGTTAACTTTTATTGTGGCTGCGATCGCTGTGATCGCTACCGTCAACGGTAAAGGTGGTTTTGTGACTAAGGATATGGACCAATCTTTGCTCCAACTGCAATCGTTTATTGGCGTGATTACACTCACCATTCTTGTGCTGACAGCAACGATTGCAGAACGAACACAAGCAGAAACCAAGCTGCGTTTAGCTTTTGCCGAATTAGCCAGAACCAATGAAACTCTGGAAGTTCGAGTTAAGCAGAGAACTGAAGAATTAAATGAAAAAAATACGGCTTTGGAGCAAACCCTACAAACGCTTAAACAGACTCAATTACAGATGTTTCACAGTGAAAAAATGTCTGCATTGGGACAGATGGTGGCAGGGATTGCCCATGAAATCAATAACCCGGTTAGTTTCATTGATGGCAACTTAATTTATCTTTGTGAGTATATCCAAGGTCTGCTGAGAGGATTGGAAGCTTACCAACAGCACTATCCAAATCCACCTATTGCCCTGCATGCAGAATTGGATAAACTTGAACTAGACTTTTTAAAAGAAGATATTACCAAAATTCTTCAGTCCATGCAAATCGGTACCGAGCGCATCTCTACTATTGTGTTATCGCTGCGGAACTTCTCGCGTTTGGATGAAGTAGGATTGAAAGCGGTAGACATTCATCAAGGGATTGACAGTACCTTGGTAATTTTTCAACATCGATTACAATCGACAGCCGATCGCCCCCAGATCCAGGTTATTAAAGAGTATGGTCAGTTACCACTGATTGAATGTGATGCTGGCTCCCTTAATCAAGTGTTTATGAATCTTTTGAGCAATGCTGTTGATGCATTAGAAGAATCTAATCGGGGGCGTTCGTTTCAAGATATTTCAGCCAACCTCAATACCATCTGGATTCAGACTCGTCAAATCGATACAAGCCAAGTGATGATTATGATTTCTGACAATGGAATAGGCATTCAAGAAGAGATTCGCTCTAAACTATTTGATCCTTTCTTCACCACCAAACCCGTTGGCAAAGGCACTGGCTTGGGTTTATTTATGAGCTATCAAATTGTGACTGATAAGCATGGTGGTAATCTTTGGTGTGACTCCACACTGGGGCAAGGCACAAAGTTTGTGATTGAGATTCCTGTAAAAGCTAGAGGATTAGTTAAGTGAGTACAATTTATGTCTTAACCAGTTTTTTGATTACATACTCCTTGGGTTTCGGAGTCCGTTAGAGCTAATTGTTAGGCGTGAAAAAGTCAATTTATTTTATGGCAGTAGAAGTAAAATACATTCAGGTGAGACAAGTTGATAGAGCACCCAATATCCACCACTTTTGCCCGTCGGTAGATCACTGTATTTTTGCTTGAACTTTATCAAATCTATCCCAGAGATTTAATTGCCGATAATATTTACAGTAACCGCTTAATAATGGGTTGAATGTTAATTTGAATTTGGCGATCGCGTTTAGTTAGAGTTTTGAGACAGCGTTTCAAGGGAGGTATAAACCCAACTTCTGCCATAAATCTAAGCTTCGATATCGTCCCAAAGCTTTGAAACTGGGAAAGTTTGTCCTCTTGCTGGTTGTTGCACGATTCTTGCAGATCAGCTAATTATTTGTGCTTTTGGCTCTTGTTCATCAATTTAAGCTAAACCACTGGCGCGATCAGAATTTATGGAACTCATCAGCTGTTGCCAAAGTTCTACAGGGACGGGTACATTTGTTATTTCTCTATATACAGTTAGTGACATAACGAATCTGACTTTTAATTTGTGCAATGATCATTGGGTTATTTCTTCCGTCATGCTTTTTTTGCACCAAATCGCTTTTTTCAACAACACCAAACAGCATTGTGTATTTTTAGCAATACAACAGGCTACGCGATCACACCGTAATGATTATAGTCTAGCGGCTTTTTTATGGTAAATTTATGACTTCACTGAGAGTATCACAACGCACATTCCGCACCCGCAACTGTCAAAAAAGACTCTTAAGAGAAAAAATGCAAGATTGCCAATTTAATTAAATCAACCTAACGAGGAAGACGAAATCCCCAAAAAGCTGTTACTTAATAACTAGTGACTTTTTGCCAAACATGATTTTGATAGCAGACTAATTGTGATGAATATAGCTAATTTTCCGTGGCTGACGACGATTATTCTGTTTCCGATAGCTGCGTCGCTACTTCTTCCCATCATCCCTGACAAAGAAGGCAAAACAGTGCGCTGGTACTCCCTCATCGTGGGGCTGATAGATTTTGCGCTAATTGTTTACGCTTTTTATACTGGGTATGATTTCTCTAATCCAGATTTGCAGTTGGTGGAAAGTTACCCCTGGGTACCACAATTGGGTTTGAATTGGTCAGTAGGGGCAGATGGCTTATCCATGCCCCTAATTATTTTGACTGGATTCATTACCACGCTGGCGATTTTAGCAGCTTGGCCTATCACCTTCAAGCCCAAGCTATTTTACTTCTTGATTTTGGCGATGTATGGCGGTCAGATTGCCGTGTTCGCTGTCCAGGATATGCTGTTATTTTTCCTGGTGTGGGAACTGGAACTAGTACCGATATACTTTCTGCTGTCGATTTGGGGAGGCAAAAGGCGGCAATATGCAGCGACCAAATTCATTTTATACACTGCTGGCGGTTCGCTGTTTATTTTGCTGTCTGCCCTAACAATGGGATTTTACGGCGATACGGTGACGTTTGACATGCGATCGCTCGCCTTAAAAGATTTTGCCCTGAATTTCCAACTAGCCCTCTATGCTGGCTTCCTGATTGCCTACGCCGTCAAGTTGCCGATTATTCCCTTGCACACCTGGCTACCTGATGCCCACGGTGAAGCTACAGCCCCCGTACACATGTTATTGGCAGGTATTCTCTTGAAAATGGGCGGTTACGCCTTAATTCGGATGAATGCTCAAATGCTCCCCGATGCCCACGCTTATTTTGCACCAGTGTTAGTGGTTTTGGGAGTAGTTAATATCATCTACGCTGCCTTAACATCTTTTGCCCAGCGCAACCTGAAGCGAAAAATTGCCTACTCTTCAATTTCTCACATGGGCTTTGTGATGATTGGTTTTGCTTCCTTCACCGATTTGGGATTGAGTGGGGCATTATTGCAAATGGTTTCCCACGGGTTAATTGGAGCGAGTTTGTTCTTCCTGGTTGGCGCAACTTACGATCGCACCCACACCCTGATGCTGGATGAAATGGGCGGTGTTGCGAAGAGAATGCCGAAGATTTTCGCCATGTTCACCACCTGTTCGATGGCTTCTTTGGCATTACCAGGGATGAGCGGTTTTGTGGCAGAATTAATGGTGTTTGTCGGCTTTGCTACTAGCGATGCTTATAGCTCTACCTTCAAAGTCATTGTAGTATTCTTGATGGCAGTGGGAGTAATTTTAACTCCGATTTATCTACTGTCGATGTTGCGAGAAATTTTCTACGGAGAAGAGAACAAGGAATTAGTTTCTCACCAAGCTTTAATAGATGCTGAACCTCGTGAAGTATTTATCATTGCTTGTTTGTTAATTCCAATTATTGGTATCGGTTTCTATCCAAAATTGCTGACTCAAATGTATGACGCGACAACTGTACAATTGACTGCAAGATTGCGGGATTCCGTGCCGACACTAGCACAGCAAAAAGATGAAACACTAAAGGTTTCTTTGAGTGCGCCGGAGATTGGTAATTAAGTTGCGATCGCTAGTTTAGTTTAAATATTTATTGCTTTGAGGGCGGGTTTTGTACCTGCCCTTTTTGTTACTCACTTAAGTTTGTAGCTGTTGGTAGTAAATAGCTCCGACAACACTCCCAACTAAGGCTGATAATGGCAAAAAAATGGTTAGAAAGTGTCTGATTAAAATTCGTGAATGGATCTCTGGTGACATATTTGATACTTAAGTACGATTCAAAAATCGGGCTAAAAATCAGCTAAGTTCTAGCTACGCCATTTTTTCGGAGTCAAGGTTGAGAAAAGACTTTTTCTCCTGGTAGGTAATCAGCCCAGCTACCAAATTCACCATGAAATTGAATACTCTGCGACTTCTGGAATGTTCTAGTTGAACAATATTCCGCCCTTTTTTGCTATTGTGGGTTAGACACTCTCGCAGACAGTACCGAAAAATTACTTAATTAAAAAAATACACTTATAAGGGCTTTTCACTACTGAGAATGAAGAAAAGCTATCGCTAAAAATGGTTCTTTATTCTGACGCTGCGATCGCACATCAATCACATTTCATACAATCTACCTAGAATCAGATTTGGCAAAACCGCTCATGTTAAACTACAATCCACTGCATTGTTTGCCATCTTCCGAAGAACTACCCGACTCAAATGATACCCCTGTGGATAATGAAGTCCAAAATTTAATTCCTGGCTTGTTGAAAACCACGCTGGCTTTAGTTTGGTGCGATCGTTGGGATTGGTTTTTTGGTGTTGACATGGGTATTTATTATCACCCAGACAAACCAGCTGTTGCCCCTGATGGGTTTCTCAGCTTAGGAGTTAAACGCTTCATTGATGAGGACTTACGTCTAAGTTATGTGCTGTGGGAAGAAAAGAAGCCACCAATTTTAGCAATAGAAGTTGTTTCTCAAATATATCGGGAAGAATATAGCACCAAGAAAAAATTCTATGCCAAAGAGCTAGAAATTTTGTACTACGTTGTATATAGTCCGCTTCGACGTAAAAACACACCTTTGGAGGTGTATCACCTAGTTGATGGGGAATATATCTTAATATCAGGAAATCCTGTTTGGCTACCAGAAATTGGTTTAGGAATTGGGCGAGAACGGGGAATTTATCAAGGTATAGTACGGGAATGGCTTTACTGGTATGACGAGGAAGGGCAAAGATTGCTAACACCAGAAGAACGCATCAGGGAAGCCGAAGAACGTACAGCTTTTGAAGAACAACGACGTGTGCAAGCAGAACAAAAAGTGAAAATGTTAGCGGAAAAGTTGAAGGCGCTTGGTGTCGATCCAGAAACTTTGTCGTAGATTCACCAAATATTTGAATTTTCGTTGCCTTAATGTTAATTTGCTAGCTGGCTAGGGAATTATATCTATAAAGTAACTAATAGCTTGACGATACAAATCATAAAGGCTGGTTGCTCAATAAATATATTTACCAAAACCTGCATCAAAATATGGAAGTGAAATTAGGATTTGGATCAGTTCCAAAACCTCAATATGTTTTTGTCAGCAAAGAATCCGATCACTGTTGGTATATGCTCTCTGAAGATACAAAACAAATCCCAATTTATGACAGAGCTTTGACCGGAGTAATTACAGGGATAGAAGTTAATAAAAAAGTAGAAACTTCACATGGAGAAACAGAAAAAACTGATTTACATATTTTGGCAGACAAACCTTATGTTATCCGCTCAGGAAGTGAATCTTATTTTTCTAAAAGTTTGTTGCTTGCACTTGATGCCCTGACTTCTGAACAATTGCATCAACCCCTTACGATCGCAGTCAGTCCTGGAGAGAAAACAATTGTGTTTTGTACAATTTATAATCCAGTAACTTATCGGTCTGTAGATTTTAGCTGGGATGGACATAAGGAATTAGCTTGGCAAGCTTTATGGCAAAAAGTTAGTTTAAAAATTAATAGAATTCAAAATTTAAATCAAGAGACAATTCAAATATCTGCGAATACAACTACATCAGAGATTAATGCAGTTTTGATAGCTCAAAGTGACACATATTTAGCCCAATTAAATTGGACTCCAGAGCAGGGAAGAGAGTATTTACAGCAAAAATATGGCAAGCGATCGCGCCTACAACTCACTGATACAGAAATTCTGGATTTCATTGATTATCTGAAGCTAAAACTAGCCCAAAACTGCTCAACTTAACTGCTGTTATGTGAACTTGGGATAATTGCGATCGCAGTTACGTGCTTAATGAAGCGGTAACTACTTCTGACTTTTTCCGTTAAGTCTCTCTAGCAAGCTGCTAACCCTCTCTACGAGATGCTACGCGAACACAGAGATCGTGCAATTTTAACTAGCCTTGCCACAGTACCTGGATGCCAATGGAAGTATTACCTCGATGTTCTAACACAAATGACACAAACTAGCAGCCTTCATACTGATTACCACTTTATTTTATATGAGCGATAGTAACACCAGTACCACCATCTGCTTGTTCTGCTGCTTCGTAGTTGTTCACTCTGGGATGTTGTTGCAAAAAGGTGTGAACTCCTTGGCGCAGCTTACCAGTACCGTAACCATGAATAATCCAGACTGGGCCTGTAGCTTCCGAGATGGCTTTATCTAAAATGTATTCGGCATCAGCCACCCGTTTACCACGCAAATCGATGGTATTTTGAGAAGTCCGAATCTCTGGGACACTTTGCGGTGGTGGGGTTGCTGGTGCTGGGGCTGGTTTGGCTTTAACGACTGGTTCGGGTTTTTGACCATCTAGAGATTCTACGTCTTGCAACTTCACCGTCATCTTCATTAGCCCAAAGCGAACGCTTAATTCCCCATCTTCATTAGGGGCGGCGATCACATCCGCTATCTGTCCAAGTTTAGGAACGCGGATGCGATCGCCTACTTTGGGCATAAACCCAGCTTTCGGTTTTGCTGGCGTTGCTGGCTGATAAAGCTGGCCAATTTGATTCAAAGCATTGGTGGCTTGCTGGGCTTCTTGGGCTGTGGGCGTACCTTTTTGCAAGCGGCGGATAACTTGGGCAATTTCACCTTTTGCTTGGGCGATCGCTTGTTGGACTGCTATTTCTTGTGAAGCCCGCAAACTGCTTTCCCTTTCCTCCAAACTTGCGGCTTTTGCGGATACTTCTTTGTATAAACGTTCCGTTTGCTGCAACAAAACTTGGGCTTCAGCTGCTTTGGTTTCCTGGCGGCGGCGTTGGGCTTCTAAGCCAGCAATGACCTGGTTAACTTCATCTGTAGCCTCTCCAACTTGAGTTTTCGCCTGTTCTACCACTTCTGGCTTTAATCCCAAGCGCAGGGCAATAGTTAAGGCATTAGAACGTCCAGGGATGCCCCACAGCAGACGATAAGTAGGCGAGAGAGTACTTTCGTCAAATTCTACAGAGGCATTTTCAAACCGCTCATCTTCATATTTCAGGGCTTTCAATTCCCCGAAGTGAGTGGTGGCGATGGTTAGCTGGGCATGGTTAGCGAGATATTGCAACAAGGCGATCGCTAATGCACTACCTTCAACTGGATCAGTTCCTGCACCGACTTCATCGAGTAAAACGAGTGCTGAATTAGAAGTAGGAAGTTCGCCCTCTGCTCCTCTGCTCCCCTGCTCCCCTGCTCCCCTGCTCCCCTGCTCCTCTGCTCCCCCAGTCCCCAATGCCTCTAAAATCCGACTAATTCGGCGAATGTGTCCAGAGAATGTGGATAAACTTTGCTGTAAGGATTGTTCATCGCCAATATCTGCCAGCACTTTATCAAACCAAGGTATTTCCACTGGTTCGCGGGCGGGGACAAATAAACCTACTTTGGCCATCAATGCTGCTAACCCTAGAGTTTTTAAGGTTACAGTTTTACCGCCAGTATTTGGGCCGGTAATTGTTACTACCCGAATTAGCGGGTTGATCAGCAAATCTACAGGAACTACTGGTTGCCCTTGTTCGTGCTGTTGTTGCCACACTAACAGAGGATGTCGTAAGTTCCGTAAGGTAATGGTTTCACTGTCTTGACGCTGAATAAATCGCGGGGGATTTGCTCCTAGCCAGTAACTATATCTCGATCTAGCGGTTGCCATATCTAAAGTGGTGGCGATCGCTAACAATCTCTCTAAATCTGGTTTGACTGCGGCAATTTGTTCGGTCAAAATACGGCGAATCGCTTCTTCTTCGGCTTGCTCTCTTCTGATGATTTGCCGCAGTTGGTTGCCTAGAGGTACTACCGAATTAGGTTCTACGTATAGCGTTGCACCACTGGTAGAGGTATCGTGAACAATACCGGGAATAGCATCTTTTTGCGGTGCTTTTACGGGAATGACAAAGCGATCGCTGCGTTGGGTAATCAGCTGTTCTTGAACTGCCCCAGATTTTGCCTGTAAGATATTTTGCAGCTTTTGGGTAATTTGGGTGCGTAATCGCCGCAAATCCGTGCGAATTTCTCCCAGTTTTTGACTCGCGCGGTCAGTTACCTGGCCCCGTTCATCAATACATCGGTGAATTTCTTGTTCTAGTTCTGGATAAGTCCGCAAATCGGCAACCAACTCAGTCAATATCGGCAAATCTTCTTGATTGTCGATGACACGGCGCAAACTTCTAGCGCCAGCGAGGGTAGTGGCGATCGCTAGCAGTTCATCGCCAGACAAAACTCCGCTACGTTCCGCCCGTTCTAAGGAATCGCCAATATCTTGAATTCCCTCAAATGACAGTCCCGTAGTCAGGCGACTTTCCAGTTGGTAGACTTCTTTGGTTTGCTCTAACAACTGTTCGCTTTGGGTCTGAGAATCGGGTATTTTCAGATGACGCGCAGCTGTCGCCCCCAGCTTAGTTGCCGCGAAGGTGGCAAGGTGCTGGCAGAGGCGATGCCATTCTAATAATTCTAAGGTTTCAGATTGGATCAAGGTTTCAACATCTAATCTGAAATTATCGTAACAATTCTAGCTTCCAGATGGATAAATCTTAGAGGAGAAAATTTCGCTTTATTCAAATCAGCCAGTTAGTGCGTGGTAATCACCAAGTAATAACTGGCACATCAAGCTATATTTCTTGAGAAACTACCCTAACACCAAATGTCATCGAAAACAATACAGAAACTAATTCAAGTAGCGACTATTTCCTTGACCAAAACGTAAGGCTGAACGATGAGAGTATTAAATCGTTTACTGCGCTCAAGATTCCATTCTCCCACTTGTACTGTCGTGGGTTTAGTAATTAATTGCTTATCAATCCACTGTTCCACTGATGGAATATCATCACTGGCGATCGCTACTCCAACATCCACTAAGTTTAACTCCGGTGTCACTAAAATTACTGCATCTCGTTGTACATGAGGAATTAGCCACTCCCACTCTGCCTCATCCAAAATTTCTGTTAATTCCGCTCTTAAATCCGACATTACTTCCCAATGTTTATTTGTAGATGGCTATTTTTACATTATTCACTAGTTCCCAGTTCCTGACAAATGACTAAACTTCAGATTTCATTTCATCAATTTCAAATAAAGACACAATTACTCCAGCGATGGGAATAGATATAAAAACACCTAATAATCCTGCTACTCTAGCGCCTACTAGCAAAGCAAAAAATATTACTACAGGATTAAGATTCAGCGCACCTTGCATAATTCGGGGCGCAATCAAATTGTCTTGTATCTGCTGGAGAACAATACAGGCTATCAATACTTTCACTGCTAACCAAACACCTTGAGATAAGACAAACAGAGTTACTGTGCTTACTCCTAATGTCGCTCCTATACCAGGAATAATATCAAGAACTCCGACTATTATTGATAATATTAAAGCAAAAGGCACTTTTAATATGAAGAAAACCAAGAAGGTTGAAATAGTAAGAAATGCACTTAATAATAGCTGACCTCTAAAAAATCCTAAAAAAGACCGTCTAATTATATTAGTAAATCTATTACGACGCTGTTTTGGTACTATTTTTAAAATAAAATTCCATAATTTATCTCCATCTAATAGCATGAAGAAAGCCACAACTGCAATCAATATAAAAGTGACAAAATTGGTCATAAACCCTTGTAAAATAGCCAAACTAGTCACAAGAGTTGATAGGGCTTGATTCCGCAATTGTTCTTCAATAAAACTTAAATCTATTTGTAAATTACGGCTTCGCAAAAATGCTTCTAGTCCTTCTAATAAAGGTGCTAAAGAATTTAAAAATACAGTGATACTATTAATTAATTCTTGTCCTTGAGATAAAACCGTTAAGCCCACGGTAATTATCAGACCGCCTATAATCACAATACTGAGTAAAAAAACTAAGCCAACAGCTACACCGTGGGGCAAAAAACGCCGCAGCCATTGTACAGGATAGCTGAGTAAAAAAGCTAAAATTGCCGCAAATGTAAAAATAACAATGACCGCTTCAAAGTAAGCTAAAAGTTGTACAATTGCCCAGCCAGAAGCAACTAAAAGTAAAAAGCGGACTAACGCCAGATTGTTTAATCGCTCCCAAAAATTCTTGGCTTCAAAGCCGCTCATAATAATTTGTAATTCGTAATTCGTGATTTGCAATTCAGACTTAGACATTACTAAAAAGGTAATGAAAGCGTTGATTTCGCCTACATTTCATTCTTGATATGTAATTTTTAGAGTGAATTTGATTTAAGATTAGAGAAATCTAGTAACGATCGCTACCTCCCTAAAGCATATATTTCTTGCGTGTCTAATTTATCTTCCTAAATCATGCATTTCGTTAATTACCGTGGCACACTTTTGTGTCAATCCTTCCAATTCTTCTTTGTTACTGGAAGTGGGAGCATCAATCAAGTTACCAATTCTCACAGTAATGGGAACTGCGTGAGGTCGGGACGATCCTTTTTGTAAAATTTTCTCAGTACCCCAGACACTTACGGGTAATATCGGGGCTTTTGCTTTCGCGGCTAGCAGCAGTGCGCCTCTTTTGGGGTCTGTAATTCGACCATCTGGGGTGCGAGTACCTTGCAAGAAAACACCAACAGCCCAACCTGTATTGAGATATTCTAAGGCGGAACGAATGGCATTGCGATCGGCATTTCCTCGACTAACTGGGTAAGCACCGTACAATTTAATCGCTTGCGCCAAAACGGGGATATTAAATAACTCTTCTTTCGCCATATACGCCACTGGACGACGTACACAATTAGAGACAATGGGCGGGTCAAAGTAACTAGCGTGATTACTCACTACCAGTAGCGGCCCTGATTGGGGGACATTTTCCGCACCATAAATCTGGCCCCGAAAGTAGGCGTGAAGCATGGGGCTGACGACTGACCATTTAAAGGCGTGGTAAAGTGCCAGACTGATGAATGGTTCGCGGTTTTTGTCCACAGAAGATAATGCAAATCAAATTGAGTTTAGCATACGCGATCGCAACACCCAGATCAAACGTCAGAAAACTGTAGAAATGAATTGCTTTACCTATTGGGAATACTAAATCTGGAAATCTTTAAGATTTAGCAGCATGGTTAGTACTTTAGTTCCTATTCCCGGATATCACGTTAGTGAAGAATTATACAATGGTTCTCGAACCCTAGTTTATCGAGGGGATCGAGAAACTGACCAAAAACCTGTAGTGATTAAACTGCTGAAGAATCCTTATCCGAGTTTCAGTGAACTGGTACAGTTTCGCAATCAGTACACCATTGCAGAACTTACGCATTGACAGGAGTCTGGTTATGTGTACTCAAGCCCATCTTTTGTTCAAGATGTTCCAGAATGAAGTCACGAGCCACCTGAAG
>NZ_JBALDK010000187.1:0-11135 GCF_036917455.1 Nostoc sp. | reverse complement strand
AACGAGCGCCCATATCATTCATCACCTCGGTAGGCACATTTTCCGTATTCACTTATCTTAACATAGTTAGGTTTTTTCCCGCCCACCTACTTATGCATTGAAGAATAATTCAGGAGTCAGAATCAAGACGCTCTCTACGAGACGTTGCGCGTAGCTTGCTTAAGAGCAGGGGTACGCGGACTCGCTCTAAGCGTTGGCGCAGCCAAGAGTTGCTATGCCGTAGGCTTTACGTTCCGCTATCCGCCACTCGTACAGAATTCATACTGAATTCTGACTCCTGACTCCTGAATTCTGTTTGATAAATACTAGATACAGTATTTTCAGTAGATCGAAACTGTTTGTAAATTGAAAAAATAAGGGTTTTAGCCGATATTTTCCGGAAAAACCTATCTAAATTACTCTCGATTAGTCAAAATTGGACTAACATAACTGAGTGTTCGATCGCTCGCCCCGTCAAAGACTCATGACTAAAGTAACATCTCAAGAAATTGCACAGTTTCGCTCTCAATTGGCAGATGATCCTAGCGATATGGAAGCGCTGGATTTGATTGAAGACTGTGATGGAGATTTAGAAGATGCGGCAATGACGCTAGCTATCCGAGCCGGACAACAACCAGAAAGAGCAAATTCTGAGTGGTTAGATGCCTTAGCGAGAAAATGGCGTGTGGTAATTTGCGAACAAGAATATCGAGAAGATTTGCTTAATAGTTCGCTTCAAAAGATGATGGAACATCTAAAAGCAATGCCGACGTTTCCTAAGATTTTGGCAGCACCAGTTTTAATTTATGTCCTCAAGCAAGGGGCGAACAATTTTTGTGAACCACTAGATTCGCTCAAATGATCGGCCCATGTATATTTAACTTGTGCTTAACTTGTGCGATCGCCTATCGCGGTTTGTAGTTGAATTTAATACAGACCTAACCCCTAATCTTGCCAACAATGGAAGGGAAGCAAGAATTAAAGCCTTTCTCTACTCCTAGCCAATGCAAGATTGATTCGACCAAGACTGATACGCTGTTAATTAAGGCAAAACTTCTATTAAACAAATTGTAAAATCAATGAATTACCTTGTTGCCGTATTACCAGACCGCATTCAAGCCGAAGCTGCTTACTTAGCTTTAGAAGAAGAAGGCATAAACAGTACTATCCTGGGGAAGGGATATAAAACGGCTGACGAGTTTGGCTTAATTGACCCCAAAGACCAAGCTAAAAAGCAAGCACAACTGATGGCAACCTGGCTAATACCATTTGGCTTTTTTGCCGGTTTTACATTCAGCCTCATCACCGGTTTAAATACTTTTGCCTGGGCAGGTGAAGTTGGCAATCACATCGTTGGCGGACTGCTGGGTGCTGCTAGTGGTGCTATGGGTGGTGTCGTTGTGGGTGGCGGAGTTGGTTTACTCGTAGGTAGTGGTGATGCTTTACCCTATCGTAACCGTTTAGATGCGGGTAAATACTTAGTAACCGTTCAAGGCTCTGAAACTCTCACTCGGCAAGCAACCCGAATATTGCGTCAGTTTGAGCCAGAAAATATCCAAGGTTATGCTGACCCCAATACTGTGTATTGAATGAACTGCTAAAATGGGAATTAAAGTTAAAATCAAGATAGTTTTAAAGAAGGAAATGAAGCATTGGTAAATGACAAATAACAAATGACAAATGACAAATTCATAATTTTTAAGAATGTTGCCACGAGAAGAACTTTTAAAAGGTGTTGAAAATCGAGATAGTGTAGCTCGTGTAATTGACCAAGCAGAACAAGCCATCAAAACTTGGGAAGTGATTTTGACAGATTTTCTATCTCCCCCAGAGTTGGCGGAAATTCAACGGGTATTTAACCGATTAACAGAAGTGCAATTGGCGGCGTGGGGCGGATATCCACAAGCTGAACGCCAAAGAATAGCGATCGCTCGTTCGGAACTTCCCCTAGAGCAATCTCAAGTCAGCCTTGTTGCTGTGGAAATTGCTGGTAATTTCTTGTTTGATACCG
The DNA here is from genome assembly GCF_036917455.1 of Nostoc sp. Taxonomy (GTDB): domain Bacteria; phylum Cyanobacteriota; class Cyanobacteriia; order Cyanobacteriales; family Nostocaceae; genus Nostoc. The sequence goes on along the minus strand of NZ_JBALDK010000187.1, from coordinate 9,145 downwards.
CCTCTCACCGCGACTTTTTAGGCGCAATGTTGGGAACGGGAATTGTTCGTGAAAAGACGGGAGACATTATTGTTTTAGGAGAACGAGGGGCACAGGCGATTGTCGCGCCAGAGTTGGTGGAATTTTTAGAAATGAGTCTGAAACAGGTGCGATCGGTTCCTGTGAAAACTCAACGGATTGAAGTAACTGAGTTAAAGGTTCGGGAACCCAAGAAAAAAGAACTAACTACTGTAGAGGCTTCTTTGCGATTAGATGCGATCGCATCTGCTGGTTTTGGTATGTCGCGCAGCAAAATGGTTGATTTCATTGATGCCGGTGATGTCCGCGTCAATTGGAAGGAAGTTACTCAAGCTAGTTCTCAAGTAAAATCAGGCGACTTAATCGCCATTCGCTCTAAAGGGCGTTTAGAAGTGGGGGAAATCGCCGTCACCAAAAAAGACCGTTACCGAGTTCAATTAACAAGGTATATGTAATAAGTTAGGAGTTAAGAGTGAGAGTTTATTTAACCTCTTTAACCTCAAACTCCTAACTATATACTTAAGCTTTAAAATGTTTTGCTAACATATTCAAAAGAAGTTTGCGCGGTACAAGCCGAGATAATTTGCTTCTTATTTGAGTCGTAGGATCAGAACTAATAACAGTTGGATAGCCTTTTTCTAAAGCTTCTAAAGATTCCCAAACCACTTTTTCGGAAGAATAAACTTTCTCTGTAGTACTTGCCAGCTCTGGAGGAAAATTAGCTTCTGCAAAAAAGTTTGTTTCTATTGGACCTGGACAAGTTACTAGAATACGGACACCATATTGACGATTTTCTGCCCATAGTGCCTCACTAAAGCTGAGAATAAAAGCTTTAGTGGCAGCATAAACAGAAAGGTATGGTATCGGTTGAAATGCGGTAATAGAGGATACGTTAATAATACTTCCAGACCGACGTTGCCGCATCAATGGGAGAAATTTATGCGTTAAATCTACCAATGCTAAAACATTTAATTGTACGATTTTAATTTGTCTTTCTCCATCACTTTCAGCAAAGTCGCCATAGTAACCCAAACCAGCATTGTTGATTAATAAGTCAATGGTTAATCCCTTTGCTTTTGTGGCCTCAAATACAGCACAAGCTGCATTAGGTTCTGTGAGGTCTTTGAGTATAACGTCTACTTGAATTTTGTGTTCTTCTTGTAGTTCTTTAGCTAATTGGCTTAGTTTCTCTTCCGAACGAGCAACAAGTACAAGATTGGTCTTGCGTGCAGCTAGTTCTTGGGCAAAAGCTTTACCAATACCACTAGAAGCACCAGTAATTAAAGCAGTTGGCATTCTACATATTCAGATAGTTTTTAAGCACCTTATAAATATTAGCTATGTTGGCTATAAGTTTTAACTACCCAAAGTGGTATACCCAAAAGAGTAAAAACAGTAAAAACAGTACTTAAAGGACATTTTAAAACTCTTATTTTCGGGGTCAAAAGTTTTATATCCCTCTAAACCCACACCACTTGCTTCTCCTGTTCGGAGACGCTATGCAAAACACTTGGTGAATTTCAAAACAGCAATTGCTTCTCTAAAAAAGGAGGACTTTGATTCCGGTTCCTCCGTTTTTTCAAGGGGTTTGGGAGATATAAAAGTACCTAAAGTCTCAATGAAATACTTTTTAAACAATCTCTTGATACTGAAGTTTGAGCCGAGAAAGCCTGCACTCAAAACTTCTCCTTTCCTTCCTCAAAACTTGACTTTCGGAAGCGATGTGAATTCTCCAACCACACCTATATGAGAAATTCTTAAATCTTCTTCATCTGTATATTGAACAGACGAATCAATTTTTTGTGGGAAGTCTCCGTCTTTGCGCGACCACTCAAATACAAATTTATAATTTAAGTCTTTGAGGTTAGAAAATATCTGCTTCCATTGGCTTCGTCGAATTCTATTTCCCCACCTTGATTGTAATTCTCTTGAGTAGGCTTCCTGTTGATAAATAAAGAACTCAAATGGTCTTTCTTTTCTATTTCTGTGATCCACTAGATCAATGAGATGAAACATAAAGCCATCTTCAGAGAGGCTACTTGCAAGATTTTTTAAAAGTGGCACAACATCATCAACTGGTACATGCTCTAACACAGATTTTGAGAATATAAAATCTATTCTTTCTTGAGTAGGCATTTTTTGAGACAAATCAATTGGAGCAATGTATTCTATACCCAAGTCTTTTAAGACTTCTACAGATAGTTTGTTTAATGAAAGCAGTTTTTTTAAACGTAAGTCGATAAGGTCACGATCTTCAAATGTAGATAGACTATCCAATATACTCCAATCTACAGACTGAGACACAGCTTTGAAAATATTTTCGGGTTGCAATAACGGATAAACATCTGTTGCATAAACCTGTTTTGCTCCAAGAAGATAAAATACTAATGAATGAGTCAGCAACCATCCACTTCCAATTTCAAGACAAATTTTATCACGCAATACATATTTATCTTTACCAGACTGAAGTAGATAGATAGCAACTTCGTTGGCACAAATATCAAGCCTTTTACCTCTAACTGCTAGCTTGCTTGAATGCATTCTATTATATAAAACTTGATATAAATCGGACGATCTAATAATTGATTTGGTTCGTTCATCAAGGAGATTTCTTACTATATCTTTCATTTTGCACACCTCTCTTATTTAATTTCTCGTGAATTGAACATAACATTATTAACTGTAGCAGTAAGATGGGTTTGTGGATAACAAAAGTATCTAACCATTATTGCTTATTATACAGTTACGCACCTCTGCTGACAGGTGACAAAAACCTTTAAACCTTTCATCTGATAACTGGGGATTAAGCGGAAACTCGAGTCAGTCGCTTGGTATTAGCATCAGATGTAGCAATGTGTAAAAATAATAATTTTTATGATGACAATTTCAAATAAATTTGAATTTTTAACTACCATTTTTCAGACCAATAGATGATTTCTGAGGTTGAACTATTAATAGCAACACCATAACTATCTCCATGATTCCACTTGAAACCAGGTCTACCTTTGTCGTCTGCATTTAATACTAATATTTCATAACTGGCTGGAAAAGATTCTGTATGAGAGTCACTTGTGTAGAAAAAAGTTGTCGGTACACCGTTAGGCTGGTTTATGTGGTCGTTTGTATTACCACCCCTATATTTGTGCTTTGCACTACTTCTGTATTGTGATAGTAATTTTGCTATCTTATTTGGTGATTCTTTCAGCCTAATTTGAAAAAAACTACTTTCTTGCAAAAATTCGGGAGAGTAAGCAATGCGAACACCTTTGGCATCAGTGGGAATCTCGTTAGGAAAATGCTTTACTCGCTCGTTATCAGACCATAATTGATTACGAATTTCTTTGTAACGTGATGTATCAGTTATTATTTTAGGTTCGCTAGTACTGCTAAAAGTTGTTCTTAGAAAAAAGCTTCCCCCGACAATACAAAGACTAGCTAGGGCTAATAGAAATTGCGATCGCTTCATTAAGTTGGGTACGTTTAACTTTCCTATTCATATACCCAACTAATAAACTAAATTAGTACTATTGCGGAGACCCCATCGCAGATATTAACAGAAACTTTGCGTATTCAGGGTAAATTTGGGGTTATTGTAAAATTATCGTGAAGCGGGTAAATGATTACCTAGTCAAAAACCGTAGGTTATCCTTATTGAGGCTAGTACTAGCAGTGTAGCTAAAGAAATGAATTCCACAGCCATCTATTTTTTTCAATTCTTCCTGATAAAGCAATAGCTAAGGCGGATATATAAATAGTAGATGCACCTTAATTAAATCACAGCCCTCAGCTTTTAGTTGGGGGCTTTTTTTTATTGTTGATATTTGTAATTGGGAAATAAAATAAAATTATATCCAAGTTAAATTTGCCCGGATATAGCAACCAATAAAGCGGATTAATAAATGGTAGATGCACCTTAATTAAATCATAGCCCTCAACTTTTAGTTGAAGGCTTTTTTATTGCTGATACTCTTAATTTAGGAAAAAAATTCGGATGAAAGTTAAATTTGCCCGGATATAGCAATCAATAAAACGGATTAATAAATGGTAGATGCACCCTAATAAATTATAGCCCTCAGCTTTAAGCTAAGGGCTTTTATTATTTAAATATAGATGGCAGCAAACTGGGGGCTAACCATACTGCATAACCAATAAATCCAAACAGCAGGGTAATCAGGACGGTGATACCGTAGCTGATGCAAATTAATAAACCGTCAGATTCGATGGTAGCAACAGTTAAAAGTAAAATACCGATAGTAGGGATGGGATTTGTAAACGGAATTGGTAATATTAACAATATTGTCAACAAAGAGATGCAAAACCCATTAATTCGCCAAATCAAAGGATTATTAGCTATTTTTGGCAATCGAGGACGGGTAATTTTCTGTAAAACTTTGGTAAGGTGTCCTAAATTTTGCAAAAGTAACTGGGCAAAGGGACGAGGAAATTTGTAGTTAGCGATTCTTTTCGGTAGCCAAGGCGATCGCCTTCCTAAAACCATTTGCGCTGACAATAGTAAACAAGCACCACCAAAAGGGCCAGTTAATCCCGGTGGCATAGGAAATAAAAAGGGCAAAACTAATAATGTAATTACCAAGCTGAACCCTCGTTCTGAGGTTTCTGCCAGAACATCACCTAGAGTAAGCGGTTGTTCAGCTAGGCGTTGCAACAGGGACTTTATATCTTGAGAAAATCTCAGATGCATTTGGCGTGAGTTGATGCAAGTTCCCACATTTTTAGCAGAGGAAGATGGGGAGAATAACCCCTAACTCTTAACTTCTGATTTCTGGGGTACTAAAACAGCTATAGCTTTAGATATAACCCGAAAATGAGCCGGTGTGTAAGTAGTGATTTCACCATCTGTATTGATAGGACGCTGTTTGCGAGTATATACTTTTATTTCTTGACCTTGAAGAGAACGTACACTCTCCCAATGTATATGTCGCCCTTCTCGCATCGACGGGAGTAATAGTATCATCTGCCACCAGTGTTTAATCTCCAAGCTATATAGGTCTAACCTTTGGTCATCTATTGTGGCATCATCAGCCACAGCCATACCACCGCCATAATAACGGCCGTTACCCACAGCAATTTGTACTGTTTTCACGCTAACTGATTCACCATTGATCGCAATCTCCGCAGTAAAAGGTCTAGCTTCCCAAAGGACTTGCAATGCAGTGGCAGCATAAGCAAATACTCCCCAACGGCGTTTAACTTCTTTGGTAAGTCGCTGGGTAATTTTCACACTTAATCCCAGACTAGCAACGTTAAAAAAGTGCTTGTCGTTTACCCAACCCAAGTCGATGCGACGTAAATTTCCATCTGCAATAATTTTGCAAGCTTCGCCGAGGGAATTCGGAATTTCCAAAGTCCTCGCTAGATCGTTAGCAGTTCCTAGAGGCAAGATTCCCAAAGGCAACTGAGTCTCAACTAAAGCATCTACTGCGGCATTGAGAGTGCCATCTCCTCCACCAATGATTACTAGGTCAACTTGATGCTGATAGCGAAATATAACTTCACCAAGATGTTTTGGGTCTTCTGTAGACTCTTCAATTAAATCAAAGCCGAGTGTCTTCAGATATTCAATTGCTTCCGACAGACCCTTTTGCCCTTGGCGGGCATGACGATTTACTAACAACAGTGCGCGGGAACTCATAGATAGTACCTTTTATCGTTGATCTGTCCAATTATCTGCATCCATGTATTCTGCCTAAAGTTGACTAGAAAAACTTATTTAAACTGTTTTGATAATTATCAAAAGCGACTTTTGGAAATGTTTATTCTATTACACATAATAATTTTTAGTTTATATTTTATCTAGTTTATCTCTATTAGCCCTCAGTGTGTTGATACTCAGTAAATATGCTTTTTAGCCATTTAAGAAATGAATTTAGGTATTTTTCTTCGTAATAAAAAAATTGTTGGAGTATTCTGATACTCAGAGAATCATACCAAACAATGAGAAATTTTTGATTGCCCCAGATACATTTTTAGAGATTTAATTTGTATTAATATTATTACTATAGTAATAATATTTGGCTTTTGAAAAACTCTAGTAATCCGATTTGAGTCCTGTTCGCGTAGCGTGGCGTAGCCATAATTATCTGCGTAGCTATGGAACAGAAAAGAAGGGTATAGATGTTTACTGAATTTTGTTCAAAAATCAAATAAGAGTCCTATATAAAGACATGTGTACATGTAGGATGTGTTATCGCGTATCTTGCCTTTGTCCATCGACAAAACCACTGAAAATTATTAGGTATCGTACTTTTTTCGCCGTTTAACTGGATTCATCCACACTTCCAAAATACTAAATGCCTGTGAAAAAATTAATGTCAAACATAAATAAACTACCGCTACACCTGTGTAAATTTCAAAGGCGCGATAGTTATCAGCAACAATTAACTGTCCTTTACGTAGTAATTCTTCCAACCCAATTACAGAAACTAAGCTAGTATCTTTCAATAAACTGATAAAGTCATTACCCAAAGGTGGAATCATTCGCCGAAAAGCTTGGGGAAAAATGACATAAATCATTGTTTGTATAGAACTTAAACCTAATGATTGTGCTGCTTCTGCTTGTCCTGTTTCAATCGATTGAATGCCTGCACGCACAACTTCGGCGGTGTAGGCGGCGTTATTCAAACTTAAGGCAATTACTCCAGCAGTGAGGCGGTCGAAGGTAAATGTAAAACCAAGTTCTTGCGAAATTGCTGGAAAACCAAAGTAAATCATAAAAATTTGCACCAATAAAGGTGTTCCCCGAAAAAAATCTACATAGGCCCTCGCTATCCAACGCATAGGTGCGATTCGAGAAAGGCGAACAATACCAATTAGGGAACCTCCAATTAAACCAAACACTACAGAAAGTATCGTTAATTGTAACGTTACTAATGCTCCCTGTAATAAAGTTGGAAAAGCCTGCAAAATTACACTAATTGAAGTAAATATTTTAGGTGCGCCACTACTACTCTGATTTTCAAATGGCGATTTTGTTGGTAGTGATGGCGGTTCAGCTTTAAACCATTTTTGGTAAATTTGGGAATAAGTGCCATTTTTCAACACTTTATCTAAACCATTATTTATTAATGCCAAGTTCGGCGAATTTTTAGCCGTAGCAATGCCGTAAAACTCCTCTGTCAGCAATTGCTGTACTATTTTTATTCCTTGAAGATTGCCCGTATTAATAGCATATAAAGTCACTGGTGCATCATTGATGACCGCATCCACATTACTATTGGTCAATTCTTGTAGGGCTAAAGGTGCTGAATCAAAACTGCGAATTTGCACTCCGGGAATACTCTTAGCCTTTGCAGCCCCTGTTGTACCAAGTTGGACTGCAATTTTTTTATTTTTGAGACTGTCAAAGCCAGTAATATTTTGATTATCTGCACGGATTGCGATCGCTAACCCGGCTTTAAAATAAGGACGGGAAAAAGAAATCGTCTTCGCTCTCTCCTGTGTAATCGTGATCGAACTAATGGCCGCATCTACTGTTTTGGCTCCCAAAGCCGGGATAATGCCATCAAAAGGCAGACTTTGAAAATCTACTTTAAAGTTAGCTGCAACTGCGATCGCATTCATCAAATCAATCGAAAAACCTTGCAACTCACCACCTTGTTTTTGAAACTCAAAAGGTGGAAATGCCGGTTCTGTAGCAACCCGCAGAGTTTTCCCCGCACTAGAGTTCATAGCACAGCCAGTCAATAACAAACAGCTAACACCAACAACCACACACCAGCGCAACCAACGCCTAAAACCAAATTTAGCCATATTATTTTCTCTTCCCTCTGCGCCTCTGCGGTTCGTTAAAAAGCTTACAATCAACTGTAGAGCAGCTTGACACAAGTAATGAACAATACCATCCCCGCCATTATTTTTGACAATATCGAAAAAAACTTTGGTTCCCTAAAAGTCCTCAAAAGAATCACAGGCGAAATCAATCGGGGAGAAGTCGTTGCAGTTATCGGTTCCTCCGGCTGTGGTAAAAGTACGTTATTACGCTGCTTTAATGGACTAGAAACCATCGACAATGGGCGTTTAATAATCAACGGAATCAACTTATCTAAGCCCACAGTTAACTATAGCCAACTGCGACAATTACGAACACAAGTAGGTATGGTTTTCCAGCAGTTCAACCTGTTTCCTCATCTCAGCGTCCTAGAAAATATGACACTTGCACCGCGTAAAGTCTTAGGTAAAACACCAAAGGAAAGCGCCCAATTAGCAAGATTATATTTAGAAAAAGTTGGCTTACATGACAAAGCATCTGCTTATCCAGAACAACTTTCTGGCGGACAAAAGCAACGAGTAGCGATCGCCCGTAGCTTATGTATGAATCCCCAAATCATGCTATTTGACGAACCCACCAGCGCCTTAGATCCCGAACTCGTCGGCGAAGTTTTGCAAGTAATGCAACAATTGGCATCAGAAGGGATGACAATGGTGGTTGTCACCCATGAAATGCAATTTGCAAAAGAAGTAGCCCATCAGGTGATATTTTTAGACAAAGGTATTGTGACAGAAAAGGGTTCAGCTTATGAGGTACTGACCAATCCTCAAAGCGATCGCCTACGTATTTTTCTCAGTCGCCTTCAAATAATTCATAATGATAAACAATAAAAATTCTATTCCAGGTTTACAGCATAACTAGGGCGATCGCATTTCCATTCTATTCGCAATATCTGTTTTATTAGGAGCGACGCATTCCCTGGATTGCGGAAAGATCGGACGCGATAGATTTACGAGACGCTTACGATATGCGATGAATCGCGTTTTTACAAGGAATCGCTGTTTCCACATTTCGCTTATGTTTTGACTAGAGGAAGTATTTTTCTTTCCTACTCTCCATCTTTCACTTTCTCTTGTGGATGCCAAGCTTGATAAAAAGCGGGGTAGGGCATACTTTGGGCGCACTTCCAGATAACTTGGTAGCAATTATCAAATCGCTTAAAGTCATTTTTGTAAGTTTCAGGTGATAAGTAATTCTTCAACCCAGTGACAACACTCGGCATCTGTTCCTTTAACATAATTTGCCCTAAGCTATATGCCGCTAGGCTTCGGGTAGAATCATCCAGTTGTGGATTGCCGATTAACTCCACCAAAGCAGCGATCGCTTTTTCGTTGCCAG
>NZ_JBALDK010000186.1:0-8554 GCF_036917455.1 Nostoc sp. | reverse complement strand
TTTCGTGGCTCGACTGTGGCACACAGCGATTTCATGTAGAGGTCTTCTAAGTCTTTAACTCTTCTGCCAGGGCTGCTATTAGCTAATTCCTGAAGTTTGTATAGTTTCAGACCGGGGTTAGAAGTTTTTAGGTAAATATTCTCTAGTTCACTGATTAGCTGATTGTAGTGCCACAGTTGGTTTTCTTCTTTTGTTGGCGCTACTGGTGCTGAGATTATTTCTGTTAGTTCGTTTTCAATTGTTACACAAACATCTGTCCATTCTGTCTGTGTATCATAAGCTAAACTTTCAATTTTATTAGCCTTTTTGATTGTTTCTCTACGTCTGGCAAGTATAGTAATTCCGGCGGCTAAACTATCAATGCTCGCTCCACTGACTTTTATATCGAGAATATTATCTAGTGTCGTTATAACAATATTAGCTAGTGCGTTTCTACCACCAATTCTTGCTAATAGTTCATGATCTGACAACCAGTTAGTAACATGCAGTAAGTCTGTTGGCTGTCCCTTTTTGTTAAGTCTAAGACAGGCTTGGTAAATATCTTTGTGTGCGCCAACGTAAAAATGCTCTGGCTTTAATCTATCTTTAACTTGATAAATTGCACTCGGCTGGTTCATTATTGCACCAAGTACGTATAACTCGGACTCAATGTTGTGTGGTAATGTCTGGTTGTTATCAGGCTTAAAACTTAATTCTTCAGTAAAAGTGTAGGGGATTGCTATCATTGCTCTGTCCCCCGATTGGCTAGTTTTAAGTTGTTTGAAGTGGTAGAATGTAGGAAAATAGCAGACATTTTACTGTCTAATCTTCGTAAGTGTTTGTTCATTTTTTACTGATGTTTTTTTTGATTAGATTCACCAATCTCTAAGTTGGTGAGTTTTTTTTGCGTGCAATAACTTACGGAGTTACTGTTAAGACATAGTTAGAGTTCTAGTCAGAGAGTTGTAGATAGAGAAGAAAGTCATCTAATTCCTCTTCGGTCAACAGCGATCGCGATCGCACTCCATAAAACTTCTGCAAATGCTCTCGACCCTGGTCAACTGTCCAGCCCAATCGCTGCATTTGGGCATCTGTCTGTTTCATTAAGTCCTCGAATTTTGGGGATGTTGGCTCTTTAGTCATTAGTTAGCCGATCGCACTCCATGAAGAGAGCGTTTCAACTTCAACTCTGTGGCCAACTCTTGAAACTGACTCACCAAGTCGGGATTCTCTTTAAATATCTCTGGCAGTAGCTGCAATGTAAGCGAGGCTAGCACTATCGCTTCATCGGGTTTTAATTCTGGGTCAACACTGTGCATGTACTCGATAAATTTCTCTAGCTCGTAGATGGCAAGAGACCTGGCTCGAACTACCTTTGATGAAATTCTTTGTCTTTTCATTGGTCATTGGTCATTGGTCATTAGTTAACTTCGTGGCGATCGCACTCCGGTTTGGAATGAGGCGATACGCCACGAATAAAGCCGTCCTACCAGTAAGGCAGGACGGCTTTATTCACAATTTTCGTCTTCTGAGTTTAACTCCTCTTTGAGTGAGTTGAGGTCTTCAACCTTGGCTTTGATCTCGGTTATTTCGCTTTGTTTGACAGCTATCTGATCTTGATATTCGCTGATCAGACGATCAAGCATTTTTTTAATATCTTTTTCTCCTGAGCGGAGAATGCTTGATCGCGAGCTACCCTCTCTATGAATTCGCTCTTGCTGAGTCCTAGCGAGAGTGATTTCTCCTCTAGTAGCTGATGAGCTTCTGGAGATACTGTCAAATTCAGGCTTTTCTTTCTTTGTCCGTGGATTGGCTTCCGCATCCGTTGTACCCATGCACTACCTCTCATTGTATACGCATAGAATGTTGACTTTTAGCGCGCGTAGTATTAGGCTTTATTTAGTTGTACACGCATACAACTTATTTTGCAACACAAGATCGCTCCCCAACGCCTAACCCTTTGCGTTGCACAAATGGAGCAAGCACCCGCGCCTCGTCCTTGCGCGGAAACACCCTGTACCTGATGACTGACAACTGTATTCACCCATAAGTCGTAGCGATCGCAGGGTTAGAAGTACGTAGCTCTTATCCATGCTGAATGTATAAAATTAACAAACAACTACTAGTGACCAATGGAGGAGCTAACACCAAAACAATTAGTTGAAGCGAGAAATTGGATAAAAGATTGCTGCCCCTGGGGCGATCTACAAGAGGAACAAGTTGACGAACTAACCGATGAGGAGGTAACAGCAGGCATTGAAAGACATTTTTCTGGTGGAATCAGCGAATTCAAAAAGTCTTTGCCGCCAGAAGACCAGTGAAAAGGCGATCGCACTCAGGGTATGAGGACTGCGATCGCCAAGTGCAAACAAAAATTTGAAATGTGATACGTAAGGAGATTTTACCAATGTCAAGACCATTAGGCTACTACACCAATTACAGCCCAGGAGATGATTCGCTCCTGGAGCGAGTGCAGGAAAAATACGGTAGCGGCTTCGAGAAAATGTCCAAGCGAGAAAAGCTATCTATATTGATGATTTTGGCATCAAATCTGGGAAACCAGCTTGAGGGAGGTGTGCGCGGGGAAATTTATGCTGCTGCAAGAGAGATGACAGATCAGCTTTCACCCTCCGACCAGGCAGGAATCATGGAAGCGATTATTTCCCAAGTCAGATGGGGGCAGAATGCAGAACCTGTACACCACTCCTGATGCCGCCAGACTGACTGGCATACCAGAAAGTACCATTCGCTCCTGGATGCGTCGTCACGCTGAGGTGTTTCAAGTTGACGTTCACGTTGCAATTGATGAACACGGGCAGAAACTATGGACTGACGCGGGAATTGAACTATTGCACAGCCGACGTGCAACGAAAAATGCAACTGAGGATGATGCAAAATTTGATGCAGAATCCGACGCACCCGATTTACTTGAATCGCTCTTAGAAGAAGATGCACAGCGACTGGCCCGTGAATACTGGCGACAATTGCCGGGTCGAACATTGCAACGCATTAAACAGATGCGTGACAATCCCACACCTGAAGACCGCGAAGTAGTCACACTTTCAGTTCGTGCAGCGCTCAACGCCGGAACCGAGCATCTACTCTTACCCACATATCAGCCAATGTTGCTAGAGGGAGGAGATGAAACAGACTAAACAGCAGCGCACTAGTAAAGTTGTGCCATTCACTGGGGAGTTCTACCCAATTCCAGATCCTGAACCTACCCCAGCAGGTAATAACATCGCAGGTTATTTAGTAATCGTTGCAGCTGCACTGGTCGCGGGTTTAAGCATGGGTGCAATCTCCACCTACCAGAGCGCGGATCAAGTGCAACTGCGCGAGATGAAAGCCCAAAGCCAGCAGCTAGAGAAAGTCAAAAACCAAGTTTGTAGATAGGAGTAAACAATGGGAATCCTTGCACGAATTACCAGCGCTGGAAAATCTAACAGCAATAGTAATGAGTCCTCGCTGTCCACGGGCGGCCACGGCATAGATAAAAATCGGGTACTATCACCAACAGATCCAAGTGTGGTAAACCCGGTGAACGCGGGAACTTGGGAGACTGTCAGGACAGCACCAGTAAATCATACACCACGGTACTTCAACAAAGCTGAGGCTGATGCACTCAAGCAGGTTGCAAGTCAAAAGCGAGAGGAAGCACGTCAGGCTAAACGCGCTTACAAATCGCTCAGAAGGCTGGAAGAATCTGATGCACAGGTACACACTGCCCATCGTACCTACATTAAGGGAGTTGCTGACAACGAACTTACCAAAAAACGCTCCGACGCAACGACTGCAAGGCACTTACATGCGCTGCGCCCTGAATACGCAAAGTTAGGTTTCGGTCTAGACCGCGCTGAAAACAAAGCACAACAACGGATTGACGAGTTAAAAGCCAAAGTCAAGGATAAATACTAATGGCAAAGGCGGTACACCTGGGGGCTTGGTTCCTTTTGGGCTGTATCGCCTCTAGCTCAGTAGCTTGGCTAGGGGCGCTGCATCCTGCTTTGTTTCGGGTTATGTGGGTTGTCTACATAATGTGTTGCGCTGGTCTGGTTATCGCTCTGCTCACAGATGATGCTGTTAGGCCTTTTCTCAAACTGTCTGAACCAGATTATTACGCCTTGCTGATTGCGATCGCAGTTTCGATTGTTTTGGGAGGGATGCTGTCATGGCTGATAGGTGGGTGAAAACCAACTGTTTGCTAGCTAGTGCGACAGCTTTTTGGCTAACTGCACTTTCTCCAGTTCCTGCGATCGCAAAGGGAGTTAGCTACAGCTTGGCGCTTGTTGCATCAGTCCAACTCGTCCAGGAATCGCGTCGGCTAATTATCCAGGATGCTCGACGTGCAGCATTAGCGGCGATGAACCAAGAGCTAGAGCAAACTGAATTTGCACTGCATACCCAGCAGCAAGAGCAAGCACTTTACGAAGTCTATGGCGATGCACCGACTTACCAAGAGGAAGTCGATCGGGAATTAAAAACTAGCCTAGAACACTTATATAAAGAGCCGAGCGCAGATCGCACTGAGGAAACTTCCACTTCCACTTCCGACGAGAAAGCCTTCTATTTAGCGGTGAAGTCGTTACTGGAAGTTAAGGGGGAGACTTACGTTATTGAGCAAGTTTTGAAAATGGGGGGACGACGCTGGGAAGAAGGTAAACAGTGGTTGCAGCAAATATTGCAGCAAGGCAGACAGAATGAGTGGGACTGAAATTTAAATGCGATGGCTGCGCCAACGCCAAGGGCGAACGCGCTCATGAGGAACGCGATCGCAATCAATCCCAACACTCAAAACCTGGACAAGTCAAAAATATCACACATTGTCAATGCGATGAAAATCAAATTAGTCCATGCTCATTTCTTAATCTCGATCGGCGACTACAGTAACGAGCGAGTCGGTTTTACGGTTGAACTAGAAGAAGGCGAGACAGTAACTTCAGTGGTTGACAATTTAAGACAACAAGCCATAACAGCAGTTGGGCCTAAGTCCGAAGAACTCTACCGCCAGAACCGACAGTTACGGGTAGAAAACCGTGAACTTGAGGAGAGGATGAACAAGCTTCGCTCGGAGTGGGAAGCAACAGCAGAATTTTTAAGAGCGCAAGGCATTAAGCCAGAAGCGCCTTCAATGCCTCAATTTCAGAGGTTGCTAAACGCCGCTAAAGTCGAATCGCAATCAGTTATCGCCGAAATTATTGAGGAGGCAGATTCAGGTAACATCCCTTTTGAACCTGGGATAGGCGGCGATGTCCCCGACGGGTTTTAATCGAATTTTTTAACGATCGCTCTTGCACTTTTTGACTTAAGGTAATTGATTTTATCTCAATAAGAGGTAGGTAAAAACCTGCTTCATTTTGGGATGGATTCTTAATGGAAATTTGAGAATGAAAAATATTGAACACCGAATTAAGGAGGCTAACGGAAGGCTCCGTAGTTACGGCATCAACATTGAACAAATTGGCAGCAGACTTTACTTACGCGCAACGCTTCCCCCAAAGCCGCAATCAACAAAAAACAGTTGGCATCAGCAAAAAATAAATATTACTGTCGCCAATTTCGACGGGGTAAGGCTCGCAGAAAAGGAAGGTAAGCTTGTCAGGCTGAAATTGGATACCAAAACTTTTGACTGGAAAGATTATTTAAAGTCAGAATTGCAAAATAAAGTGAAGAATATTGGCGAATGGATTCAAGAATTCGAGAAAGATTATTTTGAAAGAAGGCAACGTAATTTCAAAACAGAAAGCACATGGAAGATTGAATATCAGACAGTTTTTAAAACACTGCCTGAACACGAAATGCTAAATACTGAAGTACTCAAACAAGCTATTTTGACAACCACGCCAGACACTAGAACCCGGAAACGATTTTGTCTGACACTGCGATTATTGGCTAAATTTGCTGACCTTGATTTCAACCCTAACTCTTATTCAGGAAACTATGGCTATAGAAGCAGGCAGATCCGTAGCCTGCCAACGGACAAATTAATTGTTGAATGCCATTCTAATTTCGCGGATGTGAAGTGGCAGTGGATATTTGGAATGCTTGCCACTTACGGATTGAGAAATCATGAGGTATTTTTCTTGGATTTAGAGCAACTACGAGCAGGTAATAAAATTATTACTGTCCTGGCTGGAAAGACTGGTTACAGAAAAATCTGGCCTTTCCATCCAGAGTGGTTTGACTCTTTTGGGTTGCCAAATGTCAAAATCCCCGACATTAACTTAAACCGAAATAATTCTGTAATTGGCAGAACGGTTACTCAAAGATTTAGGCGAAATGATGGTTTGCCATTCAAGGTTTATGACCTGCGCCATGCTTGGGCTATTCGCACCCTAGAGTATGGAATTGATGTAACGCTTGCAGCGCAACAGATGGGGCACAGTCTGTCAGTTCACAGCAACCTCTATCACGCATGGATCAATGCCGAGCATCACCAAAGAGCTTTTGAACTGGCTATGAATAGAAGCGATCGCCCCGTGCCGCCAGAATGATGAATTTATAATTTATAGTTTTGAGTTATCCAGCAACTAGTTTGCTGGATTTTTGTGCTACGATTGCAATGAAACCGTGACTCTTAATCTATTGGTTGCGGGTTCAAATCCCTCGTCACCCACTACTTCCACACCTCAAAATTTACCCTTGACTAATTCTTGACTAAATTGAGTGGTATCGCGCTCCAAAAGCCCCATTTATCAAGGATAAACGGTGTTAAAACTTTGACTAATTTAAATAAAAACCCCTGCCATCCAGTAGAATGTCTAGCGTCTCTACTGGATAGCTAGAATGTGACAAAAAGCGAATCACGATACTTCTAAATATTCTTGTTATTTCCATTCCCATAATTTTTAATTTTTTATATGATTTCGCTTTCCCCCATTCTCCAAGCTAGACTTTCCCAACCCCTCAAGATTGGCACGTTTGAGGTAAAAAGTCGGGTTCTCCAGTCGCCTTTATCTGGAGTAACGGATATGGTTTTTCGCCGTCTCGTGCGTCGCTATGCGCCAGATTCGATGATGTATACCGAAATGGTGAATGCTACGGGGTTACATTATGTCAAGCAGTTACCCAAAATCATGGAGGTAGATCCCAATGAACGCCCTATTAGCGTTCAACTATTTGATTGCCGTCCCGATTTTTTGGCAGAAGCAGCAATCAAGGCAGTTGCCGAAGGTGCTGATACTGTTGATATTAATATGGGTTGTCCGGTAAATAAAATCACTAAAAATGGTGGCGGTTCTTCGTTGTTGCGCCAACCAGAAGTAGCAGAGGCAATTGTACGGGAAGTGGTAAAAGCTGTTGATGTCCCTGTGACTGTCAAAACCCGTATTGGCTGGAATGACAACGAAATTACTATTCTCGACTTTGCCAAACGGATGGAAGATGCTGGGGCACAAATGATTACAGTCCACGGACGCACCCGCGCCCAAGGATACAATGGCAATGCCCGTTGGGAATGGATTACTCGTGTAAAAGAAGTGCTTTCTATCCCAGTAATTGGGAATGGAGATATTTTCTCTGTTGAAGCGGCGGTGAAATGTTTAGAACAAACTGGCGCTGATGGTGTAATGTGTTCTCGTGGAACTTTGGGTTATCCGTTTTTGGTGGGAGAAATCGATCGTTTCCTAAAAACTGGCGAGATATTACCGACACCTACCCCGATTGAGCGTTTGGAGTGTGCAAGAGATCATTTACAAGCCTTGTGGGAGTATAAAGGCGATCGCGGTGTGCGTCAAGCCCGTAAGCACATGACTTGGTATGCGAAAGGTTTCGTGGGTGCTGCCGAACTCCGAGGACAGCTAAGTTTAGTTGAAAAGGTAGATCAAGGTTTGGCAATGATTGACCAAGCTATTGAGAAACTCGCTAATGGTTATGAATTAGAGGAAGAAACTCAAGATAGTTTGGTGATGCTTTAAAAAACTTCTCGAAACAGAATTCAGGAGTTAGGAGTCAGGAGTCAGAATTCAGAATGAATTTTGTTCTACTAGGGATTTTGATGAATTGCAATTCCTGTGTCGGTGTTCTCGTGAACAATGATTTCGTTTCAATCCCTAATAGGGATTTTGATGAATTGCAATGCTGCGCATAACTTTTAAGCCAGTCGTTGCCTTTGTTGTTTCAATCCCTAATAGGGATTTTGATGAATTGCAATCCTTCACGCTTCGATTCATTGGTATTGGGTGTTGTTTCAATCCCTAATAGGGATTTTGATGAATTGCAATTTGGATACTTTAAAAGAGAAACCACCTGCAAAATAAGTTTCAATCCCTAATAGGGATTTTGATGAATTGCAATCCTTTACCTCGTAGAAAGGCACAAACATGATGTTTCAATACCTAATAGGGATTTTGATGAATTGCAATTTCAGGAAAAGAGCAATTAGCAAAAGATGGTTATTTGTTTCAATCCCTAATAGGGATTTTGATGAATTGCAATCTGTTGATTTTCAAGTTGATGAAAGTTATGATGCTGTTTCAATCCCTAATCAGTAAACCAAAAAGTTTTTTCCCAAGAGCGATCGCTAATCAAGATTACGTACTTTAAAGTACTATATACTACAAAATATATAATTAAT
>NZ_JBALDK010000185.1:0-31066 GCF_036917455.1 Nostoc sp. | reverse complement strand
TTTGAATCTTACTTTAGGATGTATCAATTAAATCCTCTAAAATTTTGCTCAAGCTAATGATTTTTTCTCACTTGTGAGAAATCCGGGTTTAGCATATATATAGCAATCCGAATTAAAATGAGAAAATATTTAAAAGTAAGTATTTTAAAGCCTTTCAGCGATTTTTTCTCTCACAAATGATTTAGGACTGCTATATGTGAGAATACTTTACTCTAAATCCTGATGAGTAAAAGCTTTAGCATTCGCTCCGGCGTAAGTTGCTACAATATGACCATCACCAGTCATTTGATATTTGTATGTCACTAATCCTTCTAAACCAACGGGGCCGCGGGGAGGCATTTGTTGTGTACTAATTCCTACTTCTGCACCGAAACCATAGCGGAAGCCATCAGCAAATCGGGTAGAACAATTATGGAATATATTGGCTGAATTTACTAATCCAAAGAAAGTTTCCACAGATATTGAATCTTCAGTAATAATCGCGTCAGTATGACGAGAACCATATTCGTTAATATGTGCGATCGCAGCTTCTATCGAGTCTACAATTTTTATCGACAAAATAAAATCGCTGTATTCTGTTTCCCAATCTATCTCTCTTGCAGCTACGATATTAGGTAAAATTTCCAAGGTGCGTTGATCGCCTCTTAACTCTACGTGGCATTCTTGCAAAGCTTCGGCAACTTTGGATAAAAACTCCGTAGCAATTGAAGAGTGAACTAGCAAAGTTTCAATTGCATTACAAACAGCCGGATATTGCGCTTTCGCATCGACGGTAATCGGAACTGCTTTAGAAATATCAGCAGCTTTATCTATATAAAGATGACAAATACCATCGGCGTGGCCTAATACAGGAATCCGTGTATTTTCCTGCACAAACCGCACAAAAGAATTAGAACCTCTTGGAATAATTAAATCTACATATTTATCTAACTTCAAAAGTTCTAAAGTTTCTTCTCTTGTTGTCAACAAGTGTACCGCATCAGGGTTAACAGCAGTTTCAGATAATCCTTGTTTAATTGCTTTGACTATTGCTTCGCAAGAACGCACCGCTTCCTTTCCGCATTTGAGAATTACACCATTTCCCGATTTGATAGCCAAGGAAGCAATTTGAATCGCCGCCTCTGGACGTGCTTCAAAAATAATCCCTAAAACACCTAAAGGACAAGTAATTCGTTTGAGAATTAAACCAGTATCAAGTTCGCGGTGAATTTGGATTTTACCAATTGGATCTGCTAGCTTACCAACATCTCGGACTCCAGCGATCGCATCTCTTAATTTATGTTCATCCAACTGCAAGCGTTTATAAAGCGGTTTGGGAATTTTTTCGGCATCAGCAGCTTTACAATCAGCAACATTTGCTTGTAAAATTTCATCTTTAGCCGATTCTAAAGCTTGCGCGATCGCAACAATCGCTTGATTTTTTGCCTCAGTGGAGAGCATCGCCAGCTTACTTGCGGCTTTGCGGGTTTTTTGGGCGATCGCAATTAGGGGAGAACCAATATCAAAAATAGTCATAGCAGAAATCTTTACTTTTTCTTCATCTTATCAATCTGAGTCGATCGTTGCTTATCGTCTTCCTCCAATCGGGTGAACCATCTGGGTAATCAATAACTCCTCTGATCGGGTGAAGCAAAACTGGGTTCAAAACATTTATTCTGTGAATATGAAACACAGGGGAAGTAAACGTAACAGCTGCACCACTATATAAATAAATTAAGTATTATTACAGGCAATATTTGAAAGCCTTAAAAATGATTTATGCGTACCCAAGACTAGAGAGACATTGTAATTTGTGTTTCTCTAGTCTTTTACTTAAGTAGACAATTTATACTGCCATTATTTAAACTTTTACGAAATTGCAGTGACGATCGCTGGATCTATTGAGTATTGATGGATTAAATACCACTCCTTTACTAGGGAGATCCTATGTCATTGCAATCTGGATTAGATGCCTTAAAAGACAAGCGTTATCAAGAAGCGGTTAAATTACTCGAAAAATTCTGCCGCGATTGCGCTGAACACGATTCCTCAGATTATCTTTCAGCACAGATGTGGCTGATAAAAGCCTATCAAGCCACAGGCGAAATCGAAAAAGCCAAAATTCTGTGTCAAAGGTTAATGATGAGTGAAAACCCACAAGCTCGCAGTTGGGCAGAACAAGCCAGTCAATCCTTCCGCCAAACGCCAGCAACCCAATCTAACGCCAGCCAAAAAGCAGGCCGTGCCGCCACTACTGGGATGAAATTAGCAATGGGGGGTGTGGGTGGTAGTTTGGCATTAGCTTCTGGTGTCACCATGACCTTGTTGTTTGGCATGGTGTTTGCTTTAGGTTTGAGCTTAGTACTTATCTTGGGTAGCAACGATCCGCTCCAAGGGCTAGCGATCGCTATTGGTATTACCCTAGTTTTTAATATCGCCGCCTTTTTCTTATCTCCATTTCTCATGGACTTAACTCAAAGCTGGCTTTACCAAACTCGCTGGGTTGAGTTAGCAGAAGTTGAAAGTCTCAGTCCAGAGACAGCTAAAGTTATTCGTCAAGTCTGCGAGCAGAAAAAGCTGAAAACACCACGGCTAGGCATAATTAACGACCAAAACCCCACGGCTTTTACTTATGGTTCATTGCCGAATAGCGCCCGCTTAGTTGTCAGTCAAGGACTTTTCACATATCTGGATGACGATGAAGTTGCAACAGTTTACGCCCATGAATTGGGGCACATCGTCCACTGGGACTTTGCAGTGATGACCATAGCTTCCACCTTAGTGCAAATTTGCTACCTGATTTACAGCACAGCTAGAAGATTAGGGCGTGGTGGCGATAACAAGATTAAAGATGCCATACAAACTGCTGGTCTGGTTGCCTACGTGTTTTACGTCATTGGTACTTATCTACTGCTGTACCTCTCTCGGACACGGGAATACTTTGCTGACCACTTTGCAGCCGAAAGTACAGGTAATCCCAATGGATTATCCCGCGCTTTGGTGAAAATTGCTTACGGGATATTAGAAGAAGGTTTGCGGACACAAGAACCCAGCCGTTTAATTGAAGGGACTCGCGCCTTGGGTATCTACGACCATAAAGCCGCCGCGTCCACAGGAACCGCCTACCGCATTGCATCCGATACCCAAAAAATTGGTCGCGTCTTTCTGTGGGATATGTTTAACCCTTGGGGCTGGTGGATGGAATTAAATTCAACTCATCCATTGACAGGTAAGCGAGTTCGTGCCTTAAGCACTTATGCCGAACAATTGGGTTTACCAACTGAGTTTGATATGGGGCGAGTTATTGGAGAAGGCAAAACTCTGAGTAAGAGTAGACTTTACGGCAACTTCTTTTTAGATGTTGTGCTGTATGGCGCTGAAACAATTGGTTTCTTGGTTGGTTTGGTAATGAGTGTGATTCTGTTGTCAAGTTCCCCAAACACAGGTTTAGCATTTGGTGCGCCACTTATTGGCTTAGGAATAGGAATTGTAATCAAAGCCTTAGTGATGTTTCCCGACTACAAGCAAGCAGCAGAAACTGATATTCTCACGCTAATGTCAGACCCCTACGCCAGTCCGTTACGCGGACAATCGGCAAAACTGAAAGGTCAACTCATTGGTCGTGGCGACGCTGGTTATAAATTTGGTTCTGACTTAAAAATTCAGGATCGTAGCGGGATGCTTTATTTGCATTACGCCTCACGCTTTGGCCCCATCGGTAATTTCTTGTTTGGGATGAAGCGAGTAAAAAGCTTGATTGGCGAACAAGTAGGGGCTGTAGGTTGGTTCCGTCGAGGTGTTGCGCCTTGGATGGATTTAATTCAACTTCAAAGTGAAAATGACACTATTGTCAACAGTTACCATCGCTTCTGGTCATTCATCCTTGGTGGTGGATCGATTATCCTGGGAGTAGTCTTGATTATGTTTTTGAGTCGCTAGCTGAATTTCTAGGGTGCTGTCAAAGCATTTCTCAATCCATCCAAGCTTTAATTTGCCAGGAGGCGGTTACTACCGCCTCTTTTTTTAACGCTAACTTACTTACGGTTGGCTACGCCTAAGCATTTGCTAATTCAGCAATATTTACGACTAGTATACACCCACGCAATTGCTGATTACGTGCTAAAAAACCTTAAGAGGATGTTTGAAAAGTCCTTAGTGATGTATCAAATACTTTTAGATCCCCCTAAATCCCCCTTAAAAAGGGGGACTTTGATTCCGTTTCCCCCCTTCTTAAGGGGGGTTGGGGGGATCAATAAGTACCTAATATCACAGCCGACTACTTTTAAAACATCCTCTAAGACTTAATACGTTAAAA
The DNA here is from genome assembly GCF_036917455.1 of Nostoc sp. Taxonomy (GTDB): domain Bacteria; phylum Cyanobacteriota; class Cyanobacteriia; order Cyanobacteriales; family Nostocaceae; genus Nostoc. The sequence goes on along the minus strand of NZ_JBALDK010000185.1, from coordinate 26,772 downwards.
TTGTTGGTTGCCTTTAACTAGGTTCGCCAGTACTTTCACCAACTTATCTGGCTCGATTGGTTTAGATAGATGAACATGGAATCCAGCTTCCAGAGCCAGCTTGCGTTCTTCATCTCTAGCAAATGCCGTCAGTGCTACAGCCAGAATCTTCTCCCCACTAAGGGCTTCTTGCGATCGCACTTGGCGAATTAGCGAATAACCATCCTCATCTGGCATTCCGATATCACTGACTAAAATATTTGGTCTTAATCGTACCAGCGCTTCCAAGGCTTCACCTACTGAGCTAACCGATGTCACCTGCGCTCCCGACTGTTGAAGAATGAAGGCAATTAACTCACGAGTATCGGCATTATCATCTACAAGGAGTATTTGCAACCCATCAAGCGCTAAGAGGTTATTGACTTTTATTTGACTTTCTTTAATTAACTGCTCTGGTTGCGGTTCTATCACAGGTAACAAGACTGTAAATGTTGCTCCCCGTCCTTCTCCTTCACTAAATGCATAAACTGTACCTGAGTGCATTTCTACTAAGTGGTTTACAATTGCCAGTCCCAGCCCCAAACCACTGTCTGTTCTAGTAGTTGTACTATCAGCTTGACGGAAGCGCTCAAATATATAAGGTAGAAAGTCAGCATTAATTCCCTTACCTGTGTCAGAGACAGAAATCTTAGCATTTGAGTTTACCTGCTCCAGACACACTTCAACTCGGCCTCCGCTAGGTGTAAACTTGACGGCGTTAGAGAGCAAATTCCAAACTATTTGTTGGAGGCGTTCTACATCACCCATAACCTCACCTACTGACGAGTCAAGCTTAGATTCAACTCGAATATCTTTAATCTCAGATGTGGGATATACAGCCTCAATCGCCGCATTAATTACAATTACCAGGTCAACTTTATGGAGATTTAGGCGGATTTTACCTTGTACAATACGTGAAATATCCAGGATATCTTCAATCAGTTTCCTTTGAAGTTTTGCATTTCGTTCGATTGTCTCCAGTGCTTTAGAAGTAACTACTTCATCCAATTTTCGATTACGTATTACTTGAACCCAACCCAGCATCGAGTTAAGAGGTGTACGAAGTTCGTGAGAGACGATCGCTAAAAATTCGTCTTTAATTCGGTTAGCTTCCTGGGCTTGCCGATAAAGCTGTGCATTTTCAATGGCGAAAGCTGCGCGTTGGGCAACTTCTTCAGCCATTGCTAGATCTACAATTGTGTAATAGCGTCCTACTTGTGCAGAGGCAAATACAATTGTCCCTAATTTGCGTTTCCGCACTAACAGGGGCACAACCATATAAGACTTGACTTGCAGTAAATTGAGATATTCCTGGTTCCATGTGTTTTGCTGCAATGAAGACTCAAGAATGTTTGTAACCAGTTCTGGCTTACCAGTCTGTAAAACCTTTGGTAGTCCATAATCAGCATCGACAGGAATTGGATAGCGTTGTCGGAGTTCTCGCACTAGTGTTTCTTTCTGCGGTTCCGAAGCAGCGATGACTGGGTTAGTAAAGGCTACCGAATTATTTTCAACGACATCTACAATGCAGCAATCGGCAAGGGTAGGCACTGCTAGTTGTGCCACACTCGTGAGAGTTGTGCGGTAATCTAAGGAAGATGCCAGCACACGACTTGCTTCAGCCAAAAAATTAGAGCGCCTCTCTGCCGCTTCGGCTACAATCCGGGCAATTTGCTCGCTGGCAAATAACAGTTTTCGCTCGGACTCTAAAGGCCTACGCTTGGTAATATCGCGCATTAGCCAGCGCAGAGCAACTGGCTTACCCTTTTTGTTCCGGACGGTAACTACTGTCAAAGCAACATCAAAACAGACTTTTTCTCGTGGTTGTACACACACTTCCCATTCTCCGCCCCGGTCGAGATGCTGCAACTCAGCCAGATAATTAAAAAAAGCTTGACGATCTGACTGTCCGATAAAACTAACCAACGGTTTACGAATCAAAAATCGCTCTGAGATATTAAGTAAGACAGTAGTAGCTTGGTTAGCTTCAAGAATAGTGCCATAAATATCAGTTACTAAGTAACCATCAGGCGCAAAATCAAATAACTCTTGGTAGCGCTGGCGCTCGTTCTCTACTACCATTCGTGTTGCTTGTAGTTCCTCGGAGGCGACTCTCATTTCCTCCAAAGCAATTTTCAGTTCTTCAAAAGCTTCTGCTGTTAGTTTTTGTTGCGAGTACTGTTCACCTACAGTACTTTGCAATAATATCGTCACCCGTGAGCGTAATCTCTCTATTTGCTGACTAAAATCGTCTACATTCATTCATGTTGCTCACTTTGCTAAGACTGAGAAGCGCACGTGAGAGGAAATATTAAGCAAATACAAGTTCTACCGTACGCTCAAAGCTGAACTCAAAACTATTGCTTACAAGATAGAGGTTTGTCTTGCCAACACGAGTCTTACAAAATCAATTAAACACAATGTAGCTATGTTATCCCCCCATTTTGTATGTTACAATAATGGATCAATAAAAAAATCTACCTAGAGTGTTGTAAAGCTATAGATATAATAAGTAGATTTAAGCAAATTTTTTTATAACTTAAGGAGGACCTAATGGTTACAACAACAGTAGCAGAACAACAGGTCAAATTATCCCGTGGTATTTTACCAAAACAGAATTCAGGAGTCAGGATTAAGTTAGGTATTCTGACCGAAAAAGGGGATAGCGCAGCGTAAAGTCTGCGACATGGCAACTCTGAGAGACGCTAACGCAGGGGAGCAGGGGAGCAGGGGAGCAGGGGAGAGTTTAAATACCAAGTTTTTCCCCTCTGTCCCTCTCAAGCTTGTGAGAAATGCGGGACTAGTCCCTACTCCTTCTTTTTTTCATTAGCAAGTTGGGCTTTTGCCTGTTGCCAGAGAGTTTCTAACTCATCCAAACTGTAATCAGAAAGAGGGCGATCGACAACTGCCTCCATTTTTTCTAATCGCTGCACAAATCGTTGATTTGTGCCTTGCAAACCGACGCTGGGATCGAGATTATGCCAACGCGCTAGCTGAATAACTGCAAACAGTAAATCGCCTAATTCTGCTTGTTGTCGTTCGGGTGTTTCCTCAGCTAAAGCCTGTTGAAACTCGCCCAACTCTTCATGAAATTTATCCCAAACGCCCTGAATATTTTCCCATTCAAACCCAATTGCCGCAGCTTTTTGAGAAATCTTCATCGCTGCTGGAAATGGGGGAAGAGTACGCCCATAACGACCGAGTTTAGCACTAAGTTTTTGTGCGTCTGGGGATGGTTCGCCTTTTTCCGCAGCTTTGATTTGTTCCCAATTTTGCCGTACCTCATCCACACTTGTCACTGACACATCACCAAAGACATGAGGGTGACGGCGAATCAACTTTTGGGAAATCCCCTGAGTTATTTCTTTGAGGGAAAATTGCCCAGATTCGCTGGCAATTTGGGCTTGCAATACCACCTGTAATAATAAATCGCCTAACTCTTCTGCGATCGCACTTTTATCTCCACTCTTAATTGCATCCACTACCTCATAAGCTTCTTCAATTACATAAGGGGTTAGCGTTTCGGGAGTTTGCGCCAAATCCCACGGACAACCACCATCAGGCGATCGCAATTTTGCTACTACCTCAATCAATTCTTGCAACGCCGCCAAAGTATCAACTTTGTCATTTGTCATTTGTTATTTGTCCTTTGTCGTTCTTCCGTTGCTCTTTCTGCTAACTGTAGCTCGACGACTACCGCGACTTGTAACTTTCCGCTTCTTAATTTTGCCACTAGGAAGCAACCCCCGAACCCCTTGTTTTTGAAAGCGCTTGTATGCCGAACCACTCCAATCGCTGAGAGAATGACTCATCGCACCAAGTTCCAAACCCAAAAACAGGGCAATACATTCAGTATCGTATTGCACGAGCGATCGCCCCACAGTTTTGCCCAAATCTTGCCAAGTAAAACTCAAATTCCATAACCTTTGGGCAATTGCCAAAACGAAAATTGCCAAGATTGCTAGCAAACACCCCAGATAAAGTATCCGCAGAATTGTGCCAATAATTGGCCCGTGGGATAAAAAAGAACGATGGCGCAGACTTTTTTGATAAGGTAGCCAAATCCAGCGCAAGAAACCCCAGCGTTGAAATTGCACAGAGTAAATATCTAAATCGGGGCCAAACATCAGCCCTCCAAATAGAAACCCGCCTGCAACCAACAAAGTCGCATTGCTACTGCGAGTCTGCCACAAAGTAATGCCCGCCACCAACGGCAGAGCATACATAGTAATGCGATCGTGCGTCCGACCAGAGGGCATTCTAATTCCTGTTAGCGATAGCGGAGCGTTTAACCCGTGCTGAGTAACTGAATACTGAGCCAGTATAAGAGAAAAAAGATTTTTCCAAAACTACTAGCGCAATACAAAATGGTCTGCTATATTAGTTAAGGATTGGTAAAAGGGCGGTTAGCTCAGTTGGTAGAGCGCCTGCCTTACAAGCAGGATGTCATCAGTTCGAGTCTGGTACTGCCCATTAAATAAAAAAGGCTAGAGACAACATTTAACTTGTCTCTAGCCTTTTTTAAATGCGTTCAATTGTCAGTTGTTCATTATAAAAACAACTGACACACTAACTTAAGTTAGTTTAATGCTGGTTCTGAGTTAGATGAGTTTGTCTGATTTTGAGCTAAAGGTTTCCAGTAACTAGCAATTAAGGCAACTATGAGCCACCACAGGGTATTGACTTCAGGACGATACCAGACAGTATCTACAGTGCCGTGAGCTAGCATACCCAATAAAATAGCGATCGCCCCAATTAACCAAAATCCCTCTCCACTTCTGAGTTGTCGCAATCGTCGCACTTGCAAAAGTGCCGTGTTAAATGTAACAATTATCAGCCAGAGAAAGAAGGCTAAACCAACAAATCCAGTTTCTACAGTCACTTCAAACAAAATCGAATAAGCACTTAAAGCAGTGTAACGAGGGCGTTGGTAGAGAGGATAAACTTTATTAAAAGAGTTGTGACCGGGGCCAATACCGAAAATTGGGCGATCGCGAATCATCTCAAAGACAGCATCCCACACATTTCGGCGAAAATTATTACTGCTATCTTTGCGATCGGCAAAAATACTCAAGACCCGAACCTGCACTGGATCTATAAATATTACTGCTAGCAGTAATACCCCGATTAAACCCCCCAAGATAATCGGTAGCGACCAAGTACGCCAAAAAGGGGGCATTTCCAGACTTTTCCAATAAACTAGCAATGCCATCACAGCCAAAATTGCCACCACTAGTCCAATCCAACCGCCACGACTAAAAGTCAGGATCAGGCAGGCAGTATTGACAATCAGCATTGTTAATGATAGGGCTTTTTTGAGCCAGCTTTGCCATGCAAAAATTGCTACTAAGCTAAAAATTACTGCTGGTAAAAGGTATCCAGCTAATAAATTGGGATTACCTAAATAACTGTAGACTCTTGTAGTCTTAGACAGAGGAGATTCAGGATCGACCCAAGTTGCCAGTGCTGTGGCTCCAAAAAACCATTGCCGCAATCCATAGACACTGACAATTAACGATACGTGCAGGTAAAGAATAATAATCCAAGACCGGAGACGAGGCGACCTTAGTACCCTCGCACAAAGGGCAAATAGTAGCAAATACAAGGTCAACGTTCCCAAGTCGTTAAGTGCCGCCTTTTTCACTGGTGATAGTGCTGTTGCGATGACAGCAATTCCCCAATAGAGCAGTACCAGCAGGTGAATGGGAGTGACTGACGAGACATTTGCTGGTGTGACTTCATCAGATAAAGTCAACAACAACCAAAATCCCACACAAGCCACCAGTAAAAAACCTACTAACGTACTCGAAGCAAAAGGTGCAAGGGCATATATTAAGCTGAGTAAAGCCGCTGCGATCGCATCTCCCCACTGAAGTAAGATGCTGGTTTGCCGCCAAGAACTTAACAGTCCGACCAGATAACGGTGTACGTAACTGGTAGCAAGATATTCTTTGAGCGGTAAAGATGATAAAGTAAATCGTTGCCAGACTAAATTCATAAAAAACATTGCGATCGATTAGCCTGCCGACGCAGAACTTGGAATCGATCATAATGCCTATGGCTATAAAAAGGTAATAACAGAGATTGCACATCGCGTTATGACGCTCTTATTTTTAGCCATCAGCCACTACTTTTAATCCGAAACCACTTCAGCTTATATCAAATTAAGATAGCCCTTTATGTACTTAGTACTCAACAATATAGTTGAAAATACCTCTTTCCCAATCCCCATAATTAGACATCGCTAATTGCTTGTGAAGAAGTCGTCAGTTGGAGTGGCAAAGAAAGCACATAACGATATCCTGATTCTGGCGAACCTTGAATCAAAATTTGTCCGCTGTGCAACTCTGCAAGTTGACAACTTAGCAATAGGCCCAAGCTTTCACGAGAAAGAGTTCCAGTTGATTTAGCTAAATTTATACCTGAACTAGCAGCAAAGAAATTTGAGTGGGAATCACTCAAGTTTTTTGAATTCTCTACTGCTACTGATGTATCTAGTTGCTTCTGGCTTTCTGTATGAGTATTGTAAGTTGCTACTTCGCCTGTTAACTCTAGCAGCGACAAAGAATTGAGACGGAAGTAGGGATCAACCTCAGTTATGCCATCCCCTAACCAGGGATGGGAAACCCAAATAGTAATGTTGAGTGTATTTTCCTTATAAGATACATGAATGCGAACAATGCTACCTGTAGCCGAAAGTTGAATCACACTGAAAACCAGGTGATAAAGGATTTGTCGCACCTTGTCTTTATCTAAAGGCCAAATGCGATTGCGTCCCGGTTCTATAGAAAGGCGAATATCTTGCTCGCGCCGATTAGCCACTTCTTCTAAAGTATTGATAGCTTGTTGACACAGCATTTCGATATCTACAGGAACTAGATTAAGTACAGTTGAGTTGTCATCCATAGCTCCTAGTTCAGTAATTTCATTTACTAGGGAAAGTAAATATCGACCACTGTGTTGGATAATTTCCAAATATTCTCTTTGCTTAGTCGTCAAAGGCCCATAAATCTCACGTCCTAAAACACCAGCCATACCGAGTACAGATGTTAAGGGCGTGCGTAACTCTTGAGTTAGCTGACCTAACAGTTCCAACTTCAGTTGCTTGGTAGAAACAGAGTCGCTGTCTTTAGTGGGTGCGGCGATCTTAATCTCAGTGTTACGTTCGTCATTGAGCGAAAATATAGGAGGGATTGCAGGAGTACTAGATTCGAGTTTCCCTTGCAGGAGTCGGTTACGCTCAAATTCACTCATGCTCCAACGAGCTATAATTTGTAAAAACTCAATGTCTCGGTTTGTAAAATTGCGCGGCACTAAATCCATCACCGCCAATGCACCCAAACAATGTCCTTCAGCATCAATTAGTGGCGCTCCTAAGTAAGCACGAATACCATAATCCTGCACCAACTTGCTGCTAACAAGCACTGGATCTGTAAGTTTATGAGTATCATTAATTACAAATATTTGAAGACTCTCTACTACCTGAGTGCAGAACGATTCCCGGCGTGTCAGTTGGCGGCTTTGTGCCAAATGATTCATTAGCCCTAGCCTAGATAGGCCCACCGATGACTTGAACCAGTGACGTTCTTGATCTATAAATCCCAATATGGAAATTGGCGCTTCCAAAAAGTGGGCAGCAGTCTGTGTGGCTTCTTCAAAAACCGGAATCGTTTCTGGTTGCCGCAAACCTAAATCTGACAAAGCTTTGAGGCGTTGTTGTTCTCTTGATTCATGAGAATCCCAACCATCCTTTAGGGCAAATAATTTGTTTTCAGGCTCTATCATTGCCACTGCTACCTTAATAATTTCTCGATAATGTGAATTGATATAAGCTCTATTTCTAGGTTATCAATTGCTATTTTTAAGCATTCCCTAATTTTGCCTCTGACAAACAAGTTTGGAGCAAAAATTTTTTACCCCTTCCATTAAGTCGGCGACACGGTATCTACAAGTTACTAGCTACTGGTGCTGAATGTTCTTTATTTAGCACTGGTGTAGCCTTTGTTGCTTAAGATTTTACGGTCAGACTGCGTTAGATTTGGATTCAACGAGGGTAAGCTAATGCTAAGAATACAATACAAAGGGACTGTAATTCGTTATGTACAGAAGGAAAGATTCTGACTGGGATATTCAAAGTAAATTTACTTACAAAAACTATATAGATGTAATTTTTATAGCAATTTTTACTTATGACAGCTAGCACCGATGGCTGATAATCCTAGATAGTTAATCCAAGTAATACAAGTCTCGATTCAATAGATTAAACCTATTACAATTTCATCCTGAAAATTGTGCAGGCTTTTCTATTTTTGTATCCGAGTAAATATTTTTTGAGGACAATTGGTAATGAATAAAATGACCATTAGAGTTCCTTTTGTAGACTTGAAGTTACAACACGAACCAATTCAAACGCAATTACAAGCTGCAATCCAATCTGTATTAGAACAGGGAGATTTTATTTTAGGGCAAGCACTCTCAGATTTTGAAGCAGCATTTGCGGCAGTTTCTGGGGCAGCTTATGGGGTTGGTGTTGCATCAGGAACAGATGCGATCGCTCTTGGATTGCAAGCGTGTAATATTGGTGCTGGCGATGAAGTGATTTTACCAGCAAACACTTTTATCGCCACCTTAATTGGGGTTATCCGGGCTGGTGCAAAGCCAATTCTGGTAGATTGCGATCGCCAAACAGCTTTAATTGACTTAAGAAAAGCAGCAAAGGCAATTACACCTCATACCAAAGCAATAATCCCTGTGCATCTTTATGGTCAAATGGTATCACCACGCGAACTAATAAACTTTGCCTATACTTACAAACTACTAATTTTTGAAGATGCCGCCCAAGCACACCTTGCAGAAAGAGACGGATATCACGCTGGTTCAGTAGGAATAGCAGCAGCTTTTAGTTTCTATCCCAGCAAAAATTTGGGAGCATTTGGGGATGGAGGAATGCTGCTGACACGAGATTCCGATGTAGCCCAGAAGATGGTGCGCTTGCGAAATTACGGTGCATCGCAAAAGTATTTTCATACTGAAGCAGGTACAAATAGCCGCTTGGATACTTTACAAGCAGCAGTTTTGCACCAAAAATTACCATATTTGCCACAGTGGAATCGCGATCGCTTGACTATTGCCCAGCAGTATGATCTAGAACTAGCGCCTTTGGCAACTACTGGTATTATCCCTATGGAAAACCAAAGTGGTACAGGACACGTTTATCATCTTTATGTGATTAAAATTGATGATTCTTGCCCGATAGAACGCCAGCAACTCCAGGAAAAACTTATAGCAGTAGGAATTCAAACTGGCATTCATTACCCAATTCCTTGTCATCTCCAGCCGGCATTCACTAACTTAGGCTACCAGCCTGGGGATTTTCCAGAAGCAGAAAAACTCTCACAGCAAATATTATCATTACCAATGTATCCTGGTTTGAGCAGTAGCCAAGTTAAAGAAGTTGTAGCTGCGATCGCTCATGCAGTCTCAACAACTTCTAAAGTAGATAAAGCCTCCACTGCTGACCTTGGCAGCGTGGTAGCCTGATGTTAATTCATACTTAAATAAATATGCATCTAACAATTAGAAATTTGTCCTTTGTCCTTTGCAAATGACCAATGACCAATGACCAGTGACCAATGACCAATGACCAATAAAAATCATGGCACTCCAGCAACAGATTAAAAATAGAAACGCCTCGGACTTATTAAATATAGCTACTATAGGTGTTTTGCTGCTGCTTTTTGCTCCTATCTTGCTACACTGGTTCGATGGTTGGCTGCACAAAAATATCAGTACAGAACACGAATATTTCAGCCACGGAATTATTGGTTTACCATTTGCGGCTTATCTGGGCTGGATGAACCGAAAAAAGTGGAAACGTTTGCCAGATACCATCCATCCTTTGAGCGCTGTTTTCTTGTTATTCGGGGCAGTTTTTTATCTTAGCGGTGTTACAGAGTGGGTTAACCTTTCCTTGCCCGTTATCTTGGTAGGATTATGCTTATGGTTTAAAGGAATAGCAGGTTTGCGATCGCAAGGATTTCCCCTGCTATTAGTATTTTTGGCAACCCCAACAGCAATGCCATATCTGATTGCTCCCTATACCTTGCCTCTTCAAAGCTTCATCGCTGGTACAGCAGGCTTCATTCTGAATCAATTTGGGATGGATGTAACCGTAAACGAGGTAAATCTCTACGTGGGAGGAAGGATTGTGGAAGTTGCTCCCTATTGTGCTGGGCTGAAAATGTTGTTCACGACTCTCTACGTAGGCTTGATGTTGCTTTATTGGACAGACGCTTTGTCTTCACGCCGTACAACTATATCGTTTTTATCTCTTGCTGCGATCGTTAGTATTACTGCGAATATCATTCGTAATACTTTACTGACTTTCTTTCACGGCACAGGTCAAGAAGCAGCTTTTAAATGGCTCCATGAGGGTTGGGGTGGTGATGTCTACTCTGCTTGTATGCTGGTGTCATTAGTGCCCTTACTGAATTGGCTTACTAGCTATTTTTCAGCATCTCAAGAAACTCAGCAAGAAGCGGAAAGTTAGAATTATTGGGCATGGGGTATGGGTTAATTTCTTTTTTCCCTGCTCCCCCACTTAATTCTCTACTCATAAATATTACTGAACTCATGGTGTGATTTTATGAAGTAAAATTCTGCCTAAGGATTACAAATTTTACTGATGATTTCCTTCTCCAAGTTTTTCAAGGAAAACCAATTGAGTCAAGTGGCAGCACTTTTGTTACTGCTACTGCTACTAGCAATAGGAGGGGTTCCCGGATACCTGACGGGACACTGGCAATGGAAACAGCCCCCACCTATTACTACCCTCAACGAGTTAAAAGAGATCCGCAACACTGGGTTGACCCTTCCTGGTTGGCAAACTATTGAACAAGCAGACCAGCAAATTGGCGAACATAAATGGTCTTTACAGCTACTTAAAAAACAAGGTTCTCAATCCCAGGCAATCCTGCTTTTGCTGCCGCAAAATGGGCCTATGGATCAACCAGAAGTAGAGTGGACAGATGTTAACGGTTGGGGAAGGTCACGCTGGGGAAAGTGGGATGTAGCTCAATTTCGTTCTGCTGAATTTACTGTGAAACCGCCTGCAAAGTCGGCTTCTAATATCGTAACTAAAGTAGAAGCTAGGTTTTTTCGCGCCGCCACACCACAGCAAACCTTCGCTGTCTTGCAATGGTACGCTATGCCAGACGGTGGGAATCCATCACCTTTTCACTGGTTCTTGGCAGATCAATGGGCCCAGTGGCGTAAGCAACGCATTCCCTGGGTAAGTGTAAGCATTCTGATCCCGATGGAACCTTTAGGGCAAGTAGAAACATCTTGGTCTTTAGCCCAGTCTATCGGAGAAACAGTGCAAGCTGAATTGATGGCAGGCCCTTTGTAGAGTCAGTTACACATGCATTTGTGCAGAGATTCATCAACAGTATCTCTATAATTTATTCCGGCTAAAACTCAGCTAAAAGATGTTGACAATATAGAAGTTATACCGATTATCTATGAGTTTGCATGGAATAAAAGGATTTTGCCCCTTGTCTTACCGCAGCTTCCGAAAAAATTGATAGTTAGATAGAAATTCAATTTAGCAAAATTATTCTCTTTTTCTTGGTAAATACTTGTAGATACAAGAGACATATAGGACATTTTTAGAGTAAAATAACCACTCGGCGCGAATAATTTCTATACCAGTATTTTTACACCGATGTTCGTAGCTCCCAGTTATTATATGCGTGGATTCAGCGCCCTATGTTTTGTCAGTCTTCAAGTAGGAGTTTTCTTAATAACACCTATCCAACTTGTTGTTGCCCAGCCTTTTCCACCTCAAAGACAATCACCAAGTCAACCCCCATCGCCTGTGCCAGGTACTGAGTTTGTACCTCCAGGTGCAAATAACGAAATTTCCCCACAACTCAGCCGCTACCTGTTGGGACCAGGAGATGGAATTGGCGTTGTGCTTCAGCGTCCCCCAGGACCATACCGCTTAGGCATAGGAGATGGAATTAGCGTTTCGGTTCAGCGCTTTCCAGATTTGGGCTTTCAAGCTTTAATCAACCCAGAAGGTAATATTGTGGTGCCGTTACTGGGAACAGTTTTCTTACAAGGTTTAACTTTGGAAGAAGCTCAAGAAAAAATTCGGTTGGGTTTAAATCGTTATGTAGTCGATCCGGTAATAGTTTTAGCCTTAGCAACGCAGCGTCAAGACTTGAGTTTTCAAGCTGTAATTAGTCCAGAAGGCAACATCATAGTGCCGCAAGTAGGAACAGTGTCATTACAAGGTTTAACCTTGGAAGAAGCCCAAGAGAAAATTCGCTTAGGCTTGAGTCGTATTTTCCCAGATCCAATCGTAGTAGTATCCTTGGTTGGGACGCGACCAGTCCAAGTTACCATTAGCGGGGAAATATCTCGACCAGGAATTTATCCAATTAATTCAACAACACCCCGTGTTGCTGATGCTTTGCTAATATCTGGTGGTTCAACGTTGAATGCAGATCTGCGACAAATACAAGTACGCCGCAAGTTAATCGATGGTTCTGTGATTTCACAAACTATTGACTTATATGCAGCACTGCAAAATGGCGGTTCAATTCCTAATTTACGCTTACAAGACGGAGATGCGATACTCGTCCCCCGTCGTGAAGTTGGTAATGATGACGGTTATGACCGCAATCTGGTAGCACGTTCATCCTTAGCTACACCACAGATTAGAGTCCGGGTTTTAAACTATGCTGCGGGAGGTATTTCCGTTCAAGCGCTGCCTAACGGCAGTACATTTGTAGATGCTTTAGGAGGAGTAAATGTTGATACTGCTAATCTTCGGGATATCGCTCTGGTTCGCTTCGATCCCGAACGAGGTAAAGCTGTTACCCAGAAACTTGATGCTAAAAAAGCTTTAGGAGGCGATGCGTCTCAAAATGTGGCACTTCAAGATAATGATGTTCTTGTTATTGGTCGGAACCTCATCGGTAGAATTACTAATTTCCTGACTACCATTACCCAACCCTTCTTTAATGTTCAATCTTTTCTGCGGTTTTTTGACAACTTCGGTGGCGGTGGATCAAATTAATGACTATACAAGAAGGATACAGTTTGTAAATAGTTGGGAGTGGAGGAAGCCACATCTCCAGCTTATCTTTGAATTTGTTAATGGAAAAATATTAAAGATATCAACCGATATGTACAATAGGAAGTTGATAGCGTCCTTATATAAAAGTCACTATCTTTAGTTTGGTGCTTCCTAGTTTTTAATTTTTAATTTTTGATTGGAGCGAAGCGACCATGACCCCACCAATTGTTAAACGCTATCTTATTGCTTTTGAAAAATATAAGTGGATTGGGCTAGCTAGTTTTGGTTTAGTTGTAGTGGGGTCAACAGTGGTGGCTATGCAGCCAGATCCACCTATTAACTACATAGCATCTGCCGCCCTTACCTATGCTGGCCCACCAGTTTCTTTCTCAACAACTGGTAGTCAAATCCAACAGCAAGGAAAGGAATTGAATGAAGAAGTTTTATTATCAAACCAGATAATTGCCACAGTGGCACAGAAAGTAAATCTCAAACCGAGACAACTCGGTGCAAATATTGTGCTTTCTTTACCTAAAAAGAATGCCAGAACTGGGGAATCTGAAACGAGTATCTTTGAACTGAAATATGTAGATAGTGACCCCAAAAGAGGTATAGAAGTATTGGCAGAATTGATGCAATCAATGATTAAGTTGAGTAGTGACATCAATACTGGGCGATTACAAGCAATTATTCAAAAAATTAACGATCGCTTGCCACAAGCTAAACGAGAATTGCAAGTTGCTGAAAAGAAGTTAGAACAATACGATCGCATAGAGCGAACAGCAATATTGGCAGCCGAAAATGGCAGTTTGTTAAGTGCCATTACTGCCAGCCAAAATCTTCAACGGCAAATGCAATTAACCATTTCTGGGCTTGATGGTCAAATTCGCAGTTTACAAAGTAAGTTAGGCTTAACAGTCGGGCAAGCTTATATCTCTTCTGCTTTGAGTGCCGATCCAATTATTGGGAATTTACGAGCGCAAATTTATCAAAGCGAGTCTCAAATTGCTGTACTCAGAAAAGATTTGCGACCAGAACACCCAACGATGATTCAGTTGCAGCGTCAGAAACAAGCGGCTGAGGAATTGCTGCGACAACGTGCTGCTGAGGTGTTAGGTGGTGATGGTGCGGCGGCTCCGCTTCAGGGTAGCATTGCAGGTATTCGCACCCAAAGTAGTTTAGATCCAGCCCGCCAGCAATTGGCAAACCAAATGGTGTCTTTGCAAACTCAACGTGAGACACTGCAACAACAACTAGTTCAAGAAATTCAACAAGAAGCGCGACTACGGCAAGAATATTCTCTGATACCCAATAAGCAATTAGAGCGATCGCGTTTAGAGCAAGAGGTTGGACTCAAAAAAGCCATCTATGACCAAATGCAGGTGAAGCTAACTGATGCTAAAACCGCAGAAGCAGAAACTACCAGCAGCCTCAGCATTGCCAGACCGCCCACAGCTGTTGCCGACATCAAACCCCCAAAAAGTGTACCTATTACCCTTGCTGTGGGCGGTTTCTTAGGTGTGGTGATTGGTGGCGGGGTAATATTTTTACTGGGATCGCTGGAAGGGACTTTCAAAACCAGAGAGGATATTCGCGAGAACCTCAAGCAAAGGGATGTGGCAGTATTGGGAGAATTGCCTTTAATGCCTGTTGATGATTTCGATCGAGAAGCAGTACCTGTGGTACTTTCCGCCGATTCTCCTTATTTAGAATTTTATGAGAAGTTCCGCAGTAATCTGCGCCGAATTGGTGGTAATAACTTAAAAGTCGTGTTGATTACTAGCACCAGTAGCTTAGAAGGTAAGACCGCAAGTGCTTATAACTTGGGTATAGCTTCTGCCCGTGCTGGAAAAAGAACCTTGATTATCGAAACAGATTTGCGATCGCCTTCTCGTTGTACATCCCTGAAAGTAATTCCTGACCCCGAATCTACTATTGAACCCCTGCGTTATTACGCTAACTTAAGTGAATGTATTCGTTTAGTTCCTGATGTCGAAAATTTATACATTATTCCGAGTCCTGGGCCTGTGCGGCAATCAGCAGCTATTCTTGAGTCTAGCGAAATGCGGCGGCTGATAGAGGATGTCCGCGAGCGTTTTGATTTAGTTATTTTAGACACTAGTCCTCTCAGCATATCCAATGACCCTCTGTTAATTCAACCTTATAGCGATGGCATGGTAATAGTGGCGCGACCACACTATACACAAGAGAATATGCTAGGTGAAGCTATCGATCAATTGGTTGAATCGGAACTAGGATTATTAGGAGCAATTATCAATGGCGCTGATATTATTGTTTCTCTACCTGAACAAGTCGTACAATCACCAACGACATCTGAGGTAAAATTGGAAACTGTTGAACAATCTGAAGAAGTATCAGCACGTGCCAAATAAGAACGAGATTTAATTGCCAATACCCAATTATCTATTAGTCACGTCTAAACAACCCAAATAGGGGAGCGAGAATTACGCCAAAAGCAAAACCACCAATATGCGCCCAATAGGCAACTCCACCAGTCTGCACAGTCATATTAGCGGCTGTTTGCAGGGTAGCAAGACCAGAGATTAAATTTTGCACCACAAAAAGTCCAATTATTACTAGTGCTGGAACTCTGATTGTGGTGATAAAAAACCCCAAAAATATTAAGGTCATGACTTTAGCGTGGGGAAAGCGGATAATATACGCACCCAAAACCCCAGAAATTGCACCACTTGCTCCCAAGGAAGGAATCTCAGAATTCATACCAACAAACCATTGGCACAAGGCAGCTAAAGCACCACATGCTAAATAAAAAATTAGATATTTGGCATGACCTAATCGATCTTCAATATTGTTGCCAAAAACCCAGAGAAACACCATATTTGAGATTAAGTGCCACCAACCACCGTGTAAGAATTGTGACGTAAATAAGGTTATCCACTCCCCACTCAAATTGGTGGTTAACTCTTGAGGCACTACCGCATACTGATTTAAAAATTGACTCAATTGTGCATGTGACAGGCTCACCTCGTGAATAAAAACTAAAATATTCATGCCAATTAACCCGTAGGTGAAATACGGGGTGATTCGCGTTGGATTTTCGTCGTAGAGGGGAAACACAGGTGTTTTTCCTAAATTATTGACTAACTGCAATATAGCTTGTAAGGCTAACAGTTGCGAAGGTTAGGCAATTTAACCTATTAAATCAATCACTATAATTGAGGGTGACTGTAATACTATAAAGAATTACTTTTACCAAGATTCTTCCTGGGATTTATCGCTAAATAAACCCAACAGTGGGCCGAGAATTGCCCCAAAGATAAACCCGCCTGCATGAGCCCAGTAGGCAATACCACCGCTTTCCATACCAATGTTTGTAGGTGTTTCAAGACTAGCAAGCCCGTAGAAGGCTTGTTCGAGAAACCAGAATCCCAAAAAGAAATATGCCGGAACGCGGAAAGTCGGGAAGAAAAACCCTAAAGGCACTATACCGAGAACTTCAGCGTTAGGAAAGCGGAGAATGTATGCTCCCAAAATACCTGCGATCGCACCACTTGCGCCCAAAGATGGAATACTAGAATCTTGAGCGAAGAACCACTGAGTTAATGATGCCAAAACACCGCAAGTTAAATAAAACAGCAAATATTTAGCATGGCCTAACTTATCTTCAACGTTGTTACCAAAAATCCAGAGAAACAGCATATTGCCAGCTAAGTGCAAGAAACCACCATGCAAAAATTGCGAGGTAATCAAAGTTGCCCACTCTGGAACTGGTTGATGTAGAGAAGTACCACCAAAGCTTAGGGTGAGTTCTCGTGGAACTACCGCTGCAAGGTGTAAAAACCCATTTAATGCTTGTGGGGGAAGACTTGCTTCATAAAGAAAAGCGAGGATATTGGCAGCAATCAACCCATAAGTTACATAAGGCGTGATTTTGGTCGGATTATTATCTCTAATGGGAACCACGGGCGTTTTTTCCTGATTCTAAGGCACAAACTCTACAATACTGAATTTTGCAAGTAGTTTCTTCTACCTCGTGGATGGATTTCGCTTTGGCACTTAAAAACCAAAAGCCAAAAATCCACCATCGACAGTGATACATTGTCCAGTGATAAAAGATGCCGCAGGCATACAAAGAAACGCCACTAAACCTGCTACTTCTTCTGGTTGACCAACCCTTCCCATAGGTGTTTGTGATAAAACTAATTTGAGGAAATCTTGGTTATCGAGTACAGACTCGGTTAGAGGCGTGCGAATCGCCCAAGGTGCGACAGTATTTACCCTAATCCGATCGCAAGCCCATTCAACTGATAGCGATCGCGTTAGTTGATTTATAGCTGCTTTAGTCATACCATAAGGAGCGCCTGTACGATTCGAGACTAAACCCGCCACAGAACTGATATTCACAATGCTGCTATTTTCCCCATTTTGCAGCAGAGGATAAAACAGACGGCACATTTCAAAAATTGATGTCTGGTTTGTCTGGATAATGAACTCATACTCAGCAGCTGTGTAATCTACTACTTTTTTGCTAATATTGGTTCCCACATTATTCACCAGGATGTCTAATTTATCCCAGGTTTTGGCAACCCGCTCAAAAATGGCTTGTCGCCCATCAGGGGTTGCAACATCTGCGGTAATCCCATAAGCAGGTAATCCTGCTTTTTGCCAGATAATTAGTTGTTGGTCAATATCCTGAGAATTCCGTGCCACAATTGTCACTTCTGCACCCAGAGATAAAAATTCATTGGCAACAGCTAGTCCAATGCCTTTGGTGGCACCTGTAACCAGTGCTTTTTTTCTTGTTAATGTCCAGCGTAGGTGTAGCCCGCCGTCAGCATCGCTCATTTGTAATTCTGCGGGGTTTTTTATTTTCAAGGTATCAATTTAAGAGTTTATCTTGCAAGTGCCCAATGCGATCGCCTTTTGTCGTAATGTAGGCGATCGCAATGCCTAAACCATCAGCTGCATCTAATTCCAATTCAAAACCCATGTTTTTTTCAAATTCTTTAGAAAATCAACTCCAGCGCTGGAACGAAACCATTCGCAATCAGCCGAAAAACCCTAATGCTTACATTCGTCGAGGTATGGTTAACTTTCAACTGGCTAAAATTGATGAATCTATTCAAGATTTTGACATAGCAGAACAATTAGATGCCCGTATTAAACCTTACCTTTGGCAACGGGGATTATCGTATTATTATGCACAAACGCTTCTTGGCGACAAGTTGAGCGCTTTTTCGGCCAAACATTGACGTAATAACCTTTCTGTGCAGGTAATTACTGATTCGTGAGTAATAAGATTCACGCTAACGTCCTAACATTTTATCTCGCAGATGTTTAATGCGATGTGCAAGCGGGTTTATTACGCCGCCGCAATCGCTGCAATATGCCACAGTAAAACACTAAAAAGTAGTTCTCACTAACCATCATCCCCTATACAAGTCAAAGATATGACTATCGAAGAACTCAAGCTTCTGATTCAAGAAACTGTTGCCGAAACGATTCAATCTCTATTGGTTGATCCTGATGAAGGCAAACAAATAAGACCAGAAGTGAAACAGCAACTACTCAACTCCCTACAACGTAGTCAATTTGGAGAACGTGGAATCCCTGCTGAAGAAGTAGCAAAAAACCTGGGATTGTCCTGGTAATGAGCTACGAGATCGAATTTAAATCAGAGGCGACAATCGGGTTTGAAACTCTCACCTCAACTATTCAAGAGCGCATCCTGCGTAAAATTTGCTGGTTGTCTGAGAACTTTGAGGACTTAACCCCTCAACCTTTGAGTGCTGATTTAAGCGGTTTGTTCAAACTCAAAATTGGGGACTACCGGGTTATTTATTCCTTTGATACTGAAGCACAACTCATTACAATTCATCAAGTTGGGCATCGCCGTGATATATTACAATTAACAATCGGTCATCAGTTTCGCCTCAATCACACTCCAATTGAAGACTCGGTATATTCACCTTAACGTCCCAACATTTTATCCCGCAGATGTTTAATGCGATCGCGCAATTTACCCGCCTCTTCAAATTCCAGTTTCTTCGCCGCCTCTTTCATCTGCGCTTCTAACAGAATAATCAATTGAGGAATCTGTTCTAATGGCAGTTCATCTAGATGTTCATCTACAACTTTCAAGTCAGTTGCATTCAACCGCCGAGATACATCTAAAAAAGCCAAAATTGCATTACTTGATTTTTTGACAATTGGTTGCGGTGTAATTCCATGCAGTCGATTATGTGCTGTTTGAATACCGCGCCGCCTATCTGTTTCATCAATGGCTTTAATCATACTACCTGTCAGGTTATCGGCATACAAAATCGCTTGTCCCTGAACATGACGCGCGGCTCTACCAATAGTTTGAATTAAAGAACGCTCGGTTCTTAAGAAACCTTCTTTATCTGCATCCATAATTGCTACTAAGGAAACTTCTGGTAAATCCAAGCCTTCCCGTAGCAAATTCACGCCAACCAAAACATCAAATATACCATCGCGCAAATTTTGCAAAATCTCAATGCGCTCAATTGAATTAATCTCTGAATGTAAATACCGGACTCTAATACTATGATCTTGCAAATATTCGGTTAAATCTTCCGCCATCCGCTTGGTTAATGTGGTAATTAACACTCGTTCATGGCGATCGGCTCTATCTTTAATTTCTCCTAACAAATCATCAATTTGTCCTTCTGTAGGACGTACAGAAATTTCTGGATCGACCACCCCGGTTGGTCGAATCACTTGCTCAATTACACGATCTTCTGAAACTTCTAATTCCCAATTTCCGGGAGTGGCGGAAACAAAAACACACTGATTAACCTTTTGCCAAAATTCCTCGGCTTTCAAAGGACGGTTATCAGCAGCGCTAGGAAGCCGGAATCCATGTTCAATTAAAACTTTTTTTCTCGCTTGATCGCCGTTATACATCCCCCGAATTTGTGGGACGCTAACGTGAGATTCATCGATAACTAGTAGCCAATCTTTAGGAAAATAATCAATTAAACATTCTGGTGATTCTCCAGCTTGTCTTCCTGCTAAATGACGAGAATAGTTCTCGACACCGTTGCAGTAACCTACCTCGCGGAGCATTTCTAGATCGTAGCGTGTACGCTGATCTATGCGTTGTGCTTCTAATAATTTCCCAGCTTGTTCTAAGTCTAGTTTTTGCTGTTTTAACTCGGCTGCAATGTCATCACAAGCTACTTCTAATCGTTCTTCTGGGGTGACAAAGTGACGGGCGGGATAGACATTCACTGCTTCCAAACTTTTGAGAATTTCCCCTGTCACCGGATCGATATAGCGAATTGCGTCAATTTCATCACCAAAGAATTCGACGCGAATAATTCGGTCTTCATAAGCTGGGCCAATTTCTAAGACATCGCCTCGGACACGAAATTTTCCCCGACCCATTTCTATGTCGTTGCGGCTATATTGAACGTTTGCCAAATCTCGTAAAATTTGACGTTGATTTACTTCCATACCTATCTGAAGAGGGATGGCAGCTTTTAGATATTCTGCTGGCATTCCTAAACCATAGATGCAACTGATGGAAGCTACGACAATGACATCACGACGTTCAAAAAGCGATCGCGTCGCTGAATGCCGCAACATATCTATTTCATCATTAATTGCTGCCGTTTTTTCAATATAAGTATCGGTAACAGGAATATACGCTTCTGGCTGATAATAATCGTAGTAGCTGACGAAATACTCGACTGCGTTGTTGGGAAAGAAATCCCGTAATTCGTTACAAAGCTGGGCAGCCAAGGTTTTGTTATGTGCGAGAACTAAAGTAGGCTTGCCAATTTTCTCAATAACTGCTGCTACCGAAAATGTCTTACCAGTTCCAGTGGCTCCTAGTAAAGTTTGGTAACGGTTGCCTGATTGGATACTAGCAGTTAATTGTGCGATCGCTTGTGGTTGATCGCCTGTCGGACTAAAGGGAGCTTGAAGACAAAATTCTGTCATACAGTTTTGCTGGAAATACCCTATCTCATGGTGACGATTCCGCCCTGTATCCATTCTAGCGGGACTATTAGACTAACTAAATAGTAATATTTATTTACAAAAATTATTAATTAAAATTTACTTATGTATCAGTTTTAAAGATTCTTATATCTATATGAGGTTTTTTAAGGTTAAACTCTTAAGGTATATGGGAAAAAATTTCATCTTTCCTTAATTATTGTAAAATTCAATTAACAAACCAGAGGTCTTCGTTTATGACTATTAGCAGCGCTGGCAAAGCAATCAGTTCTCGGCAAAAGCCTGCCAAGTCTCCAGGGGATAATATTACAGGTGAAGTTGAAAATCAACAAGACCAGAGCTTGAATGCCGATCGAGTCGAGGAAGAACTGCCAGTGGGGGCTTCTGGGACACTTGCTATTTCTGGAATTCGTCCCATAGGCGCTAGCGACTTAGAAGTTGCTGAACACCTCTCAATTGCTGGGGTACGTCCCGTTAGCACCAGTACCTTGGAAGTAGT
Organism: Nostoc sp.; assembly: GCF_036917455.1. GTDB lineage: Bacteria > Cyanobacteriota > Cyanobacteriia > Cyanobacteriales > Nostocaceae > Nostoc. The sequence goes on along the minus strand of NZ_JBALDK010000185.1, from coordinate 5,203 downwards.
TGAAACCTATAACTCAATGGGTATTCGTCCAATTGGTGCTAATACATTCCAAGTCGTTGAAAGTATAAATCTCTCTGGGATTCGTCCAGTTGGCTCAAGTTCATTAGCAATTACTGAAAGTTATTCCACCTTCGGGAATCGTCCAATAGCACCAAATGATATTGACAATTCTGAAAGCCTAATGGGTTTTCTAGATTAGACAAAAATATCCCCATAACTAAAAAACCCAGTTTCTTTACGAAACTGGGTTTTTTAGTTAAAGAGTCAAAAATAGAAATTACAATATTTGCACTTTTTGTATGTCTTTTAGCATAGGTAACTAAACTACTATTACTTTATTTTGGATTCAGCCAACAGCCAGAACCATTACTAAAATTACCTTTCATGATTACAAATTACGTTAGCGAAGCGGTAGCGAGGAACGAGCGTCATTACGAATTACGAATTATTGAATATGTCTTGTGGTGGAAGGCTTTAGCAAAAACTTTAAGTTACTCTGTAAAAGTAATCACAAAAAAGATTTCAAAGTTAGTACACAGCTTTGAAATAAGTTTTTTATTAAATCAGGAGTACAAAATGAGTATTGAAGATCGCGCAAAAGCAGCTGCTAAAAATGTTGAAGGTAAAGCCCAAGAAGCATTAGGCAATATCACTGGAGATCCAGAAGATAAAGCGAAAGGTAAGGCAAAGCAAGCTGAAAGTGAAGTACGTCACGGAATTGAAGACGTAAAAGATAATGTGAAGAAAAATATTGACTAAACAATCCATGACTTTTTTGTAGAAAGTTATGGGATACAAATGGGGTGGATTCCATTTTTGCAAAAGAGTACAGATTGTTTAAGATTCAATGCTAAAACCTTCTTTTGTCTTCTTAGCAAGCATTAAAAGATAAAGGGCTAGCTTGATTTTGCAGAACTAATGTAGAGACGTAATTGATTACGTCTCTACATTGCATAATTATTTTATAAAATTATTAGTAATAATCTCTATAAGTTCCAACTTTATAAATACAAGCAATTATTGCACTTCTTGTTTGTATATAATGTACTTTGACATAACTTATATTCCTCCTCTTTTTAAAAGAGAGGCTTTGAATCTTACTCCCCAACCGTTGTAGCATTTGGGCTACTGTTGTTAGGTCTGTATTCCATGCTATTGCTAACCACTATAGTTTAAACATACAACTTATCAAATAAGCGATCGCTCAATGCAATGTTTACGACGGGTATAACTGCGGCAATTTTGCCCTGAAAATTATTCCAAATATCAAAAAATTGTAGTAATATACCACAGGCATTAACTATCTTCAGCTACATCTGATTGTTAGCGCTCTGAAATTTACAAATCGATGAGAGTATTACCGTGAGCCTAACTCTTTATTTCCTCCGTCACGGACAGACAGAATGCAGTCGCAACAATTCCTTTTGCGGTTCCATAGACTCAGAACTTACTCCAGAAGGCTTGGAGATGGCAAAGGCTTTTGCAGACGCATATACTTCTAAGGATTGGACAGCAATATTTTGTAGTCCTATGCGGCGAACTGTATTGACAGCAAAACCTTTGTATGAAGCAATAGGGATAGAACCACAACTCAGAGATGGTTTAAAGGAAATCAACTATGGTAAGTGGGAAGAAAAAACGCCGGAAGTAATTAGCCGTGAATATCACGATGATTATATTCGCTGGTCAGCAGATCCGGCTTGGAATGGCCCAACGGGTGGAGAAATGGCGGTTACAATTGCTTCTCGCTCTATACAAGTAATTGAAGAAATCAAGCAAAATTACACTAGTGGCAATGTTTTAGTTGTTTCCCACAAAGCAACTATCAGAATTATTCTGTCTAGTTTACTGGGGATTGATGTGGGACGTTTCCGTTTTCGTTTGGGATGCCCTGTGGCTTCGGTCAGTATTGTAGAATTTACTTCACACGGGCCATTGTTAAAGGTTTTGGCAGACCGTAGTCATTTAGATGAGCGGTTGCAAAATTTACCGGGGACGTGAGCGGAAACGCGAAAAATCTTTGTCTGTACAGGAGTTAGGAATTATTATTTTTACCTTGTTTTGCTTCGCTATCTGGTTGAGTGTATTTGCAGAAAACATTTATTCCAATTTTCAAAATATATAATACGACAATTGTTGCGATCGCACCATCAATCGGTATGCCATGTACTGCTGCAACAGCAACCAGTGAGCCAATAATTCAGGTTTGCGCCCGTAAACGCCTATACACTTCTCTCAAAGCTTCCAGAATCCATTGTGCATTAGTCTATTCCTGTTTTTGTTCGGCAAGGCGTAAGTTTTGCAATAGATTTGGTTCTTCAACTCGCAGCACAAAAGTTGTCAGTTCTGCATTGCTGATCAGTTGCTTACGAGCCTCTTTTACCGCCTTTGGGGGTCAGGCGGGGGGATCTTAACCGAACCGTATTGCAGAGACACCTAGAGACAGATTGAGTTTTAATTCAGTACAGATACAGGGATAATGTACTCAAATTATCAGCGAATTATTTTATGCTGCCAGTTATTGAGACTATTCCATTACGTCAAATGGCTTCAGGCGATCGCCTATACTTACAACTATACAAGTTCATCGGCGCTAAACCTGGTAAGAAGGTATACATTCAATCAAATCTGCACGGTGCAGAAATTGCTGGTAATGCGGTCATTCACCAGCTAATTGAGTTTTTATTAACAATAAATGATACAGATTTAGCTGGAGAACTTTGGTTAGTTCCCGTTTGTAATCCAATGGGGATGAATGAGCGATCGCACCATTTTTCTCCTGGACGATACTGCGTTTACGAAGCCAAAGACTGGAATCGTATATTTTGGGATTACGAGAAAGAAGCTGATGATTTAGTAGCTTTTGCTAAATCTCAACTTCATATCGATCTAGAGGTTGTTCGACAAAATTATCTAACTATAATTAAGCAAAAATTTGCGAAAATTTTAGAAAAAATTAATTCTTCTAGTGCAGTACCCTATACGGAACTTTTTAGCTATAAACTACAAAATCTCAGTTTAGATGCAGACTACTTAATTGACCTACATAGTTCTACAAATCAAGCATTAGACTACCTTTATTACTTCCGAAATCGAGAAGATAGTGCAAAATACTTCCTGCTTGATTTTGGAATTTTACTTAATAAATATGATGGTGATGCTTTTGATGAAGCTTTTATCAAACCTTGGTTAGCACTGGAAGCTTGTTTTGATAAGTTTGGTAGAGATATCAAGTTTGATGTGGAAGCTTGGACACTGGAATTAGGCTCAGGAATGCAAATGAACTCTGACTCAGTTGCTAAAGGTGTACGGGGTGTGAAAAACTATTTAGTGCAAAAAGGTGTATTGCAAATTCCTGATTTATCGGATGAGATAAAAACCCATGAAATGACTTTTGCATCCAGCAGCAACCGGAAAAAATATTATGCGATCGCAGGTGGGATGATTCAATCCAGAATAGCATTAGGTAGTAGGTTTAAAGCTGGAGAAAAATTGTATCAAATTCTCAGTTTTAATAAAGAAGGTAACTTACCTAGTGTCATTGATGTCTGCGCTCAACAAGATGGATTGGTTTATGATGTCGCAACAAATCAAGCTGTAAATGAAGGCGAGTTTGTATTGGGGATTATTTTCTGGCTTTTAATCTAAAGTCCAGTTATTTAGAGGATGTTTGAAAAGTCCTTTTCTCGGTAGCAAAACGTTTTAGATTCCCCTAAATCCACGCCACATGCAACAAGAGTGGCTCGCCGCCCAACACAATGGCTCCCCGATAAATTGGGGGACTTTAATTGCAGTTCCCCCCTTTTTAAGGCTTGATCGGGGGGATCAATAAGTGCCTATCCTGAGCCAGAAGTCAGAATTTATCTGGATTTGGTATGATTATCGACGAAATGAGGTAAATTTGAAGTTTGATTTTTTTATATTCTGACTACTGAATTCTGACTCCTGAATTCTACAACTAAGGTTATCTCAGCTGTAAAATATAAGTGTAGAGCCAGTAGTAGATTAAACCTCGGCAAAAGCAAACCCTAAAAATGCCAGGATAATTTTATGCTTGTTTTGTGTCTAAGAAAAAACCAAGTTATCCCAGCTGTAAAATATGAGGGTGGAGCCAAAGGTGAATAGTATTGATAATTACAACTTCTCTTTTTCTGGAGAAGTAACAATTCCACAGGCTCCTCCTGACTTTAAATCAGGTTTTATCGGCATTGTTGGTCGTCCAAATGTCGGTAAATCTACTTTAATGAATCAATTAGTAGGACAAAAAATTGCCATAACTTCCCCTGTAGCCCAAACTACACGTAACCGTTTGCGCGGTATATTGACTACACCAGAGGCGCAGTTAATATTTGTAGATACACCAGGAATTCATAAACCACATCATCAATTGGGTGAAGTACTGGTGCAAAATGCCAAAATTGCCATTGAATCGGTAGATGTAGTGCTATTTGTGGTAGATGGAGCGGTGGCTTGTGGATCGGGCGATCGCTATATTGCCGAATTGCTCTGTCGCAGCAAAACACCGGTGATTCTGGGCGTGAATAAAATCGACCAACAACCAACCGATTCTCAGTTTTTAGATGATAGTTACGCTCAGATGGCCCAGTCTCATGAATGGGAAATCGTGAAATTTTCTGCCAAGACTAGTGCAGGATTACCGCAACTTCAAGAATTATTAATTGGACATTTAGAAATTGGGCCATTATATTATCCGCCAGATTTGGTAACTGACCAGCCAGAACGCTTTATTATGGGTGAATTAATCCGAGAACAAATTTTATTATTGACTCGTGAAGAAGTACCCCATTCAGTAGCGATCGCTATTGACTTAGTAGAAGAAACTCCCAGCATTACTCGTGTACTTGCTACCATCAACGTCGAGCGCGATTCTCAAAAAGGCATACTCATTGGCAAAGGCGGAACAATGCTCAAAGCAATTGGTAGTGAAGCCCGCGAACAAATCCAAAAGTTAATAGCTGGTAAAGTTTATTTAGAATTATTTGTCAAAGTCCAGCCAAAATGGAGACAATCGCGGATTAGTCTAGCAGAGTTAGGCTATCGCGTCGAAGAATAAAATAAATTTGTCATTAGTCATTGGTTATTGGCAAGCAAAAAAACCAAAGAATAATGACAAATGACAAATAACAAATGACTCTTAATTAATAAAAATGTCTTTAGATATTCGCTATACCTTAAATTTACC
>NZ_JBALDK010000184.1:0-34620 GCF_036917455.1 Nostoc sp. | reverse complement strand
GTTGGCTTTGGCTTTCGTATCCATGATCAAATTAGCTGCCCAATGGGGATAAGTAAAATTTACCATTTTTCCCTATTCACGCAACAACGCCATTCCCAATTCCCAATCCCAAAAATATCGACAAAAGTCTAATTAACTTTAGAAGGCTGATACATATACTGTAGATGCATCTGGATTAGCTACCAGCAGAACACCTTCATGCTTATCTTCGTTCTTCAAACTTTAGCCGAAATTCTAGCTGGAGGAACCTCACTTACCAGTACTGAGCAAATTGACTTTAGCCATCCTGGTAATCGAAGGGAAGAGGGAGCAGGCCCGACTCTCAATTTATACATTTTTGATATACGTGAGAGTAAGCAGGTACAACATTCTGGTAGGCAAGTTGAACGCAAGCTAACACGCGCTCTACAACCTGCCATTGTAAATTGGGCACCCGCTTGGTTTGATGTTTCTCTGCTATTAACAGCCTGGGATAGAACAGCTTTAGGTGAGCATCACTTTATCAGTGAGGCGTTGACTGTACTGTTGCGCCATCGCACCTTGGAAGAGGAATTTTTGGTTCCTGAATTACGGGGCTATGGTAATTTGAACATGACAGTTGCCCTAGAGCCGCCAGTTGAGATTGGCTCTTTATGGAGCGCTCTGAATGTGCCATTGCGTTCAGCCTTATATTTGACAGTTACAATCCCCGTCGAGCCACAACCTACTCCAGTACCTTTGGTTTGGGAGCGAATTTTCAATTTGCGAAATCAATTGTCTCGTGATAGTGACAGTTTAGTATTAACCAGGCGAGTTGCGATCGCGGGTATTGTCAAAAGTGCGGTGACAAATCTGCCGTTGGTAGCGACAGAAGTAGCTGTGAGGGGAACTGAAAAATCCATATTAACCACTAAAGAAGGGCTGTTCTTCTTTGAAGACCTTCATTTAGGTAATTATGTTTTGACTCTGAATTATCCTGGCTATTTACCCCAAAACGTCAATGCATTGGTAGATAACCAAAGTCATACTTTCAAAGAAATATTTCTAACTCCTGAATAATTAGATTTTTACTGACTTGGAGAGACTTTCATGGCTAGACTTGATTACTTTGCTCCTGGTGTCTATATTGAAGAAATTGACCGAGGTAGCCGACCAATTGAAGGTGTTAGCACGGCAGTTGCTGGATTTGTAGGCTTTACAGAAGATGTTCGTGGTGGGGCTGAGTTATACAAGCCCATGCTAGTAACTACTTGGACGCAATACTTAAACTATTTTGCCCGTCTCAACTCTGACGGCTTCACCGATTTCAACGCCTATTTACCATTTTCAGTCTACGGCTACTTTATGAATGGTGGCGGTCGTTGCTGGGTAACAAGCATCGGAACTCAGTTACCAGGCGCACCAAAACCCGCGACTCCAGAACCTGCTAACCTTAGAATCAACGCTCGAGGTAATCGTCCAGCCCTGCGCTTTACTTTGCGCCCTGAGCAAGCAGCAGGTGGATTAGTAAATATTTTCATTATTGATGGTTCGCCGCGCGCTCTACCCGAAGGTACTGAAGGAGAAGCTCCGCCAAATACAGGGGAATACTTCACAATTGAGATTCGTCGGGGAGATGAAGTTTTAGAAGAATACCAGAACTTGACCATGAACCGCGAGCCTGGTGCTCAAGCAGCAACTTATGCAGTGGCGGCATTGAGAAATTCGATGTATATCACTGTAGAAGACATAACTCAAAGTGGACAGCCTTTAGCTCGTCGTCCGGTAAATGGTCAATATGAACTAGCGCCGCCCATTGTTGCCACCCCACCCGATAGATTTTCCCAAAATTTAGAAGGGGTTCGAGACGATCGCACCGGGGTACGCGGTATCTTTGAAGTTGATGAAATCACAATGCTGGCATGTCCTGATGTGATGCGGGCTTATCAAGAGCAGATACTTAATTTAGATCAAGTCCACGGCATCATCGAACTGATGATTAGTATGTGCGAAGGTTCTGCCAGTGGCGATATTCCCAACCCGCCTAACCGGATGGTTGTACTGGATGCGCCACCGGATGCTGTCAAACCTCAACAAGTAGTGGAGTGGTTGAATAGATTTAATCGTCGTTCGATGTTTGCGGCCCTTTATTATCCTTGGATTAAAGTACCTAATCCACGCGATCGCGGTAATCCAATTTTAGTACCTCCTTGTGGCCATGTGATGGGTGTTTGGGCCCGCACCGACGAAACCAGAGGAGTTTACAAAGCCCCTGCAAATGAAGTTCCTAGAGGCGTAATTGGTTTGGGCTATGACACCAACTTCCGCGAACAAGAACTATTAAACCCCCTGGGGATAAATTGCATTCGCAGCTTCCCAAATCGAGGTATTCGTATTTGGGGCGCACGCACTTTAGTTGAACCAGATAAAACAGAGTGGCGTTACATCAGTGTGCGGCGGTTAATTAGCTATATTGAAAAATCCCTAGAACTGGGAACTCAATGGGTAGTTTTTGAACCGAACGACCAAGATTTATGGGCGCGTGTAACCCGCACCGTCAGTAATTTCTTAGAGCGCATCTGGCGTGAAGGTGCTTTGTTTGGGGCATCTCCAGCACAAGCATTCTATGTCAAGTGTGACGAAGAATTGAACCCGCCAGAAACCAGAATTTTAGGTCGTTTGTACATCGAAGTCGGTGTTTGTCCCGTCAGACCTGCTGAATTTGTTGTTTTTCGCATCAGTCAATGGAATGGCATTGAAGATAGCGAATAGGGCATTGGGAATTGGGCATCGATAAGAGATAGGGGAGACAAGAGAGAAACTTGTTGAATAATTCTCCCTCCCCTCATCCCCCCTGCCCCCTCCTCCCTTGCTTCTTTCCTATTCCCCATTCCCCATTCCCAATTCCCAAATTAACTACACAAAAAGGAGTCTAAAAGTATGGCAGGCGAATTTTTAACCTCTTGTAAGTTTTACTTCGAGGCTGATGGAATTACTGATAAATTCATCAAAGAAATTAGTGGATTAGGCGTTGAAAATACACCAGCGCAAGAAGTCCACGGTTCATCTAAAGGCGCGAAACTAATGCGTCAAGCTACGCCCACTGTTGTCAAATTTACCAACATCACAGTAAAAGTCATCGCCACGGATGATATAGACCTTTATAAATGGTATCAAGACTGTAACGAAGATATGGGAGATCCTCGGAAGTGGGCACAGAATCGTAAAACTGGTTCAGTGGTTGCTTATGACCAACAAGGCTCTGAAAAAGCACGCTGGAACATTGTCAATTGTTATCCCTGTAAATACACTGGGCCTACCTTAAGTGCCTCTGGTGGTGATATGGCGAATGAAACAGTTGAATTGGTTCACGAAGGAATTAAACGAATCAAATAATTAGCATTTGCAGTAATAATTAACAGTGGTACAATCCGCAAGCCGAATTCCAGAAGTTTTGACAGCCCATCGGTTCTATTTAGAACTGACACTAGAAGGTCAAAACGATGCCAATTGTTTCTTTTTGGAGTGTCAAGGCTTCAAAAGGACACAAGAGGTAATTGAAATTTGTGAAGTTACTTCTCAAACCTGGGGTACAAAAGGTAAGTCAAAAGGTCAGGTAGTGAGAACTAAGCTTCCTAGCAATCCTAAGAGTGGTAATCTCACTTTGCGTAGAGGTACCACTAAATCTATGGATTTTTGGAAGTGGTTTGAAAAAGTCGAAAAAGGTAACTGGTCTGAGCAACGTAGACTTGCTGCTTTGTCTATTTATAATCAGGCAAATGAAGAAGTAGCTAGATTTGAATTAGCGGGTGCTTGGCCCGCAAGTTACAAAATTGCCGATGTCAACGCCCGCAGCCATGACATCGAAATTGAGGAAGTGGAGGTTGCTTTTGAGGAATTTAAACGCGTGAAGTAATTAGGAGGAGTATGTTTCCTACAGAGTTTGAATTTACATTGCCAAAGGGGTATCTAGACTCTGAAGGCAACCTCCACCGCAAAGGTGTAATGCGGTTATCAACGGCGATAGACGAGATTGCACCTTTGCGCGACCCGCGTGTTAAAGCTAATCCTGTTTATGCCACAATTATTATCTTGTCACGAGTGATTACCCACTTGGGTGCTTTATCAGAAGTGACTCCTGCAATAGTAGAAAACTTTTTTGCCCAAGATTTAAATTACCTCCAAGATTTTTATCGTCGAATTAATGGCTTGGAAGGTGAAATTTCCATACCAGAAGATACAATAAATTCCCCCGAAGTAGTTCTTCATAATTAAGTTGGGAATGAGGAATGGGGCAGGGGGAGCAGGAGAAGAACTCTTGATTATTAGCCCAATGCTCAATGCCCAATCCCCAGTCCCCAGTCCCCAATCCCCAAATTATGCGCCGTAAAAAGGATACTCTCTGCACAGAATTTGCTTTCACTCTTCCTAGAGGATTGAGTGATAGCGAGCAACGAATACATCGTCATGGGGTGATGCGTTTAGCCACCGCCAAAGATGAAATTTTGGTGCAGCAAGAGCGCAGAGTTCAGGAAAATCCAGCTTATGGTGTTTTGGTGATGCTTGCACGGGTCATAACTCGCTTGGGCAGTCTCAATTCTGTTAACCCTGATTTACTTGAAGAACTACTCTTGCATGACATTGCCTATCTCCGAGAATTTTATAATCGCATCAATCAGCAAGGTGATGTACATATTTCGACACAATGTCCTCACTGTAATACTCAATTTTCAGTGGAGCTAGAACTAGCGGGGGAGTCGTAAGCTACCCCTCTGATACTTTATATGAGGAGGTAGCTTTTATTGCTTATCATTTCCACTGGTCACAAGATGATATTTTAAATTTAGAACATACTACCCGTCAGCGCTGGGTAGGAGAAATCAATAAAATTAACCAAAAATTAATATGAAAGTAAAAGTTAGCTACTCACCAACTCTAAGTGAAGTCAATGAAGTTGACCTTACCACAGAAACTACAACCAGAGGAGAATGGTTAATAGGTCGTTCTCCTGATTCTGATTTAGTCTTAGACAGTCCTGATATCAGTCGGGTACATGCTAAGTTTTTTGTTAAAAGTGGAAATTACTACTTTTGTGACCTTGGAAGTAGAAATGGCTCAATATTTAATGGGAAACAAACTGAAAAAGAACGACCATATTCTTTGAACGATGGAGATGTTATCAGGATTGCAGATTACGTTCTAATTTTGGAAGCAGTTGCTCCTGCCTATGAGCAAGCAGAGACAGTCTTTAGAATTATAGACCCTTCACTGTTTTCTCGGCCGCGATCGCCTGAAAATGTCAGCGCTGCCAATGTTGCGAATCCAGCCCCAGAAGTAGTTAATGAAGTTTCAACGCCAATTAGTCAAGAAGTAAAAACACCTTCCCCAGAAACCAGTCAAATCTCAGAGGTTGTTGCTACTCAACCTGATGATGTCATCCCGGTTGTTGAGGTAATCGTTCCTGAAAACATCGTTCAGGTACCAGAAGCAATCAGCGAAGTTCCTCACGATAGCCGTGATGAAGTTGTGGATTTGCAAACACCAGAAGTCAGCGCCGATAGTGAGAAAGTTTCTTTTACTGTAGCTGATGATGCGATCGCAGCGCCTGAAAACATCATCGAAACTCCTGAAGAGGCAAGTGTTCTTCCAGAAGCCACTCACGATGAAGTTACAGACTTGGAAGCAGCACTGGCGGCAGAATCTACTTTTGTACAACGGCGTGATACAAGTGCCATTCCCGAAGCTACCGACCATGAGGATGCAGAGTTAGAGGCTGCACTAGAAGCAGAAGTCACCTACGTACAGCCGCGTGATATTTTCCACCAACTATCTGAGGAGGAGAGTAGCGTTCCCGAAGCTACTCATAATGAAAATACAGAATTAGAGGCTGCACTAGAAGCAGAAGTCACCCACGTACAGCCGCGTGATATTTTCCACCAACTATCTGAGGAAGAGAGTAGCGTTCCCGAAGCTACTCATAATGAAAATGAAGTAGTAGATTTAGATACACCAGTTGCAGAAGAAGCTAGTTCAGATTTTGGCGAATTTGTCAACAAAATTCCTGAAAACGAAGACATTCAGTCGCCAGAAACATTGAGCCAAGGTACACAAGATATCAATGATGAACTGCTAGATTTAGATAGGTCATCAACAGCAGAACACAGTGTAAATATTAACGAAGTAGAACCTAGTTCGGCTGTTGATGAAACAAGAAGCGAAGTTTCTGAAACATCAACTGCGCCTGACAATATTGCTGCGGGAGTTTTTAGCAATCAATACATTGATTCGAGTAATCTAACTACAGAAGAAGCCAGTGTCGATGTTAATGATGTTGTTCCAGTCAGTGAAGTTTCTCAATTAGCTAATATTCAATCTTTGCAAACAACAGACAGTGAAGCTCCTGAGAATATCAATCAAACTATTGAAGACGTTCCTGAAATAGAAGCAACTCAATCTGATGAAACTCCAGAAGAAACAAATATCAGTGAGCCTCCGCAAGCGATTATTGAAAGAAATATAGTCCTCATCGCTCATGAGAGCAAAAAATCAGAACTTGCTGAATTTGTTTCTCAACATCAAGAATTTTTCTCACAGAGCTTTACAATTACCTGGCCATCTGTTAGCGAAGTTTTACATCAAAAGACGGGAATAACTATTAGTCAACAAACCCCAGCACCAATTTCTGGAGGGTATCAAACAATTGCTTCATTGGTTGGAGCAGGAGAAATTTTAGCAGTTATTTTCCTGAGAGATTTGCTGCAACCTCAGCCTGGTCAAGCAAATGAAGAAGCACTGCTAAGGTTATGCACTATTAATCAAGTTTTACTGGCAACTAATTTGCCAACAGCAGAGGCAATTGTGCATTATCTTAAACAGATATAGCCCTACTTAATCATTTGCGAGCAGCAATATCCCCGACTTCTTAAAGAAGTTGGGGATATTGGTATTTCGAGAAAAGTTGCAAATTGCATAGAATAATTTCAATGATGACAATTAGGAGAAAAAATATGTATATTTTACTTTAAAATATATTTAAAGAAATGGTTGTAAATTTTAAAAGTTTATTTAGACAGCCAGTTATTTTGTCAAGTGCGATCGCTACACTTTTACTAGTAAGCATTCAAAAACTTGGGGTTTTCGAGCCTCTAGAGATGAGGGTCTATGACCAGATGATGCAATTACGTAGCGACCCAGGCCCAGACTCTCGTTTATTGATTGTTGCTTTAACTGAAAAAGATATCCAAAAGTGGAATTGGCCTCTATCTAGTGAACTTCTAGACCGACTGTTAGGAAAACTTGAAGCTTATGAACCGCGAGCCATTGGTCTAGATATTTTCCGTGACTTACCAGTACAACCTGGTCATGAAAAGTTGCTGCAACGCCTACAACAGAGCGATATCATCATTCCTATTTGTAAACATTCTGGCTCTAACAATCCGGGAATAGCACCACCACAAGGGGTTGAAGCAGAGCGAGTAGGATTTAATGATGTTGTAGAAGATACTGATGCTACAATTCGTCGCAACCTATTATTGGTAAGTGCAGAGGAATCCGATTGTTGTCAAAGTACTTATTCTTTTAGCTTACAGCTAGCACTCAAATACTTAGAAGTTGGAAACATCCGACTAGAATTTACCCCAAAAAAGGAACTACGACTACGAGATACTATATTTAAACCCCTGCAAAGTAACGCTGGCGGTTATCAGAAAGCAGATACAAATGGCTACCAAATTTTGCTTAATTACCGTTCTGGTCATCAGATTGCCCAGCAGGTAACTATTACAGAAGTACTTGAAAATAAAGTTAAACCAGATTTGGTGAAAGACCGCATCATCTTAATTGGTTCAACAGCTAATAGTTTAAATGATATTTTTAATACGCCTTTTGCTACTGGTAAATCAGATAATTCCGGCAAAATGGCAGGAATTGAAATTCACGCCCACAGTGTTAGTCAAATTCTTAGTGCTGTTCTTAACAAACAGCCTCTATTTTGGTTTCTACCTGAGTGGGGGAAAGTCCTGTGGATATGGGGATGGACTGTAGTTGGTGGGTTACTGGTATCGCGAATTCAGCATCCGCTAGGCTTAGGACTAGCAGGAGCAACAGCCCTTGCTGTGTTATTTGGAGGCAATTTTGTCATTTTTACCCAAGCTGGATGGTTCCCAGTAATCCCTCCGGCGTTGGGGTTAGTATTTACCGCCGGGAGTGTCCTTGCCTATAGTGCTTATCAAACGAAACAAGAGCAACAAGAAATTACCCAACGGGTTCAAGAACACCAACAATTAATTGTGGAATTGCAAGGTCTTTTACGGCAGCGCGGCGATGCCTTAAATGAAGCACCAACTGTAATTGCTGATTCCATCGGGCAAGATATTGCACTAGGAACCCTACTAAACAACCGCTACAAAATTACTCAAGGCTTGGGTTCTGGAGGATTTAGTAATACTTATTTGGCTGATGATATCCAGCGTCCTGGTAATCCCCAGTGTGTGGTTAAACAGTTACGTACCCCCCGCCAAGATGCAGAATATTTAAATGTCGTCAGACGATTATTTGACGCTGAAGCAGAAATTTTAGAAACTTTGGGTAAGCATCCACAAATTCCTCAACTGCTAGCTTTTTTTGAAGAAAATCGGCAATTTTCTTTAGTGCAAGAATTTGTGCAAGGACATGCGATGGACAAAGAGCTAGCCTCTGGGAAGCGACTAAAACAAGCTGAAGTTGTGGATATGCTCAAAGAAGTTTTACACGTGCTTGTTTTTGTGCATAGCTATGGCGTAATCCATCGAGATATTAAACCTAGTAACTTGATTAGGCGAGAATCAGATCAACATATTATTTTAATTGACTTTGGTGCTGTTAAGCAAATTCATCCTCAGCAGCAAGAAGCTCAGACCATTTCAATTGGTACTCCTGGTTATGCACCTTCTGAGCAAATGAGCGGTTTGCCAAAACTCAACAGCGATATTTATGCGTTAGGAATTATGGGAATTCAGGGTTTAACTGGAGTAGACCCTAGAGAATTTCGCAGAGATATAAATATTGGTGAAATAATTATTCAAGGCGAAGCTGATGGCAATCAACAGATTTGGCAACATTGGCGCGAACTAACTGACGCTACAAACGAGTTAGTGATTATTTTAAATAGAATGGTACATTTTGACTTCACTCAACGATATCAGTCAACAGCAGAGGTGCTAAAAGCTCTCGAAATTCTTTAGCAATCAAGTAGCTCACCCGAATGGGTGAGGAATAAATCAACCGTTCGGGCGATCTAAGTGCAGGAAGTTAAGACTGAACAAAAAATGAGAATCTATTATTCAAGAAAGCTAATTGCACTTGACTAGAAATAAAAATAATTTTATGAAACTCTCAATTTTGATAGATTCTGTATTAATTGTCACTTCTATTGCTTTATTGCCTGGAATCGGTGGCGCTCAAACAACTACTAACAATAGTGGCAAACCTATAGCTATTAACTCCAATAATTTACCCACTCCTTCTACAAAAGTCAGCAACCTCAAACCCATTGATGCTGTATTTCTCACTCATCAAGGAGGAAAAGCTTCTGTTTCCCCCCGATCGCCATCCCATCTGTAAAAATTACTTTAACCCTTCCAATCTTGGAGGGGTTTTTAGTTGGTGCTGGCTCTAGTGCATTGCCCGCATTTTTCACAAGTTTGAAGGGAAGGATGGGCAGAGGGGAAAGAACTTGGTATTTTAATTCTCCCCTGCTCCTCTGCTCAAGCATAGGCTTAATCGAGATGTGGTGAGAAATCCGGGATTGGGAGCAACGCGAAAAAGTGAGATCATCGTCTAATGAGCAGGGGGAGCAGGGGAGGCAGAGGGAGCAGGGGGAGTAAAGAAAAAACTTTAGGATGTTTTACTACTAAAAAGCTAAAAAATATACTTAAATTATTTCTCTCCCCCTGCCTCCCCTGCCTCCCCTGCCTCCCCTGCCTCCCCTGCTTACTCACCTCACAAAATCGCATTGCTCCCTCCGGGATTGGTGTCAAGTTAATGTAAAAACGATTCTAAAATAAGCTTTTATAGGTTGTCTGCTTCTCAGTCAGAGACAGAAAAGGAAGAACGAAGAGATTTTAACTATTAACTAAATACCAACGCTGTAGCGCCAACCGTTGAATTTCACGCCAGGGAATATTATGTTTTCGGGCTAACTCTGCACAATCTTCATATTCTGGTTGTACGTTAGCAATAACTTTTTCTGCTGATTGTCCTTTCCATGCTACTTTGACACGCACTTTACCATATTCAATTTCCACATGTTGGATTTCCCGTTGTAAAATGGCACGTTGCTGAGTTGTTCGTCGAATACCCAAAGTTGTAGTTTCACGAAATATAACCCTTTCACAACTGAGTAAATTTTCTGGATGACAAATTACAGTCAGCAAAATCCCTGGACGGGACTTTTTCATTGCGATCGCTTGGGTAAAAACATCCACCGCACCGACAGCAAATAAAGCCTCAAATACATAGCCGATCGCTTGGGGATTTAAGTCATCAATTTGGGTTTCTAGTACTGAGATGGTTTCTAAATTTGAGCTACTATCTTCAGAATCGCTGAAATTTGACTGTAAACTTGTGCTTTCGCCCAGCCAGAGGCGTAAAATATTGGGAATGGGTAAATTTATGGTTCCTGCTCCTAGTCCTATTTGCTTAATAGCGATCGCGGGTGGTGAACCAAAGTCTCTTACCAAAGTAGTAGCGATCGCAGCTCCTGTTGGTGTCACCAGTTCTCTGTCAATGCCATTACTATAAACTGGACAACCCCGCATTTCCCACAGCTTTAATACTGCTGGTACTGGTACTGCCATCTGACCATGTGCAGCCCGAACAGTGCCGCCACCAGTCGGGAACGCGGAGCAGTAAAGTAAGGGCAATCCTTCGTCATTACTATCGATCCCCAACCAATCCAACCCCAGGCAAGTACCCACAATATCTACGATCGCATCTACAGCACCCACCTCATGGAAATGAACTTTTTCAGGCGAAATGCCATGCACCGCCCCCTCTGCTACTGCTAGCTGTTGGAATACCGCTAAACTCCAAGCTTCTGCCCGTGGTGGCAACCCCGCTTTGATAATCATCTCCTCTATTTCTGGCAAGTGGCGTGTGTGGTGGTGACTGTGTTCGCGATCGTGTTTGTGGTGGTGATGATCGTCTACTAAATCCACATGAACTTTAGTCGCCTGCTGACCATTCCGTTGGACAAATTCCGCCCTTAATTGATATTCCTGTTCAATACCCAACCCATTGAGTTTTTCAATTAAATACTCCACAGGAACACCCAAACTGACCAAAGCACTGAGGCACATATCACCAGAAATTCCTGTCGGACATTGAAGATAAGCAATTTTATTCATAATAAATTAGTCATTGGTCATTAGTCATTAGTCATTAGTTATTCTCCCCTATCCCCAATCCCCAATCCCTCTATGGCAAAAATTTTCCCAGTTCATCCGGATAATCCTCAAATGCGCCGAATAGAGGAAATAAAGTCGGCGCTTTCTAGTGGCGCAGTTATGCTTTACCCTACTGATACAGTTTATGCGATCGGTTGTGATTTGAATGCTAAGTCGGCGGTAGAACGAGTGCGGCAAATTAAACAGCTAGCAAATGATAAACCACTGACATTTTTATGTCCCTCGCTTTCAAATGTGGCAACTTATGCCTTCGTAAGTGACACAGCCTATCGGATTATGAAACGCCTGATTCCAGGGCCATACACGTTTTTGCTCCCAGCAACTAAATTAGTACCGCGATTGGTGCAAAGCCCCAAGCGGAAAAGTACTGGAATTAGAGTACCAAACCATACTGTGTGTTTGGAGTTGCTGGCAGCTTTGGGCAATCCGATTATTTCAACTTCAGCACATCTGCCGGCAGATGAAGCAGATAATGGCATGATTCGGATAGATCCAGGAACTGTTCAGTCACGGGTAGAGCTATTTGACCGTTTAGATAAGTTGGTAGACATAATTGTAGACACTGGCGAAGAACCTACTTATGAAGTATCTACGATTTTGGATATGACGGGAGACGAAGCAGCAATTATACGGAGGGGTTTAGGTTGGGAAGCAGCAGCAGCATGGGTATAAGAATGAAACTTCACAGGCACACCTCTCCGTTTCGGAAATTGCCATCGAAGTGACTCCAGTTTTTAAATTGTCATATTTAAACGCGATGTCTACGACGGACACAGATGCAATAACAGGATGGTGTCACAGTCGATACAGCAAGAGATTTGACAACTTTGAGAAAATGGTGGGTACTTGTGTCCCCACGTCAATGTGGCGGCTTGTGAAAAAACCGACACATTGCCATAACTGTAACTCTGTCGTATTTCCTACAGTTTTATATATGAGCTTTAGATGTGAGCATTATATGCGGCAAATCTTAATGGATGAATGCCCAAAGATTCATAAGCCAAGGCTTGCCTTGATTGCTGTCTCTGCGTTGTAATTACGGTGCAATACTACTCCCTGGAAAAGTCATGAAAGCTAACGTCGTTAATCTACCAAACTCTACACCTATTTTTAATAACCACCTTTCGACCGAAGAATTTTCAGACAGCAGCAGCGAAACCTTAATTGAATTGCTGTGTCAGGAAATGCAAGCACAAGTGAAAGCAGCACCCAGGTGCATAGAAGCTTTAGCAAACCGCATAGCCGTAGAAGTAGAACGCATTTGTGACAAAAGCTCGCGTATCCAAACATCTGGGCAAATCAAATCCTGGCAGATTACGTTAGGAAGGCATCGGATGCAAAAGTGCTTACGTTACTACCAACTAGGTTCCAAACAAGGACGGGTGGAATTACATAGCAATTTGGGTGCTATGGTTTACCGTCATGTAACTATATCCGGCTCTGAGTTGGGCTTTGAGGCTCGTTACAGCCTAATTGAAGATTTTTTACAAGCATTTTATATCGAAGCTATCAAAGCTTTCCGCAGAGAAAACGAACTACCTAACGATCACACACCGCGTACTCAGCTGCAATTAGCTGAATACATGGCCTTTACAGAACAGTACGCCAAACGCCGCATCAATTTACCTGGTGGTGCAAATCAGCAATTGATTATCTTGCGGGCCCAAGGTTTTGCTCGTCGTCAGCCCCAAGAGACTACCGTGGATATTGAAATGGCGGTAGAGTCTGCTAAGGGTGAAGAAGCAGAATCTTACCAGCGTAACTCGGCGGTGCAACAGCTGCGATCGCAGATGATTGCCCAAACTAATTTCGATCCATCAGAGGAGTCAGAACGCGATCGCGTCATCACTGAGTTGATGAAATATCTGGAGTCTCAAGGTCAATCTGATTGTATGAACTACCTCAGCTTGAAACTTCAAGACCTCTCAGCCCCAGAAATTGACCAAATTCTCGGTTTAACCAGCCGTCAGCGCGATTATCTCCAACAACGGTTTAAGTACCACGTAGAAAAGTTTGCTAAACAACACCATTGGCAATTGGTACATCAATGGTTAGGTGCGGGTTTAGAGCAAAAATTGGGTTTATCTTCCCAGCAGTGGGAAATCTTTGTGAATCAACTCACAGAACAACAACAGCAAATATTGCAGTTAAAAACTGCAAGACAAACTGACCAAGCGATCGCTAAAACTATCAAATGCACCCCCAAACAGTTACAAAAGCGCTGGACTCAACTGTTAGAACTAGCATGGTCTATCCGCAATGGTCATACCGAAGCACAAACGGGTTGAAGCTAAAGTAAAGTAATTAAAATTTATCCAAGCTAAATTCCCAGTTATTTAGAGAGGTTAGAAAAAAGTTTAAGGGACAAAAAGAAAAGGGAAATTCTATTCCTTTCATACTCCCTGAATTAGTAACTAGTTTCTTACCCCAATTATTAATACATTTGTATTTATTTAGTACAAAAGTACCAAATTCTTAGATTTTTTACCCATTAATCCAACCTTGTTTAGTCAAAATAAAAAATTCATATTAAGCAACTGACTCTTTTTTACTACTTCTGTGAAATCCTATAATAAACAGGACTTTTGGCAGAGGGATTGAGGATGGCTCTGACTCAAGGCGGACGGGCAAATAAGTCTGGGAATATTTTAGAAGGAAATGTAGAAGCAATCTTAAATGGGCATAATTATTTTCAAGTCGGTAACTATGTCCCAAAAGAATTTATACTGAATGCTGCTTTATTACCAAAACGTTATGGAAAAGAAGTTTATATTGGGACTGGAATTTATCATACAGATTTGAAGGTTGATTTTTATGTTGTTGGCTCACCTGCAATGCCATCTGGTTTAATTTTTGAGTGTAAATGGCAAGAAAGCCCAGGTTCTGTTGATGAAAAATTTCCTTACTTGAACATGAACATCCAAAACTATTACTCTGCACCAACTATCGTCATTTTAGGCGGGGAAGGTATGCGAGAAGGCGCAAGCAAATGGCTAAAAGCAAGAGTTAATGATAACCATAATTTATTAGCAGTTTACAGCTTAGACAGATTTATTGCTTGGGCAAATAAAAATCTTTAAAAGGATGTAATTAATAGTTCGTCAATCATCCCTCTATTTTTTATATTGGAGTTAATGGAGCGGGTTGCTTTTATTTTATAAGTTTCAAAGTTGATATCTTTATAAATATTTCTAATAAATTCACTATCAGAATTACACACCATAACCTTGACACCACGATTTGCTAACTCTGCACAAGTATCTCTTAAGAGTTCTTGGTCTTTTTTGCTAAAACAATTTTGACTATAAGCAGTGAAATAGCTAGTGTCACTAATAGGATAATAGGGTGGGTCAAAAAATACAAAGTCATCACTGCTAGTTGCATGATTTAGGACTTCTGTAAAATCTGCTTGTTTAATTTCTGCATGAAAAAGCGCTTCTGATGCTGCTTTTAGTAAAACCTCAGAACAAATATTAGGATTTTCATATCTGCCTAGAGGCACATTGAACTTTCCCTGTGAATTGACTCGATAAAGACCATTAAAACAAGTTTTATTAAGATAAATTAGACGAGCTGCTTTTTCTATATCTGTACCACCAGAGTGGTTTCTGACACTATAATAATAATCTTTATTATGCCGATACTTATACTCTTGTAATAAAAAAATTAATTCATCAACATGACATTTAACACAACGATAAGTATTAATTAATTCGGCATTTATATCAGTCAAAGTTGCTATGTTTGGTTGGAGATAGAAAAAAACAGCACCACCGCCTAAAAATGGCTCATAGTAATTTTTATAACTCTTGGGAAAATAAGGAATATATTGTTGTATCAATCTACTTTTACCCCCTGCCCACTTCAAAAATGGACGCGGGCTAGTTTCCTTGGGAATTTGAATTACCATTTACTTGCGATTTAACTGAAAATAATCGTGACTAAATAAAGCCAATATAACCGACAAGCTATATTTTATATTAGCTGGCTAATTTTCCGGCTGCATAGATTACAATTAAGTGGATAAAGCATATCAAAACAAACGTAAGTATATAGCAAGGCAGTTTAGATTCAGATGTTTGATGGATTTTGGGATAACGTCTTTCGCTACCCCCGGTACTTAATTACTATTGTCTTAGGGCTGTTTTTGAACACTTTTGAGCCATTAGTGCCACTATTGAAGCGCCCTGTTACCTTGATCGCCATCTTGGGTTTATTTGTGAGCAGCCTAGTCTTCCTTACTTTCACCCTACGGGCAATGCTCGGTTTAAGTACAGTCTAGACTAGCGCTATATCGAGTCTATACCTCACAGACGGTTATTCTTGGCGTTGGTCGCACTAAATACTGTCTACCCAACTTACATCTATTTTTTTGTCGTACAACCTCTGTCAGGAGGCGAAATTTTTATGGCTACAAATCGCCGGGTTTCCCGCGTTGCTGAATTGATCAAACGGGAAGTGAGCCAAATGCTGCTCAACGGCATTAAGGATGACCGTGTGGGTACAGGAATGGTAAGTGTTACTGATGTTGATGTTTCTGGCGATCTCCAACACGCCAAAATCTACGTCAGTATCTATGGTACAGATGAAGCTAAGGTAGAAACAATGGCAGGCTTAAAGTCAGCCACGGGTTATGTTCGCAGCGAACTTGGGGCGCGGGTACGGCTACGTCGCACACCAGAAGTCATTTTTCTCGAAGATCGCTCCATAGAACGCGGTAACAAGGTACTGGCACTACTAAGCCAACTCAATCATGAACGTCCGCCAGAAAATCTGCTTTCAGAAGAAGACAACACCGATCAAAACGATCGCGAATTCTCCGAATAAGTAACTAAAACAACAATGTAACTTCAGAACAATTAATCTCAGCAAATCCGCCAAACAGTTTACAGACGTGACTAGATCGCGTCTGTTTTAATGTGACCATAACCTACTTCAGCGATCGGTAGTTGCATCTACATACTTTTTGTTTGCCTTGGTCAATGCTAAAAAGCAAGGGTTTAAAGACCTCCACCGAATTCTTGTACCTTGTCAGAAGCTAATGCAACAGTGGTTTCAAGTCAGTGGTAAGCTGTTGTGTTTTTAATTTGCACATTGAGACAGCAGGGGGGCAGAGGAGAGGGTTTACAGGTTTTACCTAAAAGATTATGAGGCAACTTGTAGGCGCGACAGCTTAACAAAGCTTTAGTTTGTCGTTCGCATAGCGTCCCGCAAGGAGCGTAGGAGTCAAATCTCAACTGGTTTCCTCCTTTTGCCTTCTAAAGATGTTTTTCAAAAGAAAACTGTGTTTTTGGTGAGAAAAATAACTAAGTATTCATAACCTTACTTAAGAAATTGTTAACAGATGACAGAATAAAAGCTTTCGTAGTGTACTTTAGCCGTTATGTTTTGCAACAGTTTATACCCTAGTATCTGACAAAGGTTCTTGTGTTGTTTACCTAAGATAAATACCAGCCGTTCTAGATCGGGCTTTGAGGTGATTATTTTGATATGTAAGCGATGCCTGCGGCGGGCTATGACGCGATCGCTATCGGTGTCGCAGTATGAATGAATATCTTTCCACCCACTAAATATTGCCTAAATACAGGAATGGCGAGACTTTCAGACTTGTTGCATAAAAACCATCCGGCTGCCATAGCAGGTTAAGTTAACTACTCGGAATTTTTTTTGTAAAGCGGATTTTTGAGAAATGTCAGGATTCGTTGACTTTTTTAACATTTCTTGAGATAATTTCAGGATATGTAGCGTCAAAATAAAAACAGTTCCGTATAGCAAACTACAAAATCCTAGCCACAAGTCTAATTTCTGTAATGTTTGTTCCTAATTATTAACGGGAACACTATCGTAAGTGTTAATTTGTGAGTAAAAAACATGAGTGTGAATACGGTGCCTTCTATCAATTACTATTCTCTCGATCTGATTCAAGACGAAGCACGCCGACTCGTGCAAAAGGGAATGGTTAGCCGACAACAGCCAATATATAGCCTCTGCCAATATATTCCAGCCAGAGAGTGGGTTTGCGTTGAATGTGAATTAGAGAAATGTGACTTTTTGTTACGCGATCGCATTGGCGACCTAATTGGTCGCGAACAGTGGGACAACGACTAAATCAATGTTTGATTTCGGGTTTGGGATTGGGAGTTTATTTTCGATGTGTGGATGTCACAGTCAACGATCCTACGCCCAATCTGGGGGATAATCTCTGGTTTTTGATCGGCATTGCCCCATATAGAATCTTGCGTCTTTCATTAACACAAAAGTATTGGAGTCTGAATTTAGACAAATTCTCAAGTTAAAGAAGGCATCAGAAGCATTTTTTCTGTACATCTTTTGGTGCTAAAGCTTGAGTCTGGTGTGTAGATTCGGTGAAGCTCCTACATTGATCTGTCTGATAGAAGTGTAGGAACTTCACTTTTGACTTGTAATTCATAGCCAAAACTCAGTTTTGAGAAGTTTGCGAAGTCGGGCTAACCGACACTAGTTGCGACAATAAAGGGAATTTTCGCAAAATCCCAAATTTGTATAAAATTATTTGTTAAAAAATCTCGAAAAGCATAGAAAAATTATTAAACTATTATCCAACTTGCTCTAAGTATTGATTAATGTCTTCAATAATACGAGTAAGTTCAGCTTCAGTAGTCAAGCGAATGTTGATGTTGCGGACAGTCAGCAAAACTTTGGCTGCGAAAGGCGTTGGCCAAATATTAGGATTACAGAAAATCTCTAAAAATACTTCACCTGTATAACGATATTCCAGCGGAGGCTGAGGAGTGACTCTACCGCCGCCAGGAGTGAGTTTAGCGGCGACAGCTTTCAGGCGATCCATCAGTTGATCTGTCGCTGTCTTTAATTCTCGTGCTGCTTGGGGTGAAAAACTGAAGGAGACAGAACCTTCAATTAGGTTCAACGTTAGAGGAATTGAAGACATAAGTTTTTTATTAAAGCTTCTTGATAATTACTAATATTACCGGAAGAAGAGACGAAGCCGCCGAGATCGACGGCGGTGAAACCAACTTTTTTCAGGATGTGCCCCCAGCCTTGGCGCTGGTATCGTCGCCAGACAGATTTACACGATCGCACTTTTCTTAGTTCTGCTCTAAGCTGTCGCGCCTACAAGTTGCCTCATAATCTTTTAAGTAAAACCTGTAAACCCTCTCCTCTGCTCCTCTGCTCCCCTGCTGTCTCAATGTGCAAATTAAAAACACAACAGCTTATCAGGCTGCAAAGCCGCCATCAATCTTCAGGCTTGCACCGGTGATGAAACCGGCTTCTGCACTAGCGAGATAGGAAACCATATCGGCAACTTCTTCGCTTCGTCCATAGCGTTGCAAGGCAATCATACTTTTCATCGTCTCGGCAAAAGGGCCTTCCGCCGGATTCATGTCGGTGTCTACCGGGCCGGGTTGGATATTGTTCACAGTGATGCCACGAGGGCCGAGATCGCGAGCAAGACCGCGTGTGAAACTGGCGATCGCCCCTTTGGTCAAAGCATAAACCGAGCCGCCAGCAAAAGGCATGATATCACTGTTGACGCTGCCAATCATAACGATCCGTCCCCCTTCATCCATGTGGCGGACAGCTTCCTGAGTTGCCACAAAGACACCCTTAACGTTAACTGCGATCAACCGATCGAAATCATCCATTGAGAATTGGTCAATTGGGGCCAAAGTGGCGACCCCCGCATTGTTCACGAGGATGTCAAGACGACCAAAGACTTTGACTGTCTCGGCAACAGCGTTTTTCACCGCTTCAACATCGGCACTATCGGCGCGTATTGCCAAGGCTTTGCCACCTGCTGCTTCAATGGCAAGCACCACCTCATCGGCTTTTTGTGGCGAACTAGTGTAGGTGAGGGCGACAGTTGCACCATCGTCTGCGAGACGTTTAGCGATCGCAGCTCCTAGACCGCGTGAGCCGCCTGTTACCAATGCCACCTTACCTGTAAGTTTTTTAGTATTCATAGTATTCGTGGTTGAAACTTGTCGTCTGAGAAAAATTGACCTTTGGAATTATATTGCT
Organism: Nostoc sp.; assembly: GCF_036917455.1. GTDB lineage: Bacteria > Cyanobacteriota > Cyanobacteriia > Cyanobacteriales > Nostocaceae > Nostoc. The sequence continues at coordinate 15,199 of NZ_JBALDK010000184.1, read as the reverse complement.
CAAGTTCTTACTCAAACTCATAAGAGTATCAAATGTTCACCCATTCTCTGGCTTGTGAATTTACTTTGAGAAGGAGAACGTGAAAACATCACCTATAGATTTACTAATTATTCCAAAACCTGTAAGTGTTTTTTGATTTCACTGCTCAAATCTTGATAATTTGATGAATGAAGCGTAAGCTGCATCATTCTTATAAGGTAGTAAATAAAACTTCCTAAGCTCGTAATTTATCCTGAGTCAGTACAGAGTGCTAATGGTCGTCATAATATCTTTGAATACAATTCGGTTTGGACTGGCTGCATGTATGAATAACAAAATTAATTAAAATATTTCTGGAATTAATGCTAAAAATATGCTGCTATCTGTAAAGGCATTACTAATAGCTATAAAGCTTGTAGCTGTTATTAGTTATAAAGAATCTCAACAAAACTGTATAAAACATAGAGCCTATAGAGAGACTTAATTCTTACTGCGTAAGACTTTGATACATTTCAATTGTGTTTATTGATGTTTTAAGTTTTACATTAGAAGTCATAGAACTTGATGTGATAAATTATCTATGATTTACGATAACCGCGCCGAAGTGCGAAAGGTTTTAATTATTACCTTACTTCTCAACCTGTTCGTATTGGGATTGAAAGCAGTTGTGGGCTACTGGACAGGTTCTTTGAGTTTGCTAGCTGATGCCTTGCATAGTGTGACAGATAGCGCCAACAACGTTTTAGGATTAATTGCAAGTAAATTTTCTTCTCCACAACCCGATCGCGAGCATCCTTACGGACACGGCAAGTTTGAAGCTGTGGGAGCTTTAGGAATTGCCTCATTTTTAGGAATAGCCTGTTTTGAAATTTTGCAAGGAGCAATCGAGCGAATTCTCAAAGGTGGTGGTGAAGTTGTGAGAATATCGCCACCTGAATTGTGGTTATTACTAATTGTGCTAGGCGTGAATATTTTTGTGGCGTTTTACGAACGTAGCGTGGGTAGGCGGGTAGGTAGCTCAATTCTGATCGCTGATGCTACGCATACCATGAGCGATATTTGGGTGACAATCTCTGTAATTGCTGGCTTGATCGGAGTTTGGCTAGGTTATCAATGGATGGATCTGGTGTTAGCTTTTCCTGTTGCTTTGTTGGTATTTTGGAGTGGCTGGTCAGTTTTAAAAGAGAATTTGCCTTGGCTTGTGGATCAAATGGCGATCGCACCAGAAGCAATCCATGCGATCGCCACTTCTGTTCCAGGTGTAATTAACTGTCATGATATTGCTTCTCGCGGTGTTCTTGGTCGTCAAGTGTTCATTGAAATGCATTTAATAGTAGATGCACCGGACGTAGAAACAGCCCACCACATCACAGAAGAAGTGGAAAGTTGGTTAGAAGAAAAGTTCCGTCCAGTGAGGATTTTAATTCACGTTGAGCCACCAGCATATAAGTCTGAGCAAATTAGTTTTGAAACTGGAGCAAACTAGTCTCAGCAATTCCAAATCACACCCTGTTGATTTAATCACCCACAAATCACTGCATCTTTGCGCTAATTTTTATAAGAAGCAACCAAATCAGCGACGATCGCAACCAATTCTCCTGGATCGACTGGTTTAGGCACATGAGTTTGAAAGCCAGCTTCTAGCGCACGGCTACGATACTCACTATCGCCATAAGCAGTTAAGGCGATCGCAGGGAGTTTTGCCCAAATATCAGGTTTCAGCGCCCGAATCTTGCGGATAAAGGTGTAGCCGTCTTCACCAGGCATAGCAATATCACAAATCAATATATCTGGCTGCAACTCAGGTAGTACTTTCAATGCTACCGCCGCCGATGGAACCGCCGTAACGGTGGCTCCATCAGCTTCTAACACGGTAGTAATGTAAAAACGGCTATCGTCATCATCATCAACAACGAGGATGTTTAAGCCAGCAAGGGGGAGAGGAGGTTCCATAACATCTCCATTAATGTTTATCAAATGAAAGTTATTTCTAATGAGCTGCTGGTTTTTGTCTTTTACCACACCCTTGGTAATTTTACTGCGATCGCGCCTATTTTCCTAGACAATAATTCAATTTGTCCAGCCACCATCTAATTGATGGTTACTTCTTGACTGGTATTTATAATGATTGGCTAGATAAAGTTATGTTTGTATTTAAATTAACTTATATTTAAAGCCCTCATTTTAAGAAGTAGTTATGGTTACAAAATTACTTTGATAATTGCTGCCTACTATATTACTAAAAACTTGCGATTTTGATAGAGCTTTTTTGTTTAAAAACTCTGATATTTTGCGATTAAACTAAAGAAATCTAGACTGCATAAATTAAATCAAACTTTTATAAAGTGGGAAACACGATCGCTCTAAATATAGGAATCCGCGTTGATTGATGAACAAGATTCAGTATATATCTATAGAAATCAAACCGGATTCCCATATATAAGTTAAATGTACAATAGTTTACCAAATCGAGAGCCCAAAAAAAATAGACAATGCCAAAACTCCAAATGAGTCAAGTCGGCATTGCCATTTTTAAATATATGAATCTGAATTATCGGCGATAGTGAGAGCTTTTAGCTAAGTCAACCATAAAACTCGATTATTCCCATTCAATAGTTCCAGGTGGCTTAGAGGTGATGTCATAAACCACCCGATTCACCCCTTTTACCTCATTCACAATTCGCGTGGAAATCACTTCCAGGACATCGTAAGGGACTCTGGCCCAATCAGCAGTCATGCCATCTTCACTAGTAACAATCCGCAAGACAATGGGGTAAGCATAAGTACGTTGATCGCCCATAACGCCAACACTACGAATTGGCAGCAATACAGCAAATGCTTGCCAGAAATCATGATACATGCCGCGTTGGTTAATTTCTTGCCGTACAATTAAATCAGCATCGCGCAAAATATTTAACCGCTCAGATGTAACTTCCCCTAGAATGCGAATTGCCAAACCAGGCCCAGGAAAAGGTTGTCGTTGGACAATTTCTTCTGGTAAACCAATGGAACGCCCAACTTTGCGGACTTCATCTTTAAATAATTTCCGTAGTGGTTCCACCAATTTAAATCTTAGGTCTTTGGGCAAGCCGCCAACATTGTGATGACTCTTAATTTTCACTGCTACCCGTTCACCAGTTTGGGGATCAACATTGGTGTCAGCAGATTCGATGACATCTGGATAAAGAGTCCCTTGAGCCAGATAGTCAAAGTGACCGAGGCGTTTGGATGTTTCCTCAAATACATTGATAAACTCGTGTCCGATGCGGCGGCGTTTTTCTTCAGGATCTGTAACACCAGCAACTTTAGCTAAAAAGCGATCGCGCGCGTTCACATACTCTACAGGAATGTGAAACTGCTCTTGGAACAGCTTTACCAATCGCTCTGGCTCATACTTTCGCATAAAGCCTTGATCGATAAATACGCAAGTCAGTTGCTCACCAATGGCTTTATACAGCAAGAAAGCCAGGGTAGAAGAATCCACTCCTCCAGATAGCGCCAACAGCACCCGCTTTTCGCCAACTCTGGTGCGAATTTCCCGAATCGCCTCTTCGACAAAAGCTGCTGTTGTCCAAGTTGGTTCGCAATCGCAGATATGGTAGACAAAATTACGAATTAATGCTATTCCCCCAAGAGAATGCACCACCTCTGGATGGAATTGAACGCCGTAAAGTTTCCTTTCGTGGTCAGCGATCGCAGCACAGGGCGTATTTTCTGTATGTGCCAGCAATTCAAAGCCTGATGGCATTTGGGTAACTGAGTCTCCGTGACTCATCCACATGGTAGTGCCATCTTCAACATTAGTAAGCAAATCTGTGGGATCGTCAATATATAATGATGCTTTGCCGTACTCACCTCGGTCAGCCTTTGCTACTTCCCCACCGAGTTGGTTCACCATTAACTGCATCCCATAGCAAACACCCAAAATGGGTATTCCCAAATTCCAGATTTCTGGGTCACAATGGGGAGCGTTATCACCATAAACCGAACTCGGCCCACCAGAGAGGATGACTCCCTTGGGATTGAGTTTGCGCAGTTGTTCAGAAGTAGTGCGATAGGATAAAACTTCAGAGTATACTTGAGTTTCGCGGATGCGACGGGCAATCAATTCAGAATATTGAGAGCCGAAGTCTAGAATTATAATCAATTGGCGATCGAGCCGCCCAACATTTTCTAATGTTTGGGGCGCTTGTTCTGTCGGTAGAGTCACCACTGTATTCATGACGGGAGTGTTATGTCTGTTAAGGGTAGATGCTTTGCGGTCTATAGTGATGCTATTATTCAGCCTGGTTAGGCTGATAATGGTAGAGAAGCCCTAGACAAACGCGAGGTTATGTGCGTTTGTCTAGTCCCGAAGTCGAAGACAGTATTAGAACGATAAACTTACCCTAGAGTGGTTACTTAAAAGATTATTTATTTGAATTGTTTACGATTATTCATAATAAATTAACATAATTTTCCCATCAACAGACCAGCAGTTTTGCTCTTCACGATAATTTTGCGATCGCGATCGAAGAGAATCGAGCCACAGATTGTAACTGCTGTGCCCCTTTCGCTATGGCTTTGGATGTATTCTTGGGAACGGATATCGATGGTTTCGGCGATCGCACTGTAAACTTGATTTACCCAATCACTACCAGTTGTAGCATCTAGTGATTTTAGGTATGTTAAGGCAGCTTCGGCAGTCGCACTGTTAAACACAACTTGGATATCTGCTGATTTTAAACCTGCGATCGCACAGTGCACTGCCAAAATTTCTCTACGTCCATCAGCCAAGTAATGATGGGTGTGAAAAATTCCCCCCGCTAGTTTCATCAGCTTCCCGTGATAGCCAAATAATAAAATTTCTTTCACGTCTAGCACATCAGCTTCTACTAACATTGGGCCAAGCCAGTTAGCAGTTTTGACCAATTGTTCGGGATTAATCCCTAGTTTACGCGCTAAATCTAGTCCATTCTCGCCGATACAGAATACTAAAGTCTCAAAAAGACTGGCTTTATTTTGTAATTCCGCCCGAAAAACTGCAAGCTGATCTGGTGTACTCAAAGGTTGAGAAATGCCGGTTGTGCCTAAAAGCGAAAGTCCTTCTACCACACCAAAAGCAGAATTTGAAGTCCGAACAGCTAGCGATCGCCCTTCAGGTAGAATAATCGTCACCGTGATTTTTTCCCCTGGCGCTAGCATTCGTTGCAAGTTTTCTTTTAAGAGCCTTTGAGCATAAGCATAAATTGCTGGCTTGTCATCAGCATTCGCCTGTTTGCCAATTCCTTCCCCGCCTTTAATGATTACAGTATTATCACCCTGTTCTCGCCATTCCACCAATGCCCAAATCGGTGTATCTTTAGTCAGGTCGAGATTATCACCAGGATCGCTGCGAGTTATTGCTAAAGCTGTATTCTCAGATAATCCTGCTACCTGTTCAATGGCGATTTCGGCGATTTGAGACGGTTCAATCAAATCTACAGAGGCAAAAGTTAGGGATTTGCGATCGTGTAACCAATGTAAAGCAGCGATCGCAGCAGCACACGCAAAGACGGGAAGGGTGTATCCAGAACGGGACATTTTTTAAATTCAAAAGTCAAAATAATTCTTCAAAATTGTTCGCGCAGCGTCATGAAGCTTTGCTACCTGTCAATATACATGCGCCACGAATCCGGCATACGCTGCTCCAGCAACCTGAGATGAGCGCCAAACCCGACGAATGGACTATCGGACACCACATCGTAAGGCCTCTTGCCCCAGTTTTGAATATCTCTCTCCTCGTAATGAGCGATAAGATGACACCACAAGATTAATAGTAAAATGACAAAATTAAGTAACTCTTTTGACAAAATTACGAATTACGAATTAATCAGACTCCTACTTCTGATAATAAAACTTCCATCGCTTCCCAAGAAAGTTCTTGCTGAATATAACGGGGGGCTTCAGGATTATAAGGGCTGGCTACTCGGTCAATATTGAGGATAATTGCCCCATCTGGCAGAACTGGTACATCTGCATCAAATGCCGTTGGACGCATCAAAGAACTAGAAAAGCCTTTAAAAATAGCAATTGTATCTTGCTCATCGGCAATTTCCACAGTTACAATTAGGACTTCTTGGGGGCGTTTAGCGGTGTATTGTTCCAGTCGCTTACCAATAGAATTCATTTTTTTATCTAGGGTTATGGTGGCGCAGCGATAGTTACTGTGGTGAGGCTGAACGTCCCTGCTTGCCCAGCTTAATCAGAACAAAATAGCTTAAGTAAACCACATAAATTACTAAACTAGTTATGCCAAGAAAACCTAAGAACTCAGCTTTGCTATTAGCATGAAAATATTCTTTAAATAACAACGGAACCTCGAACCAAACTCGACAATAGGCAGTCTTCATCATATTGCCAGAAAAAGCACAACCCAAAAATGGGATAAAGGCTAGTGTACCCAAAGAACAATAAACAGTTGTAGCCCAGCGCCAAGAGGTAAAAATAAATTTCAAAGCGCCACTGGTTTGATACTCAATTTCATCGTTGATATCCACCCAGAACCACAGCGAAATTACGATCAAAATCTGAGCCATCAATCCAGAGATAAAGCTAACTGGATACTGGGCAATCATTAAGTAAATCGTGATTGCCACCAAGCTTGATATTCGCCAGTATATGGTCAATAAGCGTTGTATACCTTCTACTTTTTGCACAAATGCCCAAATTAGAAGAATTAGCGGGATAATTACCAGAAATAATACTGCTAGTCGGTAATCAATCCAGACGAAAGGGCGAAACCAAACGTTATAGTCCATATTTTTTCTCAAACGATAAATAAAACAATTTAAACTAAAAGCAAGTATCTATAACTGACAAACCTGTAAGCTATTAGCTAACTAGTAGTCTATCTATATTACAAACAGTTTAATCAAAGCACAAAATCTAGCCTCAAGACTGCGCTCTAATCTCTTGCTAGAAGCAAGTGGCTACCCATACTTATACCATTTCACACAATTTATGCTATAAACACGTTTGTAGGGGCATACAGATGTACGCCCCTACAGCCAACTCATTTGTTGCAAAGATTTTTGGAAAAGCTATTACATGGTAAATTGTTTAATTTACTTTCCTAAATCTCTCTATTTGGCAAAAAATAAGAAACTCAAAGCTCCTCAACTTAAATTTTGCACCTACTTGTAGTAGCATCAGGGAGTCTATTAAAAATCTACCCAGCAGCTATATACTTGATCCTCGCGGACAAAACCCCAATTTTCTTGGATGTAAAGGTTTGTTTTTCAAGATAAAAATTCTCAAATTTTAACCCTGATACATCCATAACTCCAGATATTTCATCAATTTTTTGCCCGTTGGAGAAAATTATGAAAGAGGGAGAGTACGGTTTTAGGGAGAAGTAGCGTAAAAGTGCGAAATCTCAGTAAGTAAACCTTGGTTTCTTGGTGACAAACGAATAGAAAATTTACCTAATTTAAATTTCTAGTCGTCATAAACCCGGCATTCAATTGCATCTGGGTTGTCATCACAATACTGTTCTAGAGAATTTTTTGGCTTGCTTTGGCGCTTGTGGGAAGCTTCAGCTTGCAATTCTTCTACTGCATCCCAAGCAGCAGCACACTCTGGTGAGTTACTACCACTAATGTCACAGACAGTACGCGCTTGTTCTACTTCTTCTTGGATTTGGTCTTGGATGCCGCCCTTTGTTGTTTCTTGGATGTTAGTCATCGCTTTAGTCTCGTTGTGTGTTGTTAATACTAGTATAGAAAAAGTTCAGGAATGGCAGATTTTAGCTTGATTACTAACTATTCTAACCATTCAGTTCATAAGTTAGTACTTTAGCCTATTGATTTATAACCAATACAGTAAACTGCCGCATCTATAATGCATTCATCTTTATTTTTTAAGATTTTGTGGAATTAGTACCATAGATAAACAATCATACAATATATTTAGATGCATCTAGATAGGGAACGACAACCCCAGCTTCTTGGGATGGAGGAGACAAAAGGCTGGCACTAATTCTTGTAGGATGCAATTCTTCCCGAAATAAAAGATCAAAACCTACTAGCCTAAAAAGAGAAAGAAGCTCAAAACTCATGGCAGACCAAATGCAGTGGGCAAACGCCCTATCAACCCGTCATTCTTTAGAAGCCGCCGTTACAGATGTGGTGGAACGAGCTGTCTCATCATTGACAGCACCTGCGGATCTAGGACTGGTATTCATTTCGTCTGCTTTTGCGAGTGAGTATTCCCGATTATTACCCTTGTTAGCTGAGAAACTTTCTGTACCTGTACTAATTGGCTGTAGCGGTGGAGGTGTAATTGGGACGACAGTTGGCGGAGAAACCCAAGAACTGGAAGCTGAACCAGCTATTAGCTTGACTTTAGCACATCTTCCAGGGGTGAAGATTCAAGTTTTTCATGTTGTTGCTGAAGAATTACCTGATTTAGATAGTTCTCCAGATGCTTGGGTTGATTTGATTGGTGTGCCAGCATCACCGACACCCCAGTTTATTTTACTGTCTAGTTCTTTCGCCTCTGGAATCAACGATTTATTGCAGGGACTGGATTTTGCTTATCCAGGATCGGTAATTGTGGGAGGACAGGCGAGTGGTGGAGGTATGGGTGGTCGTGTTGCCCTTTTTTGTAATGAGACTGATGGCGAGGAATGCAAAAGCCTGTATCGTGAGGGCACTGTTGGGATAGCTTTGACTGGCAATATTGTTTTGGAAACGATTGTCGCCCAAGGATGCCGACCGATTGGTAAGCCATTGCAAGTTACAAAAGCCGATCGCAACATCATTTTAGAATTAGATGAGCAAGTACCCCTAGTGGTGTTGCGAGATTTGATTGCCGGTCTCAGCGAACACGAACGGACTTTAGCACAGCACTCTCTGTTTGTTGGCGTGGCGATGGATGAGTTTAAGCTGGCTTTGCAACAGGGAGACTTTTTAATTCGTGGTATTCTTGGGGTCGATCCAACAGCTGGGGCGATCGCAATTGGCGATCGCGTCCGTCCTGGTCAAAGGCTGCAATTCCACCTGCGCGATGCCCAAGCCTCTGCTGAAGACCTAGAATTACTCCTCCAAAGTTATCAAACTCAACGAGAATCTGAACCCTCTGCCGTAGCCGCCTTAATGTTTGCCTGTCTAGGGCGAGGTGAAGGACTTTATGGTAAACCCAACTTTGATTCTGAACTATTTTGCCGCTACCTTAACGATATTCCTGTAGGCGGCTTTTTCTGTGGTGGTGAAATCGGCCCTGTTGGTGGCAGAACCTTCTTACACGCCTACACTTCCGCATTTGGGATTTGTCGCCAAAATCAGTTATGAGTTATAGCAAGGGACTGGGGATTGGGGACTGGGGACTGGGGACTGGGTGAAAAGTCTTTTTGTGTCTAAGTTTCATCGTTTGTTGATGTCTTAACCACCAAAGCGTTTGCTATATGAATTAGACTCATAACTCCTCACTCTTTAGCAATCTTATCTGATTTGTGAAACCCCCGACTTCTTTAAGAAGTTGGGGGTTTAACTTTTTACGAATGATTTATATGTCTTTCTATATTTGCAGATATATATCAAGATAAACGCTCTGAAGACTTATCTATATAGACAAATATATTTCTTGCATAGCCTAGTTTAAATATTAATTTATACCTTGTATTCTCTAACAAAAAGCTCGATGATTGATTGAGAAAGGACATAGTTATAGGTTAGCTAATAATAATGTCAATATAATTCATTATTTTTTCTGATTCATCCCAAGGAAATATCTGATATCCCTCTAAAATTTATTCATGTCGGAGTTTAAATAATTCAATGCTACAAGGATGGATTCAAATTGTACTAACGCTACTAATTATAGTAGCAATCACTCCATTTTTTGGGCGCTATATGGCGCATATCTACTTAGAAGAAAGGACTTTTCTCGACCCAGTTTTGAATCCGGTTGAGCGGCTGCTTTACGCCTTGATTGGCGTTACAGGCAAAGAAAATATGACGGGCTGGCAGTATGGGCGGGCAATCGTCTACAGCAACGTAGTAATGGGGTTGCTGCTTTTCTTTATCATTATGAATCAGGGATGGTTGCCCCTCAATCCTACCGGAATAAATGCCCCAACTTGGGATACAACGCTGCATACTACCATTTCATTTATTACTAATACCAACCAGCAGCATTATTCTGGTGAAACCTACCTGAGCTATGCCAGCCAAATGTGGGGACTGGGTTATCACATGTTCACATCTGCTGGCACTGGTTTGGCGGTGGGAATTGGTTTTATTCGGGGATTGACGGGTAGATCCTTAGGCAACTTTTATGTAGACCTAATTCGCTCGATTACCCGAATTTTACTGCCTATTTGTATTGTGGGCGGGATTGTGATGATAGCTGCTGGCGTTCCCGAAACCCTGGCGGGTGTAGCTGTATTTCCTACCTTGGAAGATCCGAATATTAGTCAGGCGATCGCTCGCGGACCTGTTGCCCATTTTGAAATTATCAAGCAATTAGGAGAAAACGGCGGTGGCTTTTTCGCTATCAACTCGGCACACCCCTTTGAAAATCCCAGCGCATTTACGAATTTAATTCAGATCGTGGCAATGCTTTCCATTCCCACATCCCTAATCTACACTTATGGTTTGTTTGCCAATAACACCAAACAAGCGTGGTTACTCTACGGTATGGTCGGTGTAATTTTTCTCGGATTTCTGGTCGTCACTGCCATTGGGGAATACAACGGCAATCCGTCTGTAAACACGCTTTTGGGCAGTCAGCAACCGAATCTAGAGGGTAAAGAAGTCAGGTTTGGTTGGGCACAATCGATATTATTTGCGGTAAGTACAACCGGAACCATGTGCGGCGCAGTCAACAGTTTCCATGACTCATTCATGCCCGCAGGTGGTTTTATTTTTCTCTCTAATATGTTCTTGCAAATCATGTGGGGTGGACAGGGTACAGGAACAGCTTACTTGTTTGCCTATAGCATTCTGGCGGTATTTGTAACAGGTTTGATGGTGGGACGCACGCCAGAATTTCTGGGACGCAAGATTGAAAAGCGGGAAGTCGTACTTGCTAGCTTCTTGATTTTGCTAGTTCACCCCATTGCTATTTTAATTCCGGGGGGAATCGCCTTAGCTTTTCCTGACCAATTGGCAGGGATTAGTAATCCTGGGTTTCATGGCTTTTCTCAGGTGATTTACGAATATGCCTCAGCTGCTGCGAACAACGGTTCTGGTTTTGAAGGTTTAGGCGATTCACAACCTTCTCCGTTAGCGATCGCTACAGGGACAAAAACAACTGCAACCGCTTTGTGGTGGAACTTGAGTACCTGCTTTAGTTTACTAGCTGGACGCTATATCCCAATTTTAGGTTTGCTGTTATTAGCAGATAGTATGTCTCGCAAGCAAGCTGTTCCCTACACCACTGGTACATTGCGAACCGACACCGGACTATTTACAGGCGTTACCGCAGGCGTAATTTTAATCTTGGGCGCACTTACATTCTTCCCAGTGCTGGCATTAGGCCCCATAGCTGAAGCCTTTTTTATCGCCAAAGGTATTGGCTAGATAAGGAGAGGGGAGGGGCGAGGGAACAAGGGTAATTAGAAAGTTGTTCATCCACCTCTGAACTCCGTTAATCCACCTCAAAGACTCATGCTCAAAATTTAATATATGCCAATCACTACTGATTCTCCCTCATCCCGTATTCCATCTGGTACTCGTGACTCGCGCAAGCACACCCCCAAGACAGATATGCGGGGACTTTATCAAAGAGCAATTCGTGAGTCATTTGTCAAGCTCGATCCTCGAATTACTGTCAAAAATCCAGTTATGTTTGTTGTTTGGGTGGGGACAATTGTCACCTTTTTAGTAACCCTTAACCCAAATCTTTTTGGCACAATCCAGGCAGATATCAACCAACAACGCTTGTTAAATGGGTTGATTACCTTCATTCTCTTTTTCACCCTCGTTTTTGCCAACTTTGCCGAAGCCGTAGCTGAAGGGCGCGGTAAAGCACAAGCTGATTCACTGCGATCGACGCGATCGGATACGATCGCTAATAAAATCCTCCCTGATGGTTCCGTACAACAAGTCAATTCTACGGAACTGCGACGGGGCGATTTGGTTAAGGTGGTTGCAAATAATATGATTCCCGCCGATGGGGATGTAATTAAAGGCATTGGCTCAGTGGATGAGTCGGCCATCACTGGGGAATCTGCCCCTGTATTGAAGCAACCAGGTACGGATATTGCCAGTTCGGTTACAGGTGGTACACGCCTCCTCTCAGATGAGTTGACAATCCGCATTAGTGCCGATCCTGGTCAAGGCTTTATCGATCGCATGATTGCCCTGGTAGAAGGGGCACAACGTACCAAGACTCCCAATGAGATTGCTTTGACGGTATTGTTGGCAGTGTTAACTCAGGTGTTCTTGATTGTAGTGGCAACTATGCCGCCATTTGTTAGCTACATCGCCAACTTTATCAGCACAGCCTTTGGCCCGGAAGCGGGAAACAGTTTACGTACTGGTGGTAGCGTTGCCATTCTCATCTCCCTACTAGTAGCTTTAATTCCTACAACTATCGGTGGTTTACTCAGTGCGATCGGTATTGCAGGGATGGACAGGGTTGCCCAATTCAACGTCATCGCTACCTCCGGTCGAGCAGTAGAAGCCTGCGGCGACATCAACACCTTAGTGCTAGATAAGACAGGCACGATCACCTTGGGAAATCGGATGGCTGATGAGTTTATTCCTCTAGATAATCACTCACTAGAAGATGTAGCACGAGTTTCCCTAGCTGCTAGCTTGTTTGACGAAACACCAGAAGGCAAGTCAATTGTAGTTTTAGCAGAAAAGTCTCAGGTTGCGGTCGATTTTAATCTCGACAAAGCCGAAGGTGTGGAATTTTCGGCGAAAACTCGGATGAGTGGCACAAATCTAGCCGATGGCAAACAAATCCGCAAAGGAGCAGTGGATGCCATTAAAGGATTTGTGCGTTCTCGTGGTGGTAACGTTCCTGATGATATAGATGCAGCTTATGAGCGAGTTTCCCGGTTAGGCGGTACACCTTTAGCTGTTTGCCAAGATGACAAAATTTATGGTGTCATTTACCTCAAAGATATTGTGAAACCCGGTCTGCGGGAACGATTTGACCAACTCCGCCGCATGGGTGTTCGCACCGTCATGCTCACAGGTGACAACCGCATTACTGCTTCGGTAATTGCTGAAGAAGCTGGGGTGGATGATTTCATTGCCGAAGCGACTCCAGAAGACAAAATTGAGGTGATTCGCTCCGAACAATCTCAGGGTAAACTGGTGGCAATGACCGGGGATGGTACTAACGATGCACCTGCTTTGGCTCAAGCAAACGTCGGTGTGGCAATGAACTCTGGGACACAAGCTGCCAAAGAAGCTGCTAATATGGTGGATTTGGACTCTGACCCCACGAAGTTAATTGACTTAGTAACTATAGGTAAACAGTTGCTAATTACCCGTGGAGCCTTGACAACATTCTCCATCGCTAACGATATTGCCAAGTATTTTGCAATCATTCCGACTATCTTTGCGGCTGCTGGAATTGGCGCACTGAATATTATGGGATTAAAAAGTGCCCAATCTGCGATCGTCTCAGCGCTGATTTACAACGCCTTGATTATTCCGGCACTCATTCCGCTAGCACTCAAAGGGGTGAAATTCTTACCTTTAACGGCAGATCAACTGCTACGCCGCAACATCTTCATCTATGGACTTGGTGGCATCGTTGCTCCCTTTATTGCTATCAAATTGATAGATATTATCTTACCTTTGTCTTAATTTACTATGAAACCTGTTCGTATCCGCCGCACTATCCTTGCATCACAAGTACTTGAAGAAATAACTGATATCTGGTGTCAATGGCGTAGACAAAAACTGCCACTGTATTTGTTCCTGGCGATGTGTTTCAACCTAGTGGTTGCACCTCTAGTCTATGCAGCTACAGGTGAAGAACTTTCCCGCAGTCAATCTTGGGGATTGGGACTATTAGGACTGGTGACGCTAGGGCTTTCTATCTATTTATTTTTTGTAATGTTTGTACCGGAGAAATTCTAATGAGTTTTGCACGTGAAGCTAGTAGAGCAGTTCGTTCTACCCTGGTACTCTGGGTTATTGGAGCGATTATTTATCCTTTTGCGATGATTGCTATTGGGCAGATTGTGTTTCCGTTTCAGGCAAATGGAAGTCTACTGAAAAATAATGCAGGTCAAGTTGTGGGTTCTGCTTTAATTGGTCAACCTTTTACTAGCGATCGCTATTTTAACAGTCGTCCCAGTACCACGAGCTACAGCACAGCCGACCCAAAAAAAGATGATGCGGGAGTTTTGAAAACTGGGGTTTCTGGCGCTAGTAACTTGGCTCCCAGTAATCCTGCATTGCTGGAACGCATCAAAGGTAAAGATGACCCAGACCCCAGCAAAAAAATTGAAGGCGATTTGACTCGTCTGAAAACAGCAGGTGTACAGCCGACTGGCGATTTAGTCTACACCTCTGGCTCCAGCCTTGACCCCCACATTACTCCCGAAGCTGCGATCGCGCAAATTGCACGAGTAGCAAAGACGCGAGGATTTCAGCCAAACCAACTGGAAACTTTGATTGCTCAAAACACCGACAGTCGCTTTCTCGGCATCTTCGGCGAACCTGGAGTGAATGTGTTGAAGCTGAATTTAGCTCTGGATCAGATTAAGAAATAAAGCTATGAAAAATAGTAGCGACAAGTAATTTTGCATCTCTACTGTTCAGAATTATTATCTAACACTCGGATCCCCGACTTCTTAAAACTTGTCGGGGATCTCGTTTTTCATAACTAATTAAATAAGACTATATCTCAATACAGTTAAGCATTTTTTCTTTTCTCAGTGTTCTCTGCGCCTCTGTGGTAGCCTGCGGCAAGCCGAAGCGTCTACCTTAAACAACTGACTTTGACAAAAGATTTTAGACTTACCCCAAGCGGACTATATCTCTAAATATATGCTTATTTAAAATTATATAACTCATTTTATATACCCGTAAAATATATCTATCAAAACATATTTTTTGAACAAAATATTGCACAATGATATTAGACTAATAAAAAATTTTATGTTTAAAAAATCTTTAAAATTAAGCTTGTTTGGCGTTTTAATCCAAGTTGAGAGCATTTATTGCGGCATTAAACTAACTGAAATTTAGTTGCCATCCCGATGCGCTTTTTTAGGAATTTTTAGACA
>NZ_JBALDK010000183.1:0-2720 GCF_036917455.1 Nostoc sp. | reverse complement strand
CAATCAGCTAGCTATAAGTAATCCTTATCTTTACTATGTCTACTGATTAGAGAATTAGGTGTTATAAAGTATTAAAACATATAAGTATTTCAGCAATCGCTCTTTGGAGAAAAACTTTTTGGTTTACTGTTAATGGCGAATCGTTTAGCTTAGAACACAACAGCCACGGTCGCTACTATAGCTCTCATGGCACACCCTTACGCAACGATCGCGGTGAAGTTGATGCTGTGCTGGCAATGTCTTACGACATTACCGCTCGCAAACAAATGGAAATTGCCCTCAAACAAAGTGAAGCTCGCCTTCGGTTAATGGTGGCAAGTGCAAAAGAATATGCCATTTTAACCGTTGATCTCAACGCTATAGTCACCAGTTGGAGTGCTGGTGCCGAAGACTTGTTCAAGTATTCAGAAGCAGAAATGATTGGCTGTGACTGTCACAGCCTTTATTGCCTTGAAGACAACCAAAAAGACCGCGTTGGCAGGGAATTCCAGACCGCCCAAACTCAAGGACAGGCAGAAAATGAGTGCTGGCATATCCGAAAGGACGGTAGTCGCTTTTGGGGTAGTGGCTTTGTGATGCCCTTACGCGATGAAGCCGAGGAGGTGCAAGGATTTATCAAAATCATGCGCGATGTCACCTCACAGAAGCAAGCCGATGAACGCTTGCGGTTGCTCTATGACATCACCAGCGATCTGCTGGAGGTCGAGCAACCGATGACGCTAATGCACAACCTATTTGGCAAACTCGCACCCCAGCTAGAATTAGACTTTTACTACAACTACATTGTCGAGTCAAAAGACAACCGCCTCATCCTACATTTGAAAAACCATCAGGGCATTACTCAAGAGATCATAGAGGCGATCGAGTGGCTTGAGTTCGGTGAAGACCTTTGTGGATTGGTGGCTCAAGAACGCCAGCAAATCGTTCTCGATAGCGCCCAAGTTGCCACTGATCCTCGTGCCCACACTGTCCGTGATTTGGGTGGCACGACTTATGTCGGTCAACCGTTAATTATCCAAGAACGATTATTGGGAACCATCTGCTTTGGTAGCCGTACTCGCACTTGCTTTACCTCAGAAGAAATCGATTTGCTGCAATTGATTTCTGAGCAGATTGCGATCGCCCTCGACCGAGCCAACCTAATTGTCTCGATTCAGGAACATGCAGAACAATTGCAACGAGCCAACCAAATTAAAGACGAGTTCTTAGCAGTGCTGTCTCATGAATTGCGATCGCCCCTCAACCCGATCTTGGGCTGGTCACAACTGCTGCAAAGAGGCAAGCTCAACGCCGCCCGTCAACGCGAAGCACTACTAACAATTGAGCGCAACGCCAAACTGCAATCACAATTAATTGAAGACTTACTCGACGTTTCGCGAATTATGCAGGGCAAGCTGTCCGTAAAGGTGGCTCCCCTTAATTTAATCTCTATCATTTCTGCTGCCCTAGAAACGGTGCGTTTAGCAGCAGAAGCAAAAAATATTAACTTACAGATCGATCTTCAACTGACTGCACCTATCTCTGGTGACGCTGCCCGCTTGCAGCAAGTGGTGTGGAACTTGCTTACCAATGCCGTCAAATTTACACCAGATGACGGACAAGTAATCATTGAATTAAGGCAAATTGCAGGGCAAGCTCAGATCCGGGTGATCGATACAGGCATTGGTATTCAACCGGAATTTCTCCCACATGTGTTTGAGTATTTCCAGCAAGAGGATAGCTCAACGACACGCAGATTTGGTGGCTTGGGTTTGGGGCTAGCGATCGTCCACCAAATTGTCGAACTGCATGGTGGCACAGTCAAGGCAGAAAGCTTGGGTGAGAATCAGGGCGCAACCTTTATAGTTCAAATACCCATATTGAATCGGTCAGAACTAATTGTACCTGAGCCAGCCAAGGTTGAAACATTAAGCGGCCAGACTCCCTTAAGCAACCTGCGAATTTTGCTCGTGGATGATGATAAGTCTTCACGCAAGTTTGAAGCATTTTTATTAGAACAAAATGGCGCAAAAGTGACAGTCGTAGCATCTGGGCTAGAAGCATTGCAAGTACTTGATAGTTTCATTCCTGATGTAATTGTGAGTGATATAGGTATGGTTGATATGGATGGCTACATGCTGATTCAGCAGATTCGTTTGCGCCCACCGAATCAGGGAGGAACGATTCCGGCGATCGCACTTACCGGTTATGCCACAGATATTGACCAGCAAAAAGCCTTAACTGCTGGGTTTCAAGCTCATATTACCAAGCCATTAGAACCAGAGGAGTTAGTGAGGAAGATTCTCAACCTGCTAGAACACGGGGTATAAACCCGCATTTCTCACAAGCTTGAGGGGAAGGATGGGCAGAGGGGCAGAGGGGCAGGGGAGGCAGGGGAGGCAGGGGAAGAAAAAACTAATACTCGCATTTCTCACAAGCTTGAGGCGAAGGAGGGGCAGAGGGGAAAGAACTTGGTATTTGAACTCTCCTCTGCTCCCCTGCTCCCCTGCTCCCCTGCTCAAGCGCAGGCTTAATCGACATGTGGTGAGAAATCCGGGATAAAGTCCTCTTGTCGGTATCAAAAATTCTAGATCCCCCTAAATCCCCCTTTTGAAGGGGGACTTTGATTCCAGTCCCCCCCTTTTGAAGCTATCCATTATAAACATCTTTCTTAACAAAAGCTTTGACAAAAACCAGAAATTGTGTATGTTGTAAACGAAGATCCTAAAGCATAGCCAAAG
>NZ_JBALDK010000182.1:0-20942 GCF_036917455.1 Nostoc sp. | reverse complement strand
GATTTTTTTCCTTCATCCTCCTCCCCATAACTGCTGACTTTTGTCAAATTTTGTATTAAGAAAGATGTTTATAATGGATAGCTTACTAAGGGGGGCAAAAGTCTCTTAAAGTCCCCCTTTTTAAGGGGGATTTAGGGGGATCTAGAACTTTTAATACAGACAAGAAGATTTTTCAAACATCCTCTAAGAGTTCGAGTATAGTTTTGCGTAAAAGCGTAGCCTTTTTAATGCAAGCCGATGCATTAACAATGCAAGCCAACGCATTAACAATGTAAGCCGACGCATTAACAATGTAAGCCGACGCATTAACAATGCAAGCTGACACATTAACAATGCAAGCCAATGCATTAGTATTGTAGAATATTGCCAAATTAATTAATGAAATGCTGTACTAAATTCTGTCGTTATGAATGGATAAGCTGTTGTTTTCTCTCTTCACCCATGTATATCTCATCTTCTCTGTGAATGAATACTTCTGACAATGCCTGATAAGCTTCACTCCAAGCCGCCATCACTTCTTCAGTAGCAGTTTCTCCCAAAACATCTTTCATCGCTTGCAGTAAACTTTCCCCGACAATCGGATATTGCTCTGGTGTAACATGAGTCTGCACATGACGATGGACAATCTTCTCTACCATCGACTTTAAAGCAGGCAAATTATTAATTTGATTGGCATAGCTATAAACTGCTGTAGCTAATCTCGCGGGCTGAGAACCATCTGCTTGAGCCGCCATACTAAATTGTTCTCTAACCTCTGGATGATTTTGAAACATAATTTCATACATCCGAGTTGTGATTTGCTCACCGTTCTTTTTCAAAACAGGTGCTGTAGATTTGACGATATCTATTGTTTGTTGGCTAACCATAGTTTTTCAACCACTTGGAATATTCATTGACTTCACTTTAGTGATTATTCCTATTGGTTACTATGAGCTACCTCAGTTAAGGAGTAATAAATGAAAATGTAAGAATGCAGGTATGTACATCGATAATTTATCAAACCACACTTGAAATGCATACTATCACTACAAAGTCAACAACAAAAGCCTGGGCAGGTGCAATACCTTCTCTACGAGAGACTACGCCAACGGTGAGCTTTCCTGCGGAACGCTGCGCGAACGCTAACGGAGAACCAGCAAAAGAATTTCCCTCTACGCAACTGCCAATTATTTCTGGCAAAATCCCAGATGGCTTGCGTGGCACACTTTATCGCAATGGCCCCGCACGGCTAGAACGCGGTGGTATTCACATGGGACACTGGTTTGATGGAGATGGGGCAATTCTAGCTGTAAATTTTACCGATGCAGTCGCAACCGGGGTTTATCGCTACGTGCAAACCTCTGGCTATCAAGAAGAAGCAGCAGAGGGTAAACTAGTCTACGGCAATTATGGGATGACTGCACCAGGGCCAATTTGGAATCAATGGCAAAAGCCGATCAAGAATGCTGCCAACACTTCAGTGCTAGTACTTCCAGATAAACTTTTGGCACTGTGGGAAGGTGGTAAACCCCACGCCCTCGATTTACAAACTTTAGAAACTTGGGGCGAAGATGATTTAGGGGGGTTAACTAAAGGATTAAACTATTCCGCACATTGTAAGCGTGACGAGCAAACAGGGGAGATTTTTAACTTTGGCATCAGTCCTAAAAAAGATGCGACGCTGAATATTTACAAAAGCGATTCCACTGGGCGGATTATCCAACAAGCCGCATACGAGTTAGATAGTATACCATTGGTGCATGATTTTGTTTTAGCAGGACAGTACATTGTATTTTTCATTCCGCCAGTGCGGTTGAATATCTTACCCTTGCTAATAGGGATAAGCAGCTATAGTGATTCTCTAAAGTGGCAACCTAAACTAGGAACTCAGATTTTAGTTATTGATCGGGAAACTTTATCTGTAGTCAGTCGTGGAGAAACCGAACCTTGGTTCCAATGGCATTTTTCCAATGGTTATGTAGATGCTAGCGGTTCAGTGATTGTGGATATTGCCCGTTATGAAGATTTTCAAACTAACCAATATCTCAAGGAAGTAGCTACAGGTGAGACTCACACCCCAGCTAAAAGTACACTAACGCAAGTTCATCTGCATCCCCAAACTGGCAAAGTTATGTCAATTCAGCAACTATCAAACCGACATTGTGAATTTCCTAATGTACCACAGCTAAACGTGGGGCTAGCTTCTCGATACACATATATGTCAACATTCCGCTCAGAAACAGATATTAGCCAAGAAATCTTAAATGCGATCGCTCGTTTCGACCACAAAACCGAAACTCTCACCGAAGCAGACTTTGGAGAGAACCGTTATCCTTCAGAACCCATCCACGCCCAAGACACCCAAAACACCGAGCAAAGTTGGGTTCTAACGGTTGTCTACGATGGTAATTCTCATCGTAGCGAAGTTTGGGTATTTGATAGCGATCGCCTGGATGCCGAACCCGTTTGCAAACTAGGATTACCTACCGTCATTCCCCACAGCTTCCACGGCACTTGGAACCCAGCCAAATAACCCTTACATTTCTACAGCATTAAAACAACAACACTAAGTAAAAACCCGTAGCATTAAGCAGACATAGTTAATCACATCCTTTCAATTGAAAGGATGTGATTAATTATGTGGTCATTATTCACTTACTTTTTATACTGGTTTGTACGCAATATTACAGAAAACTGTATTGTACTTTGACGTATGTTTTGCAAAAATTGCAATACGGATAAAACAGTCAAGCAAATTTAGATTTATTCCGCCCACTAATGACAGCAGATAAATCGAGAGGAAAAAATACCCGGCGATTATTTAGATATAAATCGCCACTATACAAACAAAAACTGCCTATGCAGACTTAGTTTGATATAATTCCAGACTTCCAATGTTTTAGCGCAACGGCTGGAACACCTTCATTGCATAAGACCATCTGTCTGTGAAATTACTTGGAAGTTAGCAAATACTAAAAGTAGTAATTAGACGCTTTGCAGTACTTCTCTGTTAAGACCAAAATAAGGTAGATTACCTTTATGGCCCAATACGCGATCGCTAAGAAACCATTTATAAAGTAAACCTTAAATTGTAGGGTGCGTTACGCGCTGCTTTAACGCACCTGAAAATAAGGTTGGTTACGGCTGAATTAGACTTTCTCAAACCCTCAAATTCATACACAGCCGTTAACATACCCTAACTTTTTATTTACTTTATAAATAGGCTCTAAATCGGTGCACCTCAAATAATTCTCCTTACTCTATACAATATTTGTTGGGTGGGCATCGCCCACCCAACAAATATTATCCAATTACCTCAGCAGTCTTCTTCTTATCCAACTTGAGAATCAACACCCCTAAAGGTGGCAAACACAAATCCAGCGAATAGGGACGACTGTGCAAAGGCCAATCATCCGTCCACTTACCACCTAAGTTGCCCATATTGCTGCCGCCATACTGACGCGCATCACTATTGAATAACTCAGTATAAAATCCCTTTTGCGGTACACCGATGCGATAGTGAGAATGGGGTTGCGGCGTAAAATTGCAAACCACGATCGCAAAATCATCCGAATCCTTGTCACGTCGCATGAAAGAAACTACACTATGACGGTTGTCGCTACAGTCAATCCACTCAAACCCAGGTTCAGCAAAATCCTGAGTGTACAAAGTTGGTTCAGAACGGTAGAGATGGTTCAATTCCTGGAAAAACGTTTTTAACTGTTGGTGGGCTTCATGCTGCAATAAATACCATTGCAAATCTGTCCAATCATTCCACTCACTCCACTGCCCAAACTCCATGCTCATAAACATGGTTTTCTTGCCTGGGTGAGCAAACATATAGGTAAATAAACAACGCACATTAGCTAACTTCTGCCATGTATCCCCCGGCATTTTGCCGATGATATTGCTCTTGCCATGAACCACTTCATCGTGAGACAGGGCCAGCATGAAGTTCTCAGTGTGGTTGTACCACATACTAAAGGTAATATTGTTTTGGTGGAACTGACGAAACCAGGGGTCCATGCTGAAATAATCCAGCATATCGTGCATCCACCCCATATCCCACTTCAAGTTAAAGCCTAATCCGCCTGTGTAGGTGGGCCAAGATACCATTGGCCAAGAAGTAGATTCTTCAGCAATTGAGAGAACACCGGGGAAATAGCTAAAGATAATGTGATTTACCTGACGCAGAAAGTCTGCCGCTTCTAAGTTTTCTCTGCCGCCATACTGGTTGGGCAGCCATTCTCCTGGTTCGCGGCAATAGTCGTTATAGAGCATCGAGGCAACAGCATCGACACGAACCCCGTCAATGTGGTACTTGTCAAACCAGAAGAGAGCATTTGCTGCTAGGAAATTACAAACTTCATGGCGACCGTAATTGAACACCAAAGTACCCCATCCTTTATGTTCACCTTTGCGGGGGTCAGCGTGTTCGTATAGATGGCTACCATCAAAGAAAGCTAAACCATGTCCATCTTTGGGGAAGTGGCCAGGAACCCAATCTACAATTATCCCTAGATCATTTTTGTGACATTGGTCAACAAAATACATGAAATCTTCAGGACTGCCAAAACGGGAGGTGGGGGCATAGTACCCAGTTACTTGATAACCCCAAGAACCATCAAAGGGATGCTCTGCAATGGGAAGTATTTCTATATGGGTGTATCCCAAGTCTTTGACATAAGGAATAAGTCGCTCGGCTAGTTCCCGGTAGGTAAGGAAGCGTGCGCCCGGCTTCAGTCCAGAAACGACAACTACAGGTTCAGTTTCACCATTTGGCAGTTTAGCAGGTTCGGCACTTGAACCGTGTAACCAAGAGCCTAAATGCACTTCGTAGACTGAAACTGGCTGAGTAAGGGGGTCAGTGCGCCGCCGCTTTTCCATCCAGTCTTCGTCATCCCAACTGTAAGCATCTAAATCAGTGACAATGGATGCAGTTTTCGGGCGGACTTCCTGCTGGAAACCGTAGGGATCAGATTTTTCGTAAATGTGTCCTTCAAAATTTTTGATTTCATATTTGTAATGCTCTCCCACGCCGATTTCAGGAATAAACAACTCCCAAATTCCAGTGGGGCCTTTACGCATTTGGTGTTTCCGCCCATCCCAGAGGTTGAAATCTCCAAGCAATGAAACATTACGGGCGTTGGGTGCCCAAACTGCAAAATAAACGCCTTTAACACCGCCTATTTCCGTGGGGTGCGCTCCCAATTTTTCGTATATTCGGTGATGGTTCCCTTCACTAAACAAATGCAAATCAAAGTCTGTCAAGTTGGGAGAGCGGAAGGCGTAAGGGTCATAAGTTACACGCTCATTTTCCCCTTCCTTAATCCGTAACTGGTAGTTTGCCAGTTCTGCGGTTTCAATAGTGCATTCAAAAAAGTGGGGATGATGCACTGCTTGCATTGGGTATTCTTTGCGTTGTTCAGGAAGAACGACCCATACTGCACTTGCATTTGGTAGGTAGGCGCGCACAGCCCAGACAGTTTTGCCGTCTTGTTGTATGGGATGAGAACCTAGTATTTCAAAGGGATCGTTGTGCTGATTCCAAACGATGCTGTTAACCTGTTCAGGGGCGATCGTGGTCATGGACATGAAGCTACCTACGTGAAATAATGTGATTGACTAAATCTACTTTTTTAATATCTATATATATTCTTTACATTTATTTGCAATTTTGTCGCCACCGTTATCCTACCTCAGAATGAGATTTTGGGTATGGGGCATTAGGAACAGGGAATTGGGAACGGGGAATTGGGGAAATATCTTGACTTTTGAGCCTTGAGTAATTACTAATTTATCAAAAATTTAAAAACGGGAAAAACTGAAATAATGTTTTACGTAGGCGAAGCAAGAAAATCTGTTCGCGAATTTTGGGGTCTAGTTTTGGTGGTGGGACTTTTTGTAGCTGCGCTTGTAATTGAATATATTCGGCAGCTGTTAGGAATCTTCCATCAATTGGCGATCGCGCTTCTATGATAATCTGTGTCCGTAATATTTCTTCTGGTGTATCCTCTGGTGGGGGTAATGCTATGACTATTGATGATCCCCAATAGCCACTCAACACAAAAAAACTTGCTCCCATCGCAACTAGACCCAGAAATTTTACCGTTTTTCTCGCTTTAACTCTCCCCATCTCTTGAACTGCGTTCACAACGCAGCATGAAAATCTTTTTTCCCCATGCCCAATCTATGTTCCCAATAAAAATCTGGCAATATCAAGAAACATGACCAGGTCTCTCTTAATAGAGAATAGACTACAGGGAATGCTCTTGAGCAATTGCCAGCGATCGCAATAATTATTTATGTCCTCTCAAAACTCAGGAGTCTAAGCCATTCTAAACGCTAAATATGGCTTAGATTTACGGAATTAAACTTCCTTTTACTCGGAATAAGGTTCGGTCAGGCGAGAATTTCAGGCGGACACTTGGTTGAGGGGGTAATCCTCATCACCAGTGTCCTTTACTTGCTGCCCTACTTAGCTAATAGGCTGATATTTGAGCAAACTCTAGGCTCTGATCCACCAACAGGGAGATACGGGTTTCTAGATGAACCTAATTAATTCAACCTATATGGTGACGAGCGTTGTTACTAAACTGTTTTGGGCATGATTTAAACTAAAGCTTAAAATGCCTTATTTAGGAGTAGCAGTAGGAGTAGCTGCGGGAGTAGCAGGTGTAGTAGCAGGAGGTTTAGCTCCAGCAGGAGGTGCATCAGTTGGTTCACCTGTAGCCGCTGGAGTACTAGTAGTACCACCACCAGCATCACCACCACCGCCTTCACAAGCTCCGAGAATTGTAGCTAGACTTAAGATTACAGCCAAACCGAAGATTTTTGTTTTCATAACTCCTCTTTCACCAATTGTGGCTAGAACAATTTTTCACCTGTTGAATACGATACCGTATTTATTGCTTTTTTTTAATGCTGTGATGATTACATGCTAAAAAAAACAATCTTTTGGGGTATTCTTTTTCGGATTACGTATCATACAACCATCTGATTAGTTTCTCTTAACTCAAGAGCAAAAGGGAAATTACCAAATTTTTTAGCAAACCGAGTTATCATAGCAAAAAATTTTATTTTTTTCACGGAGTATTGCACCTTGCTGCCCCGCGTTGCCATACTTTAGGTGCAATACCTAAAGGGCAAGCTGTCCAGTTTCTAATCACTGATTGCAAACATTGGTACAGCTACCTATCAGAACACTTAAAAGGGTGTAGTCTGTTATGTGTGCTTGTTGCACAGAAGGTAATTTTAACCTCAGCAAAAACATCCAATCAAGAAAATCAATCTAAAGTACAGTATTTTCCATCTAAAAACTAAAAAAATTTATGGTAGTTGCTCGTAAATCTGCTGTTTCTACAAGGGGTAATTGGTTCCGGCGAGATTCTATTTTTCCTTTAGGTAGGCGACGCTCTAGGTCTGTGGAGTCAGCAGCACGGAGCGCTTCTACACCAGCTACCCAAGCTACTCCCACATCCTCTCAAAGACAACAGCATTCCTCGAAAAATTTAGCGGCTTCTTCCACAAATAAGGTAGTTATGCCCAAATCGTTGAAAGAGTTGGGTAGACAACAAATGCCAAATCTCAATCAGCAGTCCAGTGCGACTCCAAAGAGTTCAGGGGGAGATTTTCTTCGCCTTCCCACCATGCCTAATTCGGGAGCAGCACCTTTATGGTTGTTGCGCTTGTATACTTTTCATCGTTATTCAACAGTTTTGGCGTTTTTGTTAGTAGCATCGACACTTGCTGTTTATGGATGGACGGTATATTCCCAAGAGCTTTGGAGTAAGTCATATCGCAGACTGCAAAACCTCCAACGTCATGAGCGTCTACTAACGGCAACCAACGCCACGCTGAAAAACAAAATGGCTAAGGAAGCAGAACAACCAACAGCAGGGCTGGTGTTACCAACTCCTCAAGGAATGATTTTCTTGCCTCCAGTATCTCATACTCCTAAGCCAGCATCGTCTAACACAACGTCAAATTCGGAAACGCAACAGCAAACGCTCTCGCCACTGGGATATTAAGGTTAAGAGTTAGGAGTTAGGAGTTAGAAATTATGGAGTAACTAACTTTAACTTTGGACTTTTGACTCCAAAAAGCAATTTGCTACTGAGTAGGCAATGCAAAAATTACCAAGTAAAACAAAATTCAGAAAGTTTCGGAATCCGGCATTCCAAAAACGACAGAAAGGTTCTAAACGAGGGTTGTTAGAGACACTTGCCTCTAATATCCAAGAACAAACATCCAATAGCAAGTCTCGACTGTTCATAGTATGGGGCGCATTAATGGCAGCAGGGTTAGGGTTGGGTATCAACTTGTATAACCTGCAAATTGTCAAGGGGCAAAAATTAACAGAGCAAGCACGAAACCAGCAAATGGTGAATTTGCGACCTTTTATGCCCCGTCGTCCGGTGGTAGATCGCAATAGTAATCTGTTGGCAATTGACCGTCCTGTATATACTTTGTACGCTCATCCCAAGCTATTTGATAAGTCTAATGAAGAGATGGCAGAGCAACTTGCCCCAATATTGGCAAAAGATACTGCTGAATTAGTGAAAACTTTTCAAAGCAAAAGAAGTGGAATTATCCTTGCCCCAGCCTTACCAGAAGAAGTTATCGATCGCGTGACTTCTTTGCGCTTAAATGGCTTGGAGTTAATTCAAAAATACTCCCGATTTTATCCGCCAGACGATTTAGTTTCTGATGTGGTGGGTTATGTGAATGTTGACCGTCGTGGTCAAGCAGGTGTGGAATATTCTCAAGAGAAGTTGTTAGAACGTCCTGTGCAAACGGTGCGGCTCAGTCGCTCTGGGAATGGGGCTGTGATGCCCGATCGTGCGCCTGAAGGTTTTCTGCACTTTGATGATTTGCGGCTGCAACTCACTATCGATAGCCGTCTACAACGGATTGCTAGCCTGGCGCTCAAACAACAGATGGATAAGTTTGACGCTAAACGTGGGGCAGTAATTGTGATGGATGCGTTGGATGGTTCCTTACTCGCCCTCGTTTCTCAACCTACCTATAACCCTAATGAATACGCTAAAGCTAATATCTCACTATTTAAAAACTGGACGGTAGCGGATCTTTATGAACCGGGATCGACTTTTAAGCCTTTGAATGTAGCGATCGCTCTCGAAAATGGCATCATCAAACCAGATGATATGTTTAATGACTCCGGTTCTATTCGAGTAGCTAATTACACCATTAAAAATGCGATGAATAATGGGAATGGGCGAATCAGCATCGCTCAGATTTTACAATATTCCAGCAACATTGGCATGGTGCAAATTATCCAACGCTTAAAGCCTTCAATCTTCTACAACTGGCTAGAACGCTTGGGGCTAGGACAAAAAGTTGATACAGATTTACCTTTTGAAGTTGGCGGTCGCCTCAAAAGTCAAGAAGAATTTATCGCTTCGCCAATTGAACCAGCTACTACTTCCTTTGGGCAAGGCTTCTCTATGACACCGTTACAGCTAGTACAAATGCACGGTGCTTTAGCCAATGGCGGGAAGTTGGTAACACCCCATGTAGTTCGAGGGCTGATTGATAGCAAAGGGCAGATGCATGATTCACCCACTCATACCATCCCCCGCCAAATTTTCTCAGCCGCAACAACCCAAAAAGTTGTGGAAATGATGGAAACTGTTGTTAATGAAGGCAGTGGTAAGGCGGCACAAATTCCTGGATATCGCATTGCTGGTAAAACTGGTACTGCCCAAAAAGCTAGTCCTAATGGCGGCTACATCAAGGGTGCTAGAATGACCAGCTTCGTGGCTATTTTACCAGTGGAATCTCCTCGCTATGTAGTGTTTGCACTGGTGGATGAGCCAAAAGGAGAAAGTGCTTATGGTTCTACTGTCGCCGCACCAATTGTCAAGTCGGTAATTGAAGCGCTGATTCCTCTTGAAGAGATTCCGCCTAGTAAGGCATTTGAGCAACAGCCGAAAGCCCCGTAGAGAGGGGAGCAATGCGATTTTGTGAGATGGGTAAGCAGGGGAGGCAGGGGAGGCAGGGGAGGCAGGGGAAGAGAAAGAAATAAGTGTAGAAGCAGTCTGTTTCGGTAGTAAAAAATACTAAAAATGCCTCTTTACTCCCCCTGCTCTCCCTGCTCATTGGACGATGATCTCACTTTTTCGCGTTGCTCCCGTAGAGAGTGGGGAGGGAGACAAGAGATTAACACATTCAAAATTAAAAATGACGCTCTCTACGAGACGCAAAAAGCGAACGCGGACTCGCTCTAAGCGTTGGCGTAGCCTCTCGTAGAGAAGCCATGCCGTAGGCTTTACGATACGCTAACAAAATTAAAGACAGTTTCAGGGGATTCAATATAATCAGCACCGAGTGCGTAGCCCGGATTTCTCACCACATCTCTCAAAACCTTGTGCAGGGGAGTAGGGGAGCAGGGGAGCAGGGGAGCAGGGGAGCAGGGGAGAGAATACCAAGTTTTTTCTTTCCCCTCTGCTCCTCTGCCCCTCTGCCCCTCAAGCTTGTGAGAAATGCGGGGTAGGCGTAGCCCGCCGCAGGCATTACTAATTCATAAGCAGCTAAAGTATGTTCTGGACGATAGCCGCTCGCGCCTCGGTATGCAATGATCATTGGAGATGTTGTACTAATAGCCACTGACATCAACTAATCGATATCCTTCACCAACCAGTTTGTCAAAAGTTGCTTGATACTGGGCTGAAGTCAATCCATGTCGTGCTTGCCAAGCTGAACCACCAGACTTTTCCCAAATAGCGGCATATCGGTTTTGTCCGTTGACATTGTAACCACTTACGTCAACTAAGCGATATCCTTCACCAACCAGTTTGTCAAAAGTTGCTTGATACTGGGCTGAGGTCAATCCATGTCGTGCTTGCCAAGCTGGGCCGCCAGACTTCACCCAAATAGCAGCATATCGGTCTTGTCCATTGACATCATAACCACTAACATCAACCAACCGATATCCTTCGCCAACTAGTTTGTCAAAAGTAGCTTGATACTGGGCTGAGGTCAATCCGTGTCGCGCCTCCCAAGCTGGGCCGTCAGACTTTTCCCAAATAGCGGCATATCGGTCTTGTCCATTGACATCATAACCACTAACGTGAACTAATCGATATCCTTCACCAACTAGTTTGTCAAAAGTCGCTTGATATTGGGCTGAGGTCAATCCATGTCGCGCCTCCCAAGCTGGGCCGCTAGACTTCACCCAAATAGCAGCGTATCGCCCTTGTCCGTTAACATCATAACCACTGACATCAACCAACCGATATCCTTCACCAACCAATTTGTCAAAAGTTGCTTGATATTGGGCTGAGGTCAATCCATGTCGCGCTTCCCAAGCTGAACCACCAGACTTCACCCAAATAGCAGCATATCGGTTTTGTCCGTTAGCTACTGCTTGTCTTCTGACATCAGGAATTCTCTGTAACTGGGCGACATTTTGAGCAATTAACTTTGTGTTTGTCTCGGTATTGCTGACACTATTGGCAAGGTTAATGGGAGCGGCAAAAGCGGAACTGATTAAAGTTGAAAGTAACACAGCACTAGAGGCAGTAAATGTTAAAGAGCGGATGAACATATTAGTAAAATAAAACTGTAAATTTGGGCTTCACTGACTAACTAGGGTTACATTTATTTTTTTATGCAACACCCAGCTAGCAATGCTGACAATTGTGAATACCCCAGATTTACAGGTAATTCCTGAATTCAGAATACCGAACTTTTATTTGTATAGCTTTAACGTAATTCTACTATGTAGTTTTAAATGATTTTATACTAGCGATAGGGAACGAAAGGCACAATACAAGACCATGAACTCAAATAAACTTAGTATAAAACACATTTATATTGACGGTCAAAAGATATTATTTCCCAGCCAAGAAGAATGGAAAACTTTGCGATTCAACCCCTTTATTGATGATATGCCACTAGCTGTTTTAGATTTGCTTTGACCAGCGCTTGAGTTAACTCAAAAATATCCTGAAATTCACTTAGGGCTTGGAAAGATATCAAATTTCAAGAGATGGCTGCCATATATTTTTCTAGAATATAGAATCAAGCTTTCAAAGAGTTCAGTTATAAACTTTAAGCTGTGGTTTTTGCAATTGGCGAGGAAAAACAGCTAATCCTATGGATACGGGTCTATATTGTGGAGATGGGATAAATCAGGATCGGTTTACTCTAATGAAAGCTGCTGAAAGATATCCGATACTTCCTTGCCCTTGTTGTGGCGATCGCTTACCAAGACATCCAATTTGGGTAGAATATAATATAAAGGATTAATTCATGAAAGCCTTAATTTTTCACGGGTTAATTGCGGCTATCCAAGCAACAGGCTTCATTATCTTTAAATTCTATTCGCTAGATATTTTGTAATCATTCTAATGACACAGATTAAGCCGGAAGTAAAGCGCACAGAAGAATTGCGCCAGTTATTGCAACAAGCCAGCTATGCTTATTACGTCTTAGATTCTCCAATGATGGAAGATGCAGTCTATGACCAGCTATATCGAGAATTGCAACAACTAGAAATTCAATATCCAGAATTGACAACGCCCGATAGTCCGACTCAGCGCGTGGGTGAGCTTAAGCATACGCAGTTTACCTCGGTGCGGCATAATATCCCCCTGTACAGTCTGGAGAATGCATTCAATATTGACGAGTTGCAAGGATGGGTTCAGCGTTGGCGGCGACAAGTACCGAAAATAGATTCAGTTGAATATGTCACTGAACTGAAAATTGATGGCTCTGCTTTGGCTCTTACCTACCAAGATGGCATTCTAGTTAGGGGGACAACTAGGGGTGATGGGGTCATGGGTGAAGATATTACCCAAAATGTGCGGACAATTCGCTCAATTCCCTTACGTTTGAATTTTGAAGGGTTAGAAATTTTAGAAAGGGTAGAAGTGCGAGGCGAGGCGTTTTTGCCTTTGGAAGTTTTTAAACAAATTAATGAGGAAAGGCAAAAAGCAGGGGAGCAATTATTCGCCAATCCCCGGAATGCCGCAGCAGGTACACTTAGACAACTAGACTCGCGCATTGTCGCAAAACGGCGGTTAGCTTTCTTTGGCTATACCCTGCATATTCCTGGTAGAGATGACACCAGTATTGCCAATACCCAATGGGAAGCATTGGAGTTGTTAGAAAAGATGGGTTTTCAAGTGAACTCCAATCACAAACTATGTGCCTCGATCGCAGAAGTCGCAAAATATTATGAATATTGGGATACGGAACGCCTGAATTTACCCTACATGACTGATGGAGTGGTAGTAAAGCTAAATTCTTTTAAACTCCAAGAACAGCTAGGGTTTACACAGAAATTTCCTCGCTGGGCGATCGCATTAAAGTACCCCGCCGAAGAAGCGCCGACTCGTGTAGAAAATATTGCTGTAAATGTCGGACGAACCGGGGCGTTAACGCCATTAGCCGAGATGCGCCCTGTGCAACTGGCGGGAACAACTGTTTCTCGCGCCACTTTACATAATAGCGATCGCATTGCTCAATTAGATATCCGCATTGGCGATACTGTCATCGTCCGCAAAGCTGGGGAAATCATTCCAGAGGTTGTGAGGGTATTAAAAGAACTCCGTCCTGCTGACACTGAACCCTTCGTTATGCCTACCCATTGCCCAGTGTGCAATCAAGCAGTAGTGCGAGAATCAGGTGAGGCGGTGACTCGATGCGTCAATGCTTCCTGTGCGGCGATTCTCAAAGGTTCTATTGAACATTGGGTAAGTCGTGATGCCTTGGATATTAAAGGTTTAGGCGAAAAGCTGGTGCATCAACTTGTTGATAAAGTTTTAGTGCATTCCGTTGCTGATTTATATGAGTTGACAGGAGAGAGATTGTGTGCATTAGAAAGGATGGGGGAAAAGTCAGCAGAGAAATTGATTGATGCGATCGCTCAATCAAAAAATCAACCTTGGTCAAGGGTATTGTATGGTTTAGGCATCCGTCACGTTGGTAGTGTGAATGCCCAATTGTTAACTCAGAAATATTTCACCGTCGAACAGTTAGCGACAGCAAAGCAATCAGATATTGAAGGAATTTATGGTATTGGTGCTGAAATTGCCCAATCTGTGTACCAGTGGTTTCGGATTGATGCCAACCAAACTTTGATAGAATGTTTGCAAGCAGAAGGATTGCAATTAACCGCCCTAGAGGAAACAAAAACAGTTGGTGATGGTAATCAAAAGTTTGCAGGTAAGACGTTTGTCGTCACAGGGACATTGCCAACCTTAAAGCGAGATGAAGCAAAGGCTTTGATTCAAAAAGCTGGGGGAAAAGTGACCGATTCAGTGAGTAAAAAAACAGATTATTTGGTGGTAGGAGAAGATGCCGGTTCTAAATTAGAAAAAGCGCTCTCTTTGGGAATTGCACAGTTAAGCGAGGCACAATTTTTAGAGATGCTTGAGGATTGATATCATGTCCGCTAAATTACCCATAAAAAAGAACCTTTCCCCGCAAGTGAGGAAGGGAGACAAAGCATAGCTTTGGCGGGGTGGGGTTCTTCGAGTTTAATAAGCAATTAAGCTATACAGCAGATTGCAAGTAAGTGAGGTACAGCAGGACTGATTCATCAAACATAAAAAGTTTCTTTCTAACTCCTGCCTCCTGCCTCAAAACCCGTAAGCTTTGTACCTCATGTAAATGAAAACTGCTGTATCTGGCAAACCCGTCACACTCATATCAATGTTTAAGCTAAAAATCTTTTAATTTGCATCCTGCAAAAAATAAATCCCTTGTGGGGTTGTCCTAGTAGTCTGTTAATCAAAACTAGAGGAATGAATCAATTTTTCAATTTATCTTGTTACTATCACTTGACCTGATAAGTGTCACAGGAGGTCTATAAAGACCGTAAACTTAATGAGATATAAATGATAATATTTTGACCTTCTAGTTGACAATCCCAGGGATTTGATATGAATAGTAACACTCATCTACAGATGATTTTAGCTGATACACCTATTGATACAGTATTACCTGCGATCGCTCAACTAAATCTACCTAACTGGTGGTTAGCTGGTGGTGCAGTCCGAAACACAGTTTGGTCTTCGATTTTTGGCAATGACTGTGGGTTAGTTGTTAAAGATTTTGATATTGCATTCTTTGATATAGAGGGAAATCGTTCTCAAGAACTAGCAGCAAAGGCGACTCTCACAGAACAATTTCCTCATGACGAGTTTGATGTTAAAAATCAAGCCAGTTTTGCTCGTTGGCGGCTTGGTAGCAGACACTACATTAATACAGAAGATGCTGTTGCAGAGTGGTTGCACACTGCTACTGCTGTCGGAGTTCGACTAGATGCACAAGGCCAATGGCAATTTTTCACTCCCTACGGATTGAATGACCTGTTTGATGGTATTATTCGACCTACCCCAGCACATACTCATAACGTTGATGCCCACAATAAAGCATCGGGGTTCTTACAAAAATGTCCTTATCTGCGGTTGGCGTAAAAGTTACAATAGCTTTTCCGTTACAAGGGAATAATCGCTTTTCAATTTACAACCCTTGGATATGGAATCGCAATGTTAATAATTTTCTCCCACTGGGAATAATTAAATTAGAACCCCTTTCACGATAGGACGGGGGTGATACTAATTTTGTACCTTGGTAGACAAAAATCAATGCCAAATCCTGCTGGATATCAAATCAATTCGACTCTCCACGAAGGAATCCAAACAATTATTTATCAAACACAAATACCAAAGACGCAACAGCGAGTTATCCTCAAGTTGCTTAAAAATGAATATCCTACCCTCGAAGCCTTTACTCGCCTTAAAAATGAATATCAAATTCAGCAAGGTTTAGACCATCCCAACATAGTTAAAGCCATTAGTCTAGAAACCTTTGATAACCGTGTGGGGCTGTTGTTAGAAGACTTTGATGGTCAATCTTTAGCCCAAATTCTCCAGACAAAAAAACTTGGCTTAATTAATGATTTAAATATTACTATTCAACTGACTAAAGCTCTAGATTATTTGCATAAACACCAGATTATTCATAAAGATATCAAACCTAGTAACATCATTATTAACTCTCAAACAGGTATTGTTAAACTCACTGACTTTGGTATAGCCTCCCGCCTCAATAAGGAAAATCCCCAATTTAATAATCCTAACTGCGTTGAAGGCACACTTGCCTACATGTCTCCCGAACAAACGGGGAGAATGAATCGTATTCTCGATTATCGCACCGACTTTTATTCTCTTGGTGTAACTTTATATGAAATGCTCACCGATAAAACACCATTTTGTAGTCAAGACCCTTTAGAACTAGTTTATAGCCACATTGCTATTCAACCGATTAACCCACAGTTATTAAATCCAACAATTCCTAACGCCATCTCAGAAATTGTGCTGAAGTTGATGGCGAAAAATGCGGAAGACAGATATCAAAGCGCTACAGGATTATTAGCAGACTTAGAATTATGTCTTAACCAATTAAAAACTAAGGGTACAATTACTGATTTTCTTCCAGGTCGTTTAGATATATTAAGCCAGTTATTAATACCTCAAAAATTATATGGTCGTGAAAACCAAGTTAATGAACTGCTAGCAGCATTTGAAAGGATTACATCTGGGGCTAGTGAGATGATGCTAGTTTCTGGTTATTCAGGTATTGGCAAATCAGTTTTAGTCAACGAAGTTAATAAACCCATTACTCGCAGACAAGGTTACTTTATTTCTGGTAAGTTTGACCAATTAAAGCGAAATATCCCTTATGCTTCCTTAATTCAAGCTTTTGCTTATTTAATGCGGTATTTACTGACAGAGAATAATGAAAAAATAGAAACATGGCGTGAAAAAATACTATCAGTTTTAGGAACAAATGGAAAAGTTATTACTGATGTAATTCCAGAAGTAGAATTAATTATTGGTATACAGCCAGAAGTTGCCCAAATTGGTGCAACAGAATCACAAAATCGCTTCAATCGAGTTTTTAAAGAATTTATCCAAGTTTTTACCCAAAGAGAACACCCTTTAGTTATCTTTTTAGATGATTTACAATGGGCAGATTCAGCAACATTAAATTTAATCCAACTACTTGTAACTGATACTGACAGCAAATATCTATTATTTATTGGTGCATATAGAGATAATGAAGTTAATGCAGCACATCCTTTAATTCAAAAACTAGAAGAAATTAAAAATACTGGCACAGTTATTAACAATGTTGTGTTGCAACCTTTAAATTTAGACAATGTGACTCAGTTAGTTGCAGAAACTTTACAAGAGACAGAGATTAACCATGATGTAGAATCTAATAGGTTTAAAAATAGAATTATCCAATTAGCTGAATTAATTTTTAATAAGACAGGTGGAAATCCATTTTTCATCACACAACTTATTCAAGCACTTTATCAAGAAAAGCTTTTAAAATTCGACTTCATTAATTCTCAATGGCAGTGGAGTATTGAGGATATTCAAGCAATTGGAATTACTGATAAAAATGTAGTTGAGTTAGTTGCCAGTAGAGTTGAGAAACTACCAAACCTTACCCAAAATGTTTTAAAATTAGCAGCTTGTGTGGGTGACAGATTTAGTCTTGATGTTTTATCTATAGTCAATGAAAAATCAGCTTCTTTGACAGCCAATGATTTACACTCGGCTTTGCAAGCGGGATTAATTCTACCTTTAAGTGAAGCTTACCGTATTCCTTTAGTTTTTAATCAAGAAGAAGCGGTTAATTTAAATTTCGACACTTCACGGGTTGGTTACAAGTTCTTACATGACAGAGTACAACAAGCAGCATATTCGCTGATTCCAGAAGAACTCAAAAAATTTACTCACTTGAAAATTGGCCAACTGCTTCTACAAAATATCCCAAAGCAGGAAATAGAAGTTAATATTTTTGATATTGTTAATCAGTTGAATGTAGGTATTGTTAACCTAATAAAGCAATCTGAAAAAACTGAATTGGCACGACTAAATCTAATTGCAGGGCGAAAAGCTAAAGCTTCTACAGCTTATGAAGCTGCACTTAAATACTTCACAAATGGGATAGAACTTTTAAATGCAGATACTTGGACAACTGAATATACTTTAACCATAGGTTTATATGAAGGAGCCGCAGAAGCAGCCTATTTGGGTGGTAATTTTGAGCAGATGCAGCAATGGGCTGAGGCGGTGCAGCAAGAAGCCAAAATCCTTCTAGATAAAGTGAAAGTCTATGAAGTACAGATTATCGCTTCTATCATTCAAAGCAAACAACTGGAAGCCATTCAGATAGCAGTATCAATTCTCAAATTGCTAGGAATAAGTTTTCCAGATGAACCTACATCAACTGATATTCAGCAGGGAATGGATGAAATTGCTATTTCTTTGAAAAGTAAAGCGATGTCTGACGACAAGCCGCTACGCATCTACGCAGATTTAATTAACTTACCATTGATGTCCGATCCTAACAAGATTGCAGCCATGAAAATATTAATGGGAGTTCTTCCTGCGGCTTTTCAAACTGCTCCTGCTATGATGCCAATTATTGTCTGTAAAATGGTTAATTTGTCCTTAAATTATGGCAATACAGCTGTATCTGCCTATGGTTATAGTCTTTATGGCTTACTTCTTTGTGGAGTTCAAGGAGAAATTAATTCTGGCTATGAATTTGGTAAATTAGCTTCTAGTTTGGTGTCAAAATTTGATTCTCAAGAACTCAAGGCTAAAATTCTGACGGTTGTTAGCGCTCATGTTATGCACTGGAAAGAGCATGTTAGGGAGACATTAACATCATCAATGTCTGGATATGCTAGTGGTCTGGAAACTGGAGATTTAGAATATGCTGGCTATTGTGGTTACATTTATCCCTATCATTCATTTTGGTTGGGTAAAGAACTTTGGGTTTTAGAAAAAGAACTTATAGCTTACTGTGAATCGCTGAAAAAAATTAATCAGCGAGTAGCTTTAACTTGGAATTCAGTATATTTACAAACAGTTTTGAATTTGAAAGGAAATTTTGAAAATGTAGATTGTTTAATTGGAGAAGCCTACGACGAGCAAAGTATGCTGCCAATTCATCAGCAAGTAAATGACCTTTACACAATTAACCATTTATTTGTAAATAAATTAATGCTCTCTTACATATTTGGGGAGTATTTTAAAGCTGTAGAACATGCTGCGATCGCAGAAAAATCTTTAGGTGGTGTTACAGGATTATTTGTTGTTCCAATGTTCTATTTTTACGATTCCTTAGCACACTTGGCCATATATCATACTGCCAAAGAGTCTGAAAAGCAAGCTATTCTTGAAAAAATTCAAGCTAATCAGCAAAAAATGGAACTCTGGGCTA
The DNA here is from genome assembly GCF_036917455.1 of Nostoc sp. Classification (GTDB taxonomy): domain Bacteria; phylum Cyanobacteriota; class Cyanobacteriia; order Cyanobacteriales; family Nostocaceae; genus Nostoc. The sequence goes on along the minus strand of NZ_JBALDK010000182.1, from coordinate 1,682 downwards.
CTCATGCTCCCACGAATCACTTACATAGATTTTATCTCGTAGAGGCAGAAAGGTATCGGATTTTGGATCAAAAGCTGGAAGCAATGGACTACTATGATAACTCTATTGCTAAATCCCAAGAGAATGGTTTTCTCCAAGAAGAAGCTTTAGGTTATGAGTTAGCAGGAAAATTTTATCAATCTCTAGGTAAAGATTTAATTCATCAAACTTATATAACTAAAGCCTATTATGCCTATATTCGTTGGGGTGCGATCGCTAAAGTTAAGTACTTAGAATCAAAGTATGTTTTTCTAGTAGGACAAACTGCTGCTATAGAAAGTACTACTTCCAAAATAGATACAATTCACTTTACTACTACCACTACCACTAATAGTAGTTTAAGCGATTTTCTAGACTTTAATGCATTCATCAAGTTTTCGCAAGCGATTACCAACGAAATTGTTTTAGAAAATTTGTTGAGCAAGCTCATCAAAATTTTACTAGAAAATGCTGCCGCCCAAAAAGCAGTGCTACTCCTACTTAAAGATAATCAACTATATATCGAAGCTTCGGGAAATGCTACCGATGATGTCGTGACAGTTTTATGCTCTATTCCTGTTGAAGCTTATCAGGATTTACCCCTCTCTGTGATTAATTACGTTTTTCGCACTCAACAATATCTTGTATTAAATGATGCAATAACTACAGAGCCGTTTAACCTTGATATTTATATTCAGGAATCTAAAACGAAATCAATTTTTTGCTTACCGATAATTTATCAATCACAAATTACAGGGATTATTTATTTAGAAAATAAGTTGTCATCAGGGACTTTTGTGCCAGAAAGAGTAGAAGTATTAAAAGTCTTGGTTTCTCAAATGGCTATTGCTATACAAAATGCCCGGTTGTACACAAGAGAACAAGATAAATCGAGAGAATTAGAACAGTCAATAAAAGATTTACAAGAGGCACAACTACAACTTATTCAAAGCGAAAAAATGTCTTCTCTGGGTAATTTAGTTGCAGGGGTGGCACACGAAATAAATAATCCACTTGGTTTTATTACAGGTAGTATAGCCCAAGCAAAAGATACTGTTAAGGATTTAATAGACTATTTACAATTGTACCGAGATAAAATCCCAAATCCTGGTGCTGAAATTGAAGAAAAAGCTGAAGAAATAGATATAGATTTCCTCCTAAAAGATTTACCAAAAATGATTGATGGGATGACGGTAGGAACGCAGCGCATTCGTAATATTAGTACTTCTCTCCGTACTTTTTCACGCGCAGATACTAGTTATAAAGTATTAGCTAATATTCACGAAGGCATTGATAGTACTTTGTTAATTTTACAGCATCGGCTGAAAGCTGACCATAATCGTCCGGCGATTAAAATACTTAAAGAGTATGGAAATATTCCATTAGCAAAATGCTATTTAGGACAATTAAATCAAGTTTTTATGAACATTATTGCAAATGCAATTGATGCCTTAGAAGAAACAAACATCGGTCGTAGCTTTATGGAAGTTCAAGATAATTATCCTAATCTTATTACCATCTTAACTAAGGTAGAGAAAGATAATAATCTGACAATTAAGATTCAAGATAATGCTAAAGGAATGCCAGAAGAAGTTAAAGCCTGTATCTTTGAAAATCTATTTACTACCAAATGCGTAGGAAAAGGTACAGGATTAGGATTATCT
>NZ_JBALDK010000181.1:0-17530 GCF_036917455.1 Nostoc sp. | reverse complement strand
GCATTAATTATATATTTTGTAGTATATAGTACTTTAAAGTACGTAATCTTGATTAGCGATCGCTCTTGGGAAAAAACTTTTTGGTTTACTGATTATTGAAGACCAAGTTTTAATGGTTATTCAATTTATATAAACTAAATTGTTCACTTTGCCCCTGGTTGCAGCTACCTTCACACTATCCCGGGTTGCCTTGCGTGTCGTTACATCCGCCACGGCCCCAACGAATCCCGCCGAATCCGCTGCCAGTGCCGTCGATCTTCTCCATAAAAGTTGTACCCGATATCCGTAGCTTGAGCGTTCCATGTCCCCACGCTTGTCCGCGAACGTCGGCCCACTCCCCATCAATGATATTGCCGTTTCGCGTACCTTTGAACACGTTCGTCCAGGAACGACCGTCGTCACCGCTCATTCCGACCCACCAAATGGTACTGCCGATGGCATGAAGGTGGTATGTGCCCCCATCATTCGCCTTCCAAACTCCGCTAACATACTTCGGCGCGGCACATTGCGCGTGTATGGGCGCTGCGGACGCAGCAAGCAGCACAAGACCTGCCAATGCGATACTTGTTGGAACAAAGTTTTTCATCCGAACCTCCCTGCTGAAATGCACATGTTACGAAGCTCCCTTCCATTGAAGAGAGCGAAAGAATCGCGTTTTAACAACAAAGTACGTTCGAGTACCGCTTATACTTGAACCATACGCCGCCATCTCTCAGAATTGCTGCTCATATACTGCCTTTCCCCCGCCCAACTATTTATTATACGGGAAGTTTCCGTATAATCACCCTTCACGGTAGGATTATATAAAATTTTTCCGACATCAAAACTGCGAGCGCATTACACGTTAGACTAAATTCGTGGAATGCCCCAGGTTCTGAGTCTGTGACTGCTCAAAAAGGTGATCTACATAGCAATCGCCGGGAGCAACGCGATTTTCTGAAGTCGGGTAAAAACGAGTGAATATGCCCCACTCCGAAGGATGCGATCGCTAACCCGATAATTCAGTAGATGAGTAAAATAGATACTGGTTAGATAGCTCAATGCCTCAATAATACTGAGAGAAATTTATCGTTATGATTGTTTAATTTTATGATGGAAACAAAAAACTGTAGGATTCCTTTGGAGTAAAAGTTTTGAGATTTGATATCAAAACAGGGAATGACTACACTTCATGAATAAACATTTGGGTCGCCGTCGCATCAATCAAAAATTAAGAAACGCTTGTGATCTCAAAACTGTAGATGGCTGACCACAAGCGTTTTTGGTAGGTAATGCTTTCTAAGGGACTTCCTAGAAATCAATTATCCAAAATCTCAAATTACCTCATTGACAATATACAGTCTGGACGGTACATTAAAAATATAGTGAGCCGTCCAGACGGTATATCAATAGTAGATACTTGAATCCAATCTATATCAATCTTGGATTGAGAACGTTATGTTTACCATTGCAAATCCCTTTTTTGCTCAAACTGCTTTGGGTTCCCATAGCAATTCGCTGCTGTCTCAAAATCCGCAGGTTCGACATGCTACGGATTTGTTGGATGAAACTTTACACGCTCATTATTACATCCCATCGATTTTCAAAGAGAGCAAGTTTACCCAATAAATCTACCCGCATTTCTCACAAGCTTGAGGGGCAGAGGGGCAGAGGAGCAGGGGAGCAGAGGGGCAGAGGGGAAAGAACTTGGTTTTTGAACTCTCCCCTGCTCCCCTGCACAAGGCTTTGAGAGATGTGGTGAGAAATCCGGGATCTAATCCTAGCCTTGCTGCTCCACAGATGAAGCAATGAGAGAAGATATTAACAATCTCGTTGCCAGATAAACTGTGTTCGCCAGACAAATTATCTAGTTCCATCATTTAAGCTCTATGATCACTAGCAAAAAAACAAAATCTACGTCTGTCACCTATAATGCATTGCTAGAAGCAGCGGCGCGAGTGATGGTAGCTCATGGCTCAAAGGCATTGACGTTGGAGGCGGTTGCCCGCGAAGCAGGTGTCAGTAAAGGTGGATTACTTTACCACTTTCCCAACAAAGAAGCCTTGATTGCTGGGATGTTGCAACAGCTAATTGATGAAAAGACAGCATCACTAAAGCATGAATTAGAGCAAGATGATGCACCGAATACACCAGGACATTGGCTGAGAGCCTATATCCGGTCATTTGAAAATCATAATACTCACCCTAGTCCAATGCAATCCGCAATACTTGCAGCGGTTGCTGAAAATCCAGAATTACTTAAGCCCTGGCAAGAAAAATTTGCTGATTGGCAACGGCAAATTGAAGCAAGTGGACTCGATCCGGCGATCGCGACCGTGATTCGTCTAGCGCTCAATGGTCTATCCTTCGCCTACCTCTTTGGTTTAGGAGTCCCAGAGGAATCTTTGCACAAGCAGATCATTGAAATTCTGCTGAAACTAGCACGAGAGTAATTCTTAATTGAGACGGTGTGAGAAAGGCTTGATTTGGACGCATTCCTAATTTGATGTTTGCGTCTAGATATTGTTGTCATACCTGTCTCGATTACATCTGGATGCAGCGCGACTCCGTAATTCCACCACAGATTTCTCTCTCATAAATGATATGTCAGATAGTGCCAACATCTGACTCAGTTTTACTTGCAATTTTTGACACAAGGAGATTTGTCATGACTAGCGATTTACAATTCCGACCCACCGATCCACAATTCCTGCTCAATCCTTATCCCTGGATGGCAAAAATGCGTCAAGAAGCGCCTGCTTTCTATGACCCAGAGCAGCAAGCCTGGATGGTGTTTCGCTATTCTGATGTGAAACGAGCATTAAGCGAATGGAAAACCTTTTCATCTATATTACCCAAACCCCCCGAACAAAAAGATTTTACTCAGGGTTTACCCTTTAGCGATCCACCTAAACATCAGTCACTACGCGCGATCGTCCAAAAGGTGTTTACTCCGCGTCGAATCGAAGCACTAGCACCTCGGATTACCGAACTGACTCACGAGTTGTTAGGGCAAATGAAGCAACACGAACAGGTCGATTTAATCCAGGCTTTCTCTTCACCTCTACCGATCGTCGTGATTGCAGAAATTCTTGGTATACCCCTTGATGAGCGCAAAGACTTCAAGCACTGGTCAGACGGGATATTAGCTAGCGATCTAACAGCGATCCAAAACATGGCTGACTATTTCCGCCAATTACTGAAAAAGCGGGAATCCCATCCAGGACAAGACCTGATCAGCGATTTAATTGCGGCTTATGAAGAGGGCGAAAAATTGACCGGACAGGAAGTGCTTGATTTTTGCATCCTACTGTTGACAGCCGGGAATGAGACCACCACTAACTTGATTACCAATACCATTTGGTGTCTGCATGAGTATCCCGATCAAAACCAACGGTTACGCAATGACTTGTCTCTATTACCGGGTGCAATTGAGGAAGTATTGCGTTACTATTCCCCGATTACTTTTTTGAATCGATTCACGCAAGTAGAAACCCAAATTGGAGATCAGACCATTCCTGCTGGGCAAGTTGTACATCCTTGGCTCGCTTCTGCCAATCGAGATGAACATCAGTTTGAAAATGCTGATCGCTTCATCATCGATCGAGACCCGAATGAACATGTTGCCTTTGGAAATGGGATTCATTTCTGTTTGGGCGCACCTTTATCTCGACTGGAAGCCAAAATTGGCCTCAAAGCTTTACTCTCAGAATTTCCTAACCTTCGCGTTGACTCAAAAGAGTCTCTTAAACCAATTCCGACCCTGAGAGTACATGGACTGGAAAGCTTAAGTGTTTTGTTATAGAAAACGAATCAGCCCTGCTCTTAAAGTGGGGAGATCGTTTCCTTTGACCAACCCCCGGTTTGTGCCGTTGGCGTTGAAACAGCTACAAAATTTGATGGTGCATTGGGGGTCACATCGACCACAGAACTTTGAAAGAAAAAAAGGAACATCAACATGTCTACACAGTACACGGTAAACTCGTATTTGTTGGATCGTCTCAAAGAATTGGGCCTGCGTCACATCTTCGGCGTGCCGGGAGATTATGCTTTCCCAATGCTTGATTGCATTGAGAAGAATCAGGATATCTCGTGGGTTGGTACCTGTAATGAACTCAACGCATCCTACGCCGCCGATGGTTACGCACGCATTCAGGGTATTGGTGCGTTTCTGGTGACTTGTGGAGTCGGAGAATTGAGTGCGGCTTGCGGTGTCGGGGGTGCCTATGCCGAACGAGTTCCGGTCGTGGCGATCGCGGGTCATCCTACCACACAGGCATTGAAGAACGGACTGTCTACACACCACAGCCTGCACGGGGGGGATTTTAGTGCCTTTCCCAGGATTTACAAAGAAATCACGGTGGCTCAGGCACTCCTGACACCGGAGAATGCTTGTCAAGAAATCGATCGCGTCCTTGGGGCATGTTGGTCCGAGAAGCTTCCAGTTTATATTCAGCTTCCCAACGATGTGGGAGGTCTGCCCGCTCAACCGCCCACAGAAAAGCTGGCATTGTCTGAGCCTCTAGGCGATCAAACGCAACTCGCAGCCTTCCTGGAGCGCTTGTTGCCATTGCTGAGTGCTGCACACCGCCCCACGATGCTCATTGATTCTCCGGTGGGTTCTTATCATTTGGCAGAGCTGGTTGAGTCCTTCGCCAACAAGAGTGGCATTCCTTTCGCAGCAACCTTTACAGGCAAGTCGGCTTTCCTGGACGAAACCCACCCGCAGTATCTTGGGACGTACCGAGCAGGGATGGAAGGTAGTGCTGTCAGTCAACAGATCGAACAAGCCGATCTGCTGCTGCGCCTGGGTATTCAGCACGACGAAACGAATAATGGATGTGCCGCCTTCGATTTGCAATCGCCTCACGTTGTGGATCTCCAGATAAAAAGCGCTGCCATTGGAGCGTCTCATTACCCGAATGTGACCCTGCGTGACGTGCTGATGCAGCTAAGTGAACAGGTTCCCCACCGCGAGTTCGCCTTTAGTTCCCAACAGGCTCGCACCAACTCTGTACCGTTTGAGCCACAACACGATACTCCCATCAGGCAAGATCGCTTGTGGCAGCGCTTCGGTCATTTCCTTCAGTCAGATGATGTCCTCATCGTCGATCTGGGTACGTGTAATGTGGCTACGATGGTTCCGATGCCAACACGCACCAAGGTCCTGACTCAGTGGACGTGGGAGGCGATTGGCTATACACTGCCGGCTGTCCTTGGGGCGCACCTGGCAGACCACAGCCGCCGCCACCTGCTTGTGGTTGGAGATGGCGCCTTCCAAATGACTGCACAGGAACTCTCGACCATCTTACGCCAAGGACTAGCCCCCATTATCTTCTTGCTCCATAATAACCACTATGAGGTTGAGAACGCGCTTCAAAAAGGTGGTTTCAGAGAGATGCACTATAACGAACTTCAGTCCTGGAACTATCATCAGCTGCCGATGGTCTTCGCACAGATGCAGAAGCCATTGGGTCTCTTGGTCACTACTGAGTCAGAGTTAGAGACAGCCCTCACCAAGGCGGTGCAGGCTCATACCGAGGGAAGATGTGTGTTCATTGAGGTGATACTGGCTCCCAAGGATATTCCTTCCCAGTTAGCCGAGTCCATAAATCTGCTAGAGCACAAACAAAAGTAGAACTTGTAGCCTACATCATACTACAAGCCTTTTTGTCCACTACCGCAGACATAACTGTGATAGTGGACAAAGATATAAGATATTCTGATAATACAACTTTGTCCGATTGCAGACATAATAACGATTATTCTTTGAGACAATCGGAGCAGTGCCGTTATGCAATCGCGCCCTAGCCACGACGAGAGCAGGAAGGGTAAACAACATTGGCTCTCGAAATCTTTGATATGCCTTAATTGCTGAAATCAAAGTAAGAAATTAAGACAAGACGTTTCTTACTTTAGGGTTTTTATGAGCATTTTTACCATCTGCGACAATCCGGCGATCGCCTATGCAGTCGTGAAATAATGGTAAAGGTAGGCTGCTTTTAATTTGAATTGGCGAAAATATGAATTATTGAAAATACGTATTGTTGTATTGCTAGCAATTTGTATTATTGCCAATTGAAGCGACTCATGCAGACTTTACTAACCAGTAGATCATCCTCAGAGAGCAAAGCAACCTGATAATCAGGAGTAAAGCCAAACTGTCTTCTGTTCAGGTATAGTCTGTCCAAGCTAATGATTGCAACTTGTAAGTTTTTATATTTTTGAATTGTCGAAATGTTGTATTGTTGCAAAGCTAACATTTTATAAATAAACAAATACAAATTTTCGTTATTTAAAGGGTAAACTAGCAGCATTCATTGGCAGCAATTCTCATTATGAGAATTGCTGGTCAAATGGGTTCTATATAGACAGATTGCCTGATAAGACCTGCGGATTTTTTCTACAGCTGCTAACGTTGCTTTACTTCCCCAGACCTCAGCATCGGTTTTGGCTTGCCAGTCAATCTCTGACTTGATGGGTGCAACCTTGGCAGGTGGGGCGGCTTGTGCTGATTACTACGGTGATGATGGAAGTCCCTGGTGTGAACATGGAGCAGCGATGGGACGATCGCTCCTATTCAAGCAAGGAAAGGTCTTGCTGATCGTCGTGCCGCCAAAACAAAAAAAGAAGTTGGGGATATTTTCGAGACATAAATATTTCAGTTATTTGCATTAATTAAGTCAGATTTTCTCTACTATAGGTGCTTAATATTTGAGTAATCGCAGTCTGGTATAAGTAAGTTGGTGCAATAAAACCAAACTGTGTAAATAAAAGTAGATAAGGCTCAAACTCTTTCTCCCCCTGCTCCGTGCCCCCTGCCTTATCCCAACAATAATTATTTACGCCGACTTACTTATACATAAGATAGCTAAAATAATTTATGTCTAAAATAGTTTGCTAAATACTTAAATAATTGTCATATTTGGGGATATAAAAGGTTTAGTTTTGCTCTACTTAAAAGTTTCATACCTGACTAAATAGCTTTTCTCTCAATTACACTGTTTAGTATTCTAGTTTTACCATTCAAAAAAAACAAATGAGTAATATTAAAATTTCTGATTTGCATTCTAATAATATTAATATGTTTCAAGATTTGTCTGATAATGCTACTAAAACAGTCATGGGTGGAAGCTGGCTTAGTGACAGATTAGGCATTAATATCAAGATTGGTGCGCCTGAAGATGGAGTTTTTCCGATCAAGGATTTCACTATTTGAGGCTGGAATATAATTTAGTCCGCTCCTAGTAATGCGATCGCAACTGAGGGCTTTGCAGCCAATAAAGAGTGAATAATGTCCTCTCAATTCTTCCTACTTCTCGCAGAGCGATCGCTAATTTGTTTTGACGAGGCTATGATGGTAGCTTACCCATTATTAGGGAAGCCGTAACTGTTCCTTCTGTTTTCTGCCTCCTGCCTTCTTCAAAGCTTTTTAGGGACATAAAAGTTTTATTTATGTCTATTTTTAACTTCTAAAACAGAGAGTAATTAGCTTGATTTTTTCTTAATATGAGTAAATATTAGGCAATTAAACCGATAAAACAATTGTCTAAAAATCGTCAAAAAATAGGAGTAAAATCAATATGGAAGCCAAAGAAAGAAAGTATAACAGTCAAATTGAAATTAACGATTTGATTTATGGTGCTGTTCAAAACGCCGTGACCCGTCGGAACGAAGTTTTTGATTCAGAAGAAGCTTTGTCATCTATGTCTGATGAAGAAGCAAAAAGCGTTGCAGGTGGAGCATTAAAAGTGGATCCCATAATACTTGGTAAGATTTTTATTCCTCCTATTACTATAGGACTTATAGCAGTTGACTATATCTGATTTGTGAAAATTTGCAGTATCTAAATCCCTCACTTCGTAAAAACAAGTCAGGGATATAATTTTTCACAAATGATTTAAGAATGGTATATCCAAATTCGACAGAAAGCTCGTATTTATAAAGACTCTCTCCACTGGAGACTCAATTGATGAAAGACATTGTTGTGGATAAAACTACACTTTGCCCCAGTGCTAGACCAGAATCTGAAGATAGTGTTGTTTTCGGCATAATCAGTGGAACAGTTGCAGAACCACATGTAACTTATCTTAAGCAACCCATACCTATCACCGATGAACTGATAGCAAAAGCTAGTCCAGTTACACCTGCTGAAATTTTTCGCACAGCTGCACCTTGCGCGACTAAAGCTTGTCTGCATTTTGATGGAGAAGATTGTCGTCTAGCGAAACAAATTGCCGGAAAGTTAACCGCAGTTGCAGAGGAATTGCCTCCTTGTTCTATCCGTCGAGATTGTCGTTGGTGGAATCAAGAAGGCAAAGCAGCTTGTATGCGTTGTCCGCAAGTAATTACAGATAACTACAATCCATCTGAAGTAACAATTCAAGTGTCAAAATTAGCTGCGGGTTAAGCACAACTATGGTTTAGGTTTCTCAGGCAAAAACTTTTTCACAAAGATTTGATTAAGTAATCTCAGGAGATGTCTATTATGTCAAGCGAAATGAATCAAAGATATACAAAAAGTCAAATTGAAATTACAGACTTGATTGCAGAGGCAGTTGTTCATGCATCTGCACGACGTAACCAAGTTTTAGATGCACAAGAATCGCTGTCAGAGTTGTCTGACGAAGAAGAAAAAGGCATTAATGGCGGTTCACTAATAAGAATCATTATCGGATTAATTTTTGTGGATTAAGTAAGGATATTTTTTCTTGCCTATAATTCAAGAAATAAATAGCCAATCAACTACTTCAATATTCCCACAAACGTACCAACCGTTAAGTAATTTAAGGAGCAGAAAATTATGTCTCTAGAACATGTCAAAGCTTTTTACCAAAAGCTGGCAAATGATGAAGCGTTTAGTAATCAAATTCAAGGCGTTAATAGTAAGGAAGAATGTAGCCAAATAGTTAAAGCTGCTGGCTACGATTTCACTCTAGAAGAGTATGAAGAATATACTGCTCAATTGTTGGAGTCTGCTGAGGGCAAAGGTGAACTCAAGGATTTAAGTGAAAAAGAATTGGCAGCAGTTTTTGGTGGATTAACTGGGAAACCAAAAATCCAACCATTATATGGAGCTGTATGGCCACCCTATCAATTGATGTATGGAGTTATCCGGGTAGATGACATGATTTAGGGAACCTCTATTGCAACTAGAGAATCATATTTGATTTTTGAAAAAAGATAAGTAGGGTGGAATATCATCAAGCTGGATTTAGATCACCGACTTCTTGAAGGAGTCGGTGATCTGGGCAGCAACTTTTGCTTAAGTAAGTGCCATTCATAAGTAGGGTGCGTTAGATGGAACGTTGTAACACACCATAAGCTTGGGATAGTGCGTTACGCTACGCTAACGTACACTACGGATATTTCAAAAATCAAATACTATTCCTATAGCAGTAAAAAATATATTTAGTTAATCAGGTTAGGTGTACCTTATGTCCATAGAAAATGTCAAAAGTTTCTACGATAATCTAGCAAATGATGAAGCATTTCGTAATCAAATTCAAGCCGTTAATAGTAAGGAAGAATGTAGCCAAATAGTTCAAGCTGCTGGCTACGATTTCACTCTAGAGGAATATGAAGAATATACTGCTCAATTGTTGGAGTCTGCCGATGGTGAAGGTGAACTCAAGGATTTAAGTGGAAAAGAATTAGCAGCAGTTTTTGGTGGATTAACTGGGTGGAGAAATTCAATTTTAATATATGGGGCACCAGGTGGCCTCTGGAATTTTTGGTAGTCATAAACAAAACCGTTGCTTGTGACTAAGATTTCTAGGGATGGATAGAGATTTGTTCGTCCCTTTCTAGAAAAGTTAATTTAGGGTATTTTTATGACTTATCGCCGAATTAGTTATGCAGTTTGGGAAATTACACTCAAGTGTAATCTAGCCTGTCAACACTGCGGTTCTCGTGCAGGTCATACAAGGGTGAACGAACTTTCTACATCAGAAGCTCTTGATTTAGTCAAACAAATGGCGGAAGTTGGAATCACAGAAGTAACCATAATTGGTGGTGAAGCTTTTCTGCGTCCTGACTGGTTAGAGATTGCCCAAGCAATTACTAAAGCTGGGATGTTGTGTGGTATGACCACTGGGGGTTATGGTATCACCTTAGACACAGCCCACCGGATGAAGGAAGCTGGTATTGGGGTGGTTTCTGTGTCAGTTGATGGCTTGGAAGCGACTCATGACCGTCTGCGGGGCAAACAAGGCTCGTGGCAATGGGCATTTAAGACCATGAGCAATCTTAAAGAAGCAGGTATCCCCTTTGGCTGCAATACGCAAATCAATCGTCTGTCTGCACCAGAATTTCCCCAAATTTATGAGCGTATCCGCGACGCGGGAGTATTCGCTTGGCAAATTCAGTTGACTGTACCGATGGGTAATGCTGCCGATAATACTGATATTTTACTGCAACCTTACGAACTATTGGATATATACCCAATGATTGCTCGTGTTGCTGAACGCGCCAAAGAAGAGGGGGTGCAGGTACAGTCTGGGAATAATATCGGCTACTACGGCCCTTATGAACGACTGCTACGGGGTGGGGATGCTTGGTCATTTTGGCAGGGATGTAGCGCTGGACTGTCTGCTTTAGGTATTGAAGCCGATGGTGCGATCAAAGGTTGTCCCTCGCTACCGACCACAGCCTACACTGGTGGTAACATCCGTGACCATTCACTGCGGACAATTATTGAAGAAACCGAAGAACTACGGTTTAATCTCGAAGCTGATACTCCCAAGGGAACCTCACATTTATGGGGTTTCTGCAAGTCTTGCGAATTTGCCCAACTGTGTCGAGGTGGTTGCAGTTGGACTGCTCACGTTTTCTTTGACAAACGAGGTAACAATCCTTACTGCCATCATCGCGCCCTCACCCAGGAAAAAGGCGGTATTCGAGAGCGAGTATTTCTTCAACGTCGTGCAGATGGGAATCCCTTTGATAATGGGGAGTTTGCTCTAATTGAGGAACCGATTAATATCCCTTGGCCAGAGAACGACCCACTTCATTTTACTGCTGACCACATTCAATGGCCAGAAGGTTGGGAAGAAGAACCAGAATTAGTATCATCTTTGGTTAGTTCCAACAATTAACAACTGTAAAATATCATTAATTATGAATAATATCTCTACTGATTCTCTCGCTTCTGAAAATATAACTGTTCCTGAGTCTCAAGTAACCCTATTACCTCGTTCAGCTTGGAATAGTCAGTTAGCTTATTTGAGAATTATTTTTCGGGCGAAGAAAGCTCTAGACCGCATTGAAAAAGAAGCAGGTGTGTGGAAATCATGAGTTGGGAATGGTTTCAGGATAAAATGTAAAAAATAAGCATATCTTTGGAAAAGTTAAAGCTGACTAGCTACAAAGAATAAAGCCTTCTAATGTTTCAGTCTAAATAATTATTATCTCTCAACCCTCGTTTAACATTGGGTTGATTTTTTATAATTTACTCTTATGTCTGTTTTTAAGGAGGTGATAAATAAAAGGTGACATAATTGTTTTAATTATTTCATCATAAATCAGTCGATTTTTTGAGATTAACCGACTATTATGCTTCTGCTCAAACACTAGTACAGCACGGCGGAAGTAAGCAGACCATTAAAAGCTATGAAAATTCGGTGGATTCCAAGGCTTAAAAATGGTATGTGTATTTACGCCGCACGGTACTAGAGCCGCGTATATAGATAAAGTTTTAAATAAAACTGTATTATTTATGTCCCTTAAGCAGCAATAAAAATCTTGAAATATATAGACCAACTAAGCAATTATAATAATGCAAGTATGTTACAGAAAACCCAATTTCAATAACATAAACATTTACTTAGGAGTATCCACAATGTCCAAAATTACAATCTCTGATATTGCTATTAATCCAGATGATGAAAGCTTAGTTGATGAATTAAATGAACAACTAATTAATGGTATTTTCGGTGGATGGAGCATCACAATTACCATTACAATTAAATTCTAATATAATTGAAACAATTCGCTCTGTATTTTTGAGCTATTACCAATGTCAAGAGCAGCATAGGCTTTACAGATAAGTAAGTAGCAGCCCGTGCTGACTTTTTTTGTGAGTTGGCAAAAGAGGACTAGACCAATTATTGATTAATACCTATGACATTTCTATTAAATTCTCATAATGTTTTTGATTATTTGGTTGAGCAGGGGTTATGTAATCAGTCTAAGCAACCTCCCAGCAATGTACAACCACTTATAGCCAAAAACTTTAATTTATTACTGACTTTTACAGGCGATCGCAAACTTCTAGTTAAGCAAGAACGACACAATCCAGAAGGGAAAGCATCTGGTGAATTTTTAATCGAGTGGCGAATTAAAGAGTTTCTCCAACAATTTCCCAACCTTGATAACTACCGCTCATTTTTCCCAGAGGTATTGCATTTTGATGTCGAAAATTCCATTATTGTCTTTAGATATCTGGATGATTATCGGGATTTAATGGATTTTTACACTAAGGAAAATAGCTTTTCTACAGAAATCGCTACGGCAATTGGTAATATTTTAGGGACTATCCATCGTGATACTTTCAATCACCAAGAATATCAGGAATTCTTTGCTAAAAATTCAGATAATTTAATGGCTGATCAAGTATCACATTTAGTTCGGAGATTAGAACGGGTTGAACCGGAAATTTTTGGTATAGTTCCTGCCGATGGGTTAAAGTTTTTTGCTCTATATCAACGTTATGATAGCTTGGGACAGGCGATCACTCAATTGGGTAATGCTGTAACGCCCTCTTGTCTAACCCATAATGATTTGAAACTAAATAATATTCTCCTGTACAAAGATTGGCAAGATTCTAGTAATAATATTATCCGGCTAATTGATTGGGAACGCTCGGCTTGGGGAGATCCAGCTTTTGATTTGGGAACACTTATTGGCAGCTATGTACAAATATGGCTAGGTAGCTTGGTTATCAGTAATTCTTTGAGTATTGAAGAGTCTTTACGCTTGGCAATAACACCTTTAGAAGTACTTCAGCCTTCAATTGGTATATTAACCCAAGCTTATTTAAACACTTTTCCAGAAATTTTAGAACACCGCCCTGATTTCTTAGAACGGGTAGTACAATTTACGGGTTTTGCTTTGATTCAACAAATTCAGGCGATGATTCAATATCAAAAATCTTTTGGCAATATGGGAATTGCTATGCTTCAGGTTGCTAAAACATTATTAAGCCGTCCTGTACAATCGATGCCAACAATTTTTGGTGCTGCTGCTGTTGAATTAACTCGCATGAGTAATTCTGGTGTTTAAATCATTTTGTTATTACTAAATAAATATTATGCAATTACTAAATTCTCCTATAACTCAGCTAGATAATGGTTTAACTAGGCAATTACCGGATGTTCTGCAAGATATTGCTGAGAAAATTGAGATAAAATCTGATTTCTCCATTCACCATCCAAATTACAAACCCTTGGAATTACCATCTGACGTAGTGGCTCGTTTTCAGAAAATGCCCAGTCAGATGCAGCAGAAGTATTTGAGTCTGCAACTACGAAGCTTTTTATACGGTATCTATTACAACGGCTCTATGCAAAGTGCGCTAGCACTGGATGGCGAGGGAAATAGTTTACCCCTTGATTTGGAAAATAATACTATTTTGGGAGTAGATTTGAGTTTTTATGAGCGATTACATGAAAGTAATTCGGGAAAAGGCTATTTTGACCCTGGTTGGTCTATTTTGAGAGAAGAGATTGATGGTATTTTAGCAGTAAATAAGGGTGGTTTAAGACTATATATTCAGCGTGGCAAACATCTTCAAGATGTAGATAAAGCTGCAATTTTGGGTGATTGTGTAGCTATCAAGCTGCCTAAAAATCGAGTACAAAATGGCTTTTATATAGCAGTTAGCAACGTAGGATTAAATTATCTTGAAGATGCAGAGAATCAGTCTGTAACTGTGCGAATTTATTGCAATTTAACTCCTGAAGGTGCTGTTATAGTTATGGATAGTCTCACACAAAAATTGAATGAATTAGTAATTCCTTTCAGTTTTAAAGTTTTGTACAACCCTAAGGAATACCAACGCTATGATTCAGGAGTACTTTACTTTGAGCGTAGAGACTATGAAGTAGTTAGGCAAGTTTTAAGAATTGTTTATCAAGAATATAAATCATATTTTAAACTAGAGATTCCCCTCTTCACTAAGCGATTAGCACCGGGGTTAGGTTTAGCAGAAGAACCAGACCAAAAATTTGCTATTCAGGAAAGTTTTGGGATGAACCGTTGTCAAATTGTAGCGAATGGTTTACTGACAGCTTGGTATCAAGGAGGTAACTCAATAGAGGAACGGATGAAGGCCATCATTGAGCAATTTTCTTCTTTGGGAATTGAATTACAACGTTCATATGTTAATAGTAACTCGGAAGATATTTATCCAGTTTTAGATTTGTAAATTCCTCATTCCAAAGGAGACTAAAAATGCTGAAAAAGTTGCTGATAGCTGCTACAGGAGCAGTATTTATTGCTTTTGGAGTTGGAGAAGCTTCAGATGCAGCAAGCTTAAGTGTCATAGCCAGTGGCCTTAATGGCCCACGGGGACTGACCTTTGGCCCTGACGGATCTCTGTACGTTACAGAAGCGGGTACAGGGGGTGCAGGAGCGTGCATTCCTGCACCTGGAGGTAGCGGACTGACCACGTGTTATGGTGCAACTGGTGCTGTGACACGTATTAAAAATGGCACTCAAGAACGTGTAGTTACAGGTCTTCCATCCCTGGCAACATCTATTCCACAACTACCTGTTAGTTTTGATGCTACCGGTCTTCACGACATTCAATTTGATTCGACAGGTAAAGCTTATGTAGTTGTTGGTTTGGGTTCAACTCCAGAAGAACGCGATAATGTACTGAAAATTCCTGACTTCGGCCAACTCATTAAAATTGATCAGCTTAACGGTGGGTCATCGTGGACAAGGTTGGCCGATTTGGCTGCCTATGAGGGTTTATACAATCCTGATAATACAGGTTCAAATTTATATAATCCCTCCCAAAATACCATTGATAGTAACCCCTATTCTTTTTTAATTCAGGGAGACACTGCTTATATCCTTGATGCAGCCGCCAACGACCTTTTTAAAGTAAAAACAGATGGGAGTGATTTAACTGCGATATCTATATTTCCTGAGCGGGCTGTGACTGACCCTGTTACAGGTAAAACTATTGGAATGCAATCAGTACCGACTGCGATCGCAGCTGGCCCTGATAATGCATTATATGTAGGAGAATACACTGGGTATCCCAATCCAGATAATGCAGCACGGATCTTTAAAATTGGCTCCGACAATAAGCCTGTGGTTTACGCTGATGGTTTCACCCAAATAGTTGATCTTGCTTTTGATAATCAGGGCGGATTATATGTCCTAGAATTTGCCTCTAGTTCACTAATTTCTGCAAACGCGATTCCTTCTGGTGCTTTGATCTATGTAGATCCTAATGGCGATCGTAAAACTATCGCCAGTGATGGGTTATTGTTCCCTACTGCTTTAGCCCTTGGTTCTGATGGTGATATTTATGTTTCCAACAAAGGTTATCTTTCAGGACAAGGTGAGATTGTTCGGATTTTAGTTCCTGAACCTAGTTATACAGGAAGTATTTTAGCTTTTGGTATTTTCATTACAGGTTCGCAGTTATTACGTAAACAGAAATTAAGCACTCCAGTCAAAAGCTGTGTTGAGTGATTATTACAAATAACCTTTTACAAAGACAAATTCAGCTAATCTGGCAGCAGTGCCAGATTTTTTTGAAGTTATTTTGTGAAATGATATAACAGTAAATTCGTTAACTCTTCTGATGGACTTGTCGGTATTTTCTATCAAGTCAATAATGAAACATTTATGTCACTTTACAATAAATATACCTAGTTATTATAGTGATTTTTAAGTAGTAATATGTCGTTGATTAGGTTAGTAGACACGCAAACTAATCATTACCAGAAAAAATTCAAATTAAATCTCAAAGGAGATAAACCAGTGGCTACAATCAAAATCAATAATTTATGCGTGACCGGCAGCGGATTATTTTCTGATTCCGAAAGCTATTTGGATCAGTTAACAGAATTGTCAGAAAGTGATGCTCTCAGTATCAAGGGAGGAACTAACAAGTGGGTTGTTGTTATTACTATTGCTATTATTTTGCTGTAACATTATTATCATAGCGCTTCCTATCCTGGTGAGGTATACCTAAATTTTATATATAAATCCTTTCAATGTACCTTATCTACTCAATAACCGCTATGAAAGGTGATGCATAAGAAGAGACCATAAAAAACCCTCAGCACAAGTGAGGGTTTTTTATGGTCTTCAAAAAGATAATTTGAGCAGTTATGAGAATCACAACCATTTTATACTAAACAAGGGATATAAATGTATTTTTTATGTCCATTTACTTAAATAGAATCTCTAGATATCTCAATTTATTTATGGCACAATATTTGCAGAGAGAAGGAATTCAATTTAATGAATTTCGGTAATCTATTCCCTACCAATAATTACTCAAAATTACCAGGAGATTAAAATGGCTTCTATTGCAATTAGTGATTTGCGTCCCGCTGGTGCAGATTTATTTGCTGGTTCGGAAAATTTCATGAGTGATGTAGTTGATTACGAACTAAATACAGTTACCGGTGGTCTTACACCTTTTGTAATTTGGGGTGTAGCTATCGCGTCAGAATATGTAATCGGTGCTTTTGCTGTTGGTGTTGGTGCTGGAGTTTATACAGCACTGAAATAATTATTGCTTTTACTGTTAGCGTTGCAACTGGAATATATACAACATTTAAGTGAGGACAAAAATATGGCTACAATTCGCATTGAACAATTAAGTGCAGGCTTTGAACTCATTGCTGACGAGGAAACATTTTTGGATGAACTTACCGATAGTGACTTGGACTTTACTAAAGGTGGAACTTCCCCAGTTATTGTGACCACTCTAATAGCGTTCTCTGCGGGTTATGGTGTAGGTAGAGCAGTGACTGAACTTTTCAAGTAACCTTTGATATCATAATCAAAGCTTATTTTTATTGTAACCGTTCAGGGGGGTACGAAGTTAATAGCGTTTGAGGCACTATCAAGCCCTTAAATTGGAGGAAACGAGACTAAATCATCCGAAAAATTGGTCTCTAACACCAATTCTCTATGAAGATGCACAGAATAAAACACTTGAGACTCCATGCCAGACAAGGGAATTATTCTATGCAGTCCCAGATAGATTTGGTATAAGCCTTATTCTATCGTTACCCTCATCAACGGTTACGTTCCCTGACTGTCTTATTGGTATATAACCATTCATTTGAAAGCTTTAATCCTACTAAAATCGTTAGTGGATAAGCTTATATATACTGATTAGACAGTCAGGGGTTACGTTACCATTTCCTAAAAATGCTAAATAATTAATAGCAGGAGGTATGAAAGTTGAAATTAGAGATAAAATAAATTTTGGCTTCTGTTTTTCGAGTAAATAAATACTTGACTGGAAATTTTTTTTTTACCCAAAGATGTAAAATTTATGTTCAATAATCGTTTG
>NZ_JBALDK010000180.1:0-33518 GCF_036917455.1 Nostoc sp. | reverse complement strand
GTCTCTAAGTTAACTATGAGTTAACTATGAGTTGTCTCCAACTTGACTATAAATTCCCTGTTCCCCATTCCCCAATTGTCTAGAGTGAAAATTTAGAGTTTTGAGGATCGGCTGATGGATAAATCAATTATTCAGTTGGTTGACGAATTACCGATTGACAATATTACTGTCAAAGTTTTAAAGGCTCTTGATTACGTAGCACCAGGTGAGTGGAGCAATTTGACGGGGTTTGATAATAGTATTCGCAGCATTACTGGAGAAACCGATGCTAAGGTAATTCAGAGAATCCGCGATCGCTCTGTCGTTTTATACGAAGATCCTCAAAAAGGCTACCAGTTTGCAATTAAACTTTATCAAGCAATTGATAAAGCAGACACAGCTATGGGAACGGCGGCTTTAGCGAATAAGCTTGGTGAAAAAATTGGCTTTCTATCTTTTTTAGGCAACATTACTCCCAAAGCTGATGTCACTCAATCCATTGACTTGGTACTGAAAATTGCTGTTGAAATCATCGCCTTTTGTAAACTCAATGGCATTCCTCAACCTAACCCCCAAGAGTTTGCAAATTCCCTTGCTAACAACTATCAAAATGCCTCCCTAATGCGGATGGTAGCTTTAGTTTGTATAGATGGAATTCTGCCATTAGGCCCCGACTTTCTCAGCAAAATTCATAACGTTATCGGTGGTACTGATACTAGCGCAATAACTCAAAATCCGGTTTTCTCGGCTATCAATAACTTTCTTCCTGGTAGCAATCCCTCTGATAAAGTTGGTTTTCTCAGTCAGAGTTTTAACTCCGTACAAGGCTGGATGAATAATTTAGTATCTAAAACAGGGATAACTCCGCAATCAATTTCTAGTAACTTGGGTAATTTTATTCAGATTGCTAATGATAATTTAGATTTCGTCGCCGCATTCCTAGATCAAGCTACCAATTACTACGAACATACGGGAACTCAAACCGTCGCTCGTGGCTTGATTTTGGAAGCATATACTTTAATAAAAGAAGAAATTAAACAAGAGGAACAAAAGCCGATCCAAGATGTTTCGTCTGCTTCTGCTGTCAAATCAGATCAAAATCAGTATGAAGTCAGCAAAACTGTAGAAGTTTGGGATAGTGAAGACGAAGATTGGTATCAGGGAACAATCGAAAAAATCCAAGATGACCAATTCTTTATTCATTACCTTGGCTACGGTTCATTTTATGACGAGTGGGTAGGCGAAGATGACATTCGGACTCGCGATCTTCGCGCTGCTGATGATAATGGATATGCAGTGGGTCAAAAAGTAAAATGCTGGGATGATGAGCAAGAGGCTTGGTATTCTGCAACGATTCAGCAAATCCAAAATCAGCAATACTTTGTTCACTATGCT
Source organism: Nostoc sp. (assembly GCF_036917455.1). GTDB lineage: Bacteria > Cyanobacteriota > Cyanobacteriia > Cyanobacteriales > Nostocaceae > Nostoc. The sequence goes on along the minus strand of NZ_JBALDK010000180.1, from coordinate 32,144 downwards.
GATTATGACTCATCTTATGATGAATGGGTTGATAGCGACGAAATTTCCTAACTATTGAATTAGCACAGGGCCCCAACAAGAGCGATATCTACGATGGGTTATTACCCTCTCTACGAGACGCTGCGCGTAACTTGCTTCGCCATGAAAAATCCTTGCTATCGGTGTCGTACCCTGTGCTAGGGTTACTACCTTTAAAAATTACGAATTACGAATTACGAATTACGAATTATTTTGACGCGCTACCATATCCCCTATTGCCTTTGTGCAATGCAAGTGAGGAGTAGTCACGTTAAATACGAACATGATAGAAGAATTTAATACACAAGTCGCCCATAATCTAATTGCGATCGCAGATCAATTCGCTCAACAGCGAAAGGTTACAGGCGTTAAAGCATTTGGTAGTGGTAATATTAATGACACCTTCTTAACAACTATAGATGACTCAAAAGAACAACATTTCGTCCTGCAACGCATCAATACGCAGGTGTTTCGTCAGCCAAAACTGATTATGCAAAATATGCGTACCTTCACTGACCACGTTCGTAAACGATTACAGCACAGCCCCTTGAATCGTCGTTGGGAAGTACCGCGCGTACTATTAACTAAGGATGCAGAAGACCACTTTCAGGATGCAGACGGCTGCTTTTGGCGGGCGATTAGCTTTATTGAAGGCTCCCAGTCTTTTGATACTATGGGCGATGGCTCACAAGCGCAAGAAATTGGTTATGCCTTGGGGATGTTCCACAATTTAATCAGCGATTTGCCACCAGAAAAACTCGCTGATACCCTTCAAGGATTCCATATTACACCGCTTTACCTCCAGCATTACGAAGAAGTTTTGGCGAAAACTAGGGCGCGTCAATCTGCGGAAGTTGATTATTGCTTGCAATTTGTTAGCGATCGCCAAGGCTTTGCACATATCCTAGAAAATGCCAAAGCTGAGGGTAAACTACCTCTGCGTCTGATGCACGGCGATCCAAAAATCAATAATGTCATGTTCGACATTGCTACCCAACAAGCCGTCAGCGTCATCGACCTCGACACCGTTAAACCCGGTCTGGTACATTACGATATTGGCGATTGTTTGCGATCGGGCTGCAATCCGGCTGGAGAAGAAACAGAGAATTGGGAAAGTGTTTATTTCGACACCGATTTGTGTCAGGGAATCTTACAAGGCTATCTCTCTGTAGCGAAGGCATTTCTTACCGAGAATGATTATACATATATATACGATGCTATTCGTCTCATCGCCTTTGAATTAGGACTGAGATTTTTTGCTGATTATTTAGCTGGGAATACCTACTTTAAAGTAAAGCACCCAGAACATAACTTGGCAAGAGCGATCGTCCAATTTAAACTTACCGAAAGTATTGAATCTCAAGAAATGCAGATTCGTAACATTATCAAAGATGTGAAATGAACGAGCAGACATTTTCCCTACAACCCTTTCCTTCTAATGAATCGCCGCCTAATTTGAAAATTGCAGGTAATATTGCTCGAAATGGTAATCAACTTTCCATCCGCTATATGCTTGAAGGCGATTTAAAAAAAATTGCAATTTTTCCCCCATCAAACACACCATCACGCAAGGATGAATTGTGGAAAGATACTTGCTTTGAGTTCTTTCTTGGCATCAAGAACTCTGCGCGATATTGGGAATTCAACCTCTCACCCGCCGGACACTGGAATGTCTATTGCTTTAATGGATATCGTCAAGGAATGCAAAAGGAAATAGCCTTTGAAAAGCTACCGTTTAGTGTTCAGAATCAAGCCGATGGTTTCGCACTTGGGTTAGATGTCGATTTGGATAAAATTATCTCGGCAAATCAAGCTCTTGAAGTTGCTATTACTACAGTTATTAAACATAAAGATGGCGAGATAACTTACTGGGGGTTAACTCATAGAGGCGCGGAGGCTGATTTTCATCTACGAGATAATTTCATCGTTGAGTTGTGAGATGTCGTTACTGCTACCAGTATGCAAGAACGAGAAGTTGGCAAATAAGTCACTCATTTGGATGAGAGACAATTCAACCGTTTGGGTGAGCAATTGTCGGAGGATACTTTCTATGAATAAGAGGAATCTGTTAGTAGAGACTATTGATTCTACTTCGCTCTAGCTAAGGAGTACCTGATGAAATTAACAACTTTAATAAATTCTACAGTTATGATTGCTTCTCTTGCTTTCACATCTGGCATTGCTAGCGCTCAAACGACCGCAAATAACAACTATATAAGTGTTGATGCAACTAGTGAGAAATTAATAAACACAGCAGTTAATCCTGATGCATTAGGCAGTAATTCTACAAATGTCAGCTACATTAACCCCTTTCATCTTGTTAATCTTGCGTACCAAGGTGGTTTCAAACAGCAAGGAATTCCTAGTGGAGGAACTTTTATCGATCTAGGACGGCGTGGAAATATTACTCCTAGAGATTTAATCCGGGCTGCTATCAATGCTAAAAAGTTACCAGCAGAATTTTTAAATAATGAAAATTACGCAAGGGCTGTTAATTTACAATTGGGAACATTAACCGGAGCAAACTATCCTGTATAAGTAAAGCTTTGTCTTTAGCTAATTGTAACTTAGCTAACGCAGTTTTAAACAAGCAATGCTGTGATAATTAATGGGTGTGAATCTGTGGTTTCATTTTTATCAAGGAAGGCAGGAGGTAGAGGGCGTTTTGCTCCTGCCTCGTTCACAAAATTGACTTTTGCAAAAAGTTTACTGTTTCATTCAACAGATGAAACACTTGGTATTGCAGAACGAATTGCATTAATAAAGTTTTGGGCATAATTCTGCGTTGAAAAATCTAAGGCGCGTTGCCTAGCAGCTATTCCCGCACTTCGGGCAAATTCTTGCTCGTCAAGATAGCACAGAATTGCGATCGCTAATTTATCCGCATCGCCGTAAGGTGTTAATAGTCCATTCATGCCATCGGTAATAATCTCTGTCGGGCCGCCTGCATTACCAGCAATCACAGGTTTACCCAGCGCCATCGCTTCAATAATCACAATTCCAAAGGGTTCTTTATCTGAAGCGTGAACGAATACATCCATTGCTTGCACCCACTCTGGGATATTGCGCTGTAGTCCAGCCATAATTACCTGCTCTTTCAAGCCCAAGTTTGTTATTTCTGCTTTTAAAAAGTCTTCATAGTCGGGTTCAAAATCGTGCTTACCGCCAACTACCACACAATGAGCATCAGGATACTTCTGTAAAATTTTGGGCATCGCTTGCACCAATACGTGCATTCCCTTCCATCGTTGCAATCGTCCCACAATTCCAATCAACGGGCCATGTAAAGGTAAGCCCAGTTTTCGCCGTGCTTCTTCAGGAGTTGGCAAAGCATTAGGCTCAAATCGGTCTAATGCTACACCAGGATAAACCAAGGGTGTTGGCCTGTGGGGCCAAATCTCTGCTTGTGCTTGCTTGCCATCTTGGGAAAGAGTAATAATTGCTTGGGCTGGGATTAAAGTAGCAAGTCGCACCAACCAAGTCTTATCGCTAGGTACTTCTAGTTGATACCACACAGCAGGTAAACCCGCCAGCATCGCCGCCAAACCTCCAGATATATGCGTAATCCACATCCAATTGACAATTATATCTGCACGTTCGCGGCGGGCGATCGCAGCTATCCGAAAAACAGCGCCAATAAAACGGTGGATTTGGCGTAAACGTCCACTCTCCACAACTCGCGCATCAATACCGAGAGACTTTACTTGTTCAACCATCGGGCCGGATTCTAAAAATATCACCAGCCACTCAACACCAGCATTACGTCCTTGTTGCACCAAATCCCAAAGCATCATTTCACCGCCGCCTCGTTGCTCGGCTAGTGGCATTACAATAATTGCTTTCATAATTTATATCAGTCCTATTTAAGTTGTAAGATTTTGTTTTTTTAACTCAATTCATATTTATGAATTATTGGGATTGCTATAGTATTTATGTCCTGCCATAGCCATAGCTAAAAATCCCCAAAGAATCATCCCTGCTACACTCAACATCCCACTACCAATAACTAGCTGTGTAGCAGAACTGATGCCAATAGCACGGGCAGCACTGATAAAACTATCAAAACGACCTTCACCATAACTGCTAACACTAATAATTAATAAAATTAATCCACCCATATAAAAGATGGCTCCAAACCAACCAAGGGTGAAAAACATATCTAAAATACCACTATCAATCACTACTACTTCAATTTGACCAGTTTTTTCGTTGACTTTCCAGATATTTCCTAAGCCGTTACCTAAACCATTAGAAAGGGCTAGACCAAGGTTTTTATCATAACTTCCAGAGCGGTCTTTAAAACTGGTATCTTCTTGAATATTAGAAAAAGTTTCCAAACGGGCTGATACAACCCCAGCAATTGGCTGGATGGTTGTCAACGGTACAACACAAATTGCCATCACCACAATTATGGTGATTAAGCGCATTTGAATCCGGGCCTTGACTGAACCCATAATTATAATTATTCCAAATAACCAGCCCCCCCAATTAGTCCGCGCTTGTGTTAACAAGAAAGACAAATAACCAACAGCTGAAGCAGGGAAAATTAAATTTCCTGAACTAGTAAATAACAACAGTAAACCAGCTTGCATGACGGAACCAAAGGGGCCGACTGAGTGCAATGTACTCCAGACACGCATCCCGAAAGGCACAGGGTTTCCAGAACTCATGAATAGTTTGGATTGGATGAGCCAATACCTGTCCCACTCAGGAGCTACTACGAATTGATATATGCCATAAGTCCCTAAAATCAATACACACCAGAGAAATGTTCGCTGAAAATTCTGGCGATAGCTGGGATAATCTCGCCAATTAATAAATAAGTGAAAAGCGAAAATAATCGGACTGAGCCAATCCATTAAACCGCGTGCTACGGGGATTGGTGGGTTATAAATCAGACCAATTAGAAAGCCATAAAAGACTCCGATAAAAGCTAAAACAAATGGTAAACCCCCTTGACGAGAGGCGCGGGGAAAATGTCGCAAGAATGTTGCGATAGTTACAAACACTACTAAGTAGGGTGCTATGAGCATCTGGCGTGTAGCATCCCAACCTACCTTATAGTCAACTAAGCGGGTAGCTAAGGGTGTGAGAAACCAGATCCACCAGGTAAAGCTGATGTAGAGAATGGGATGCCGCAAGTATAAAAACACGGCTACTGCTAAAGCCGTCACCGGGTAAATTAGACGCAATGCAGCAGTAGCACCAGCAAAATAGCAAACTACAGTCAGTAATATAAAGACTGCGATCGCCATCCACGCCTGTTGCGATCGCTCTTGAGGAGAATAGTTTTCTTCTAAAAAACTATTGTAAAGTATCTGTCTAGAATTCATCCAATTTTAGATTCAAGATTTACACATAAAAAATCCCAAATGAAATAATCAATCTGCAATGACAAATGACTAATGGCCAATGACAAATTGTTTATATCCTTGCCAACGCCCCCGCCAAGATGCAAGCAATTTTTTCCCTGCCAATTGCCCTTGACTAGGTAAAAATCTCAGCCATTGTACGAAACCCAAGCTATCGCACGTACCCACAAATACTGCCCAGAACAAAAATATAATCCGGCGGATAAATGGCAGATGCTCTAGTAAAATTAAGGTCTCATTATGGACTAAATTAATAAAGGCAACTTCGTTAAAGTTATTTCGCTGATCTTCATCAAAACGTTTTGCTGGATAGTGGTCTACAGCAACATTAGGATCGTAAATTATCTTCCAACCAGCCCGCTTTAATGTCAGAGTAAATGCCATTTCAAAATGTACCTGCGCTCCAGTACCCCGCATCCGCTCATCAAAGCGCAGTTGTCCAATAGCCTCTTTACGAAAACTCATGTTTACGCCTTTGAGAATATCGACTTCACGCGGTTCTCCCACTCCCAGATGATGGTTGCCAATGACTCGCCCAAACCATTGCAACTGTCCCACTACTGGGCGGGATTCGTCTTCTAATTTGCTGCCGTGATATACCCAATCACGCCCTCCCAGACCGCCAAGGCGACTATCTGAGGTAAAGTAAGCGGCGATGCGTTCTAACCAATCGGGATGCGGTGCGGCATCATCATCAGTAATGGAGACAATATCGCCCTCCACTGCTGCTAGTCCGGCGTTGAGGGCTGCTACTACACCCGGCTGTGTAACTTTCACAGTATGCAGAGGTAGATTGGGCGCGTTTAATTGCGCCAGAAATTGCCAAGTTTCTGCATCTGTATCGCGGACAACCACTATTACCTGATCGACAGGTTTAATTTGCTCCTGTAGCGCCAAAAGGCAGCGTGATAGGTCTTGTGGACGGCGATAAGTTGGTATCAGAACGGTGTTCCGCATTCTTGCTTAACTCCTCGAATAGATCCACATAAGTTTGTGCCATAGTAGTCCAGCTATGTTGTTCTGCCACTGAACGAGCAGCTTTGCCCATCTGTTGGATGAGGGCGGGACTGCTCACCAAAGTCAGCAACGCCAAAGCCAAAGCATCACTATCATCTGAGTCGGATAAGACGATGCCACATTCTGGTGTCACTAACTCTCCGCCTCCAGTGGCTGTAGCAGTAATTACTGGCAGTCCTGAAGAAAGTGCTTCTAACAATACGAGGCTGCAAGCTTCGTATCGGGAAGGAAAAACAAATAAATCTACTGCTTGCATAATTTGGGGGATATCACGGCGATATCCCACAAAATGCACGCGTTTACTTAACCCTAATGATGCTGCTAGTTGTGGGAAAGGGCTATTTTGGGTGTGTCCCACTACTACCAGATGTAAATCGGGGACTTTCACCAAAGCGTGCAATACTGTATCTAAGTTCTTTCTGGGTGTGCGGATGTCTCCAGCGAACAATGCTAGGGTAACATTCTCCGGTAAACCTAATTTTTGGCGATACCTACAACGGGCTACGCCTACGGTTTCACCAGGGGCAAACTCTTCTAAATCAACACCATTGATAATTACGCGAATGCGAGAACGCGGTACACCAATGTTGACTAATTCCTCAGCTACTTTTTCGGATACAGCCACGACAACCTGCGCTTTTTGGAAAGCCTGTTTTTCCCAACGGGCATTAAAAGCCGTAAATAGCCATTGGTACAAACCATAGAAATCTCGGCGATTGCGGGAAATATGAACAGGCGATCGCAACCATGAACTGTGGACAAAATGTACAGCATTCACATCAGCCGCAGCTAGATTAATTGCACCATTGACTTTAACTAAATCAATCTCAGAACGATGTTTACGCAACCAATCTGCACTTTTTTGGGCAAATATAAAATTCCGCACAAATTCTGTTGAATAGCCTTTGACTGGAATTCTAACCCAATTAACTTGACTATTCTCTTCTAATTCTGGTGCAACTTCACTCGCTAATAATGTCAGTTGATGACCACGACGAATTGCTTCATTAGCAACCTCATAGTTTACCCGTCCCTGTCCATCACCTTTCTGAATTTTATGAGTAACAATACAAAGTTTCATTCACTACCTTCTTGAGTAATCTAAGCTCACCCAGAACCGCAGACAAAGAAATTAAAATAATCTTCTTTTCTTACCTTCGCGTTCTTCTCTACAAGACGTTGCGCCCTTTACGGTTCGTTAAAAAATATCTTTTATAACTCAGACTGATTGCTCTACTCTTTCGACATTTTTATTAATTTAGATGCCAAAATTTCTGGAGTAAAACTAAGACTGAGTGCTACTATAGTTCGGGTGTTAAACTTTTGTCTTCTCAATGTCTGCCAAAAATAAGAACGTGCTGCCGCTATCTGTTCGCTTCGGAGCAAACCAATTCCCAAAGTTGTATTAGCTTCTAACCATTTCTGTTGAAAATAGTTTTTAAACTGCTGTAGACGAGAATCTTCCATAAAGACTTGATAACAGAACATTTCGCTTTTAGCCTTGCGGATTTTTGCCTGTACATCTCGACTTCCACTGAGCATAGTATCAGTTTGCTCATGGGCACGATATCGCGTCAATCTTTCTGGATAGTAGTAAGCACCATGACCAGATATAGAGCAGAGGTAGGTCAAATATAAATCCCACATTCCCCCAACTTCTGAAGGAATACTATCCCAATCAACAAATTTATTCCGAATTACACAAGATGCGGCAGTTGGGATACTTTTATCTATCAACCCAATTTTGTAAAAAGGTTGATGAATTCCCTTTGCTAATTTGTCTCGCTTATAACCGCGTGTATTTTCTTCAGTTCCAAGATTATTAATAATGCCATTGGCATCTATAATATATTGGTCACAAAAAGCAATAATTAAATCAGGATTTTCTTCTAGTAGTGGTACAAGCTTTGCTAAAAAGTCTTCATTCCACATATCATCATCATGAAGGCTAGCAACGTATTTACCTTGCGCCATTTTGAAAGCGTGTTGCTGATTAGCAAGCATACCCACATTTTGCTCATGTCGCCAAAATCTGATGCGTGAATCACCAAAAGATGCAACAATAGCTTGGGTATTTTCTTCACTACAATTATCTGAAATAATAATTTCGATGTTTTGATAAGTCTGTTGAATAGCACTAGCGATCGCTTGCTTGAGATATTCCGGTCGATTATATGTTGGGATAATAACGCTAACTAGAGGCTGTTGGTATTTTTGAGAAAATAACATATTTTTTCCCTTTATATTTAATAGATAAAAGATGCACTATTTGAAAATTTGACCAAAATTAGCTTATTTCACTTGAGGAATGCTATATAAGTTTCTCGCTCTCGAAGGAAATTCAGCTATTGTTTTTGCGTAAATTGTTCGCAGATTATTTACATGAGCAGCCATTGTAAATTCCTTCATCAATAAAGCATGGCCTTCTTCGCCCATCTGTCGGCTTTTTGGATGATCTCCATACAACTCATGAATAGCATCAACCAGCTTTTTGATATCATTACCTGGAACCAAAATACCTGTTTCTCCATCTCGTAAATGTTCTGGAATCCCTCCGACTCCACTACCAATTACAGGTCGATAATTAGCATAAGCTTCTAGAGTTACAAGACCGGCAGGTTCAGGCCAGACACTAGGGAAGATGACTGCAAAACACTGTTGATAAAGTTGATTTATTTTTTCAGCATCACACCAACCATGCCAAGTGATCCGCTTACTTAATCCGAGTGTTTTTGCTAACTTTTCTAACCGTGGTCGTTCCCAGCCTTCACCTGCAATATCAAGTTGAATTTGCGGATTTATATGTATTAAGCTTTTAAGCAGCCATTCTAAACCTTTATCAGAAACAATCCGTCCCGCAAATAGAATTCTATGATTTTGGTGGATTTCTAAACTCAGGGGAGCGGTTGTTATTTGCGGTACAGAGATACCACAGTGTAGCGTTACAATTTGCTCCGGGGGTAGACCGTTTTTAATCAATTCTTGACGCACATATTCGCTATTAGCAACAAAGGTAATTTTTACCTTTTTTAAGATATCTAATAACTGATGAGTATTCTGAAGTTCTTTAAAAGTTTTTAACGGTCTACGACTACCACATTTATCTACTAGTTTACCCCAGGTACAACCTAAGTAAGAAAAGTTGCGATCGCAGATTGTTCGTTGTCCTGCTAAATACTTTGTGCCACTAGGACAGTACAATGAGTGATTATGAACGCTGAAGACAGCAGGACATTCGCCTGTAAGCTGCAATAGTAAATCTGGGCTGTGGATGTGCAGCAGCTTGAATTGACTTTGGTCAACACCCTTGAGTGATTTTATCACGCGATCGCTAACTTCAGGTGGTCGATGTTCAAACAGAGAAGCTAAATAAGTTTCAACACCTCCGCCCTCACCTACATCAAAATTCGAGCATTGATAAATCAGGTCTTCTTCAAAAATCCCTTTATGCAATTGTTTATCATTTTGCTTGGCATCACTGATTAAGTTAAGCATTAGCCACCATTCTTTACGTTATTATTCATTGAAATTCTCATATAAATAGAGGTTTACTTCATCAATTTATATGCCAATATTAAACCCAAACTTGTGTCTAATATCGCTCACATAATGCCTTAGAGCAATGTTTTTGCTTGCAAATTTATCTGGATAGATGAACTGATCTTCTACATTGAGAACATATTTTTTTGTACATAGAGGCACACCATGATTATGGTGCATCGTCAAATGTACAATCGTTTGTTCAGTAAAATAAGTAGGAGCCTCTTGAAGATTTGCCAAACGCTCGATAGCAAAACTCCAATCAAATTCATGCCTAAATAATATAAATCCACCATTTACTGGATTTAACTTTTCAGACTCATCATAAATAATTCGATCATCTAGTGACAAAGAACAATCAGGTAGATAAAAAGAGTATTTTTCCTCCGACTTACTCAAATCTATTAAGTCAATCCCGCCGGGAAAAAATAAAATATCTGAATCAGTATAAATCGTAGTACCATTAATAGGAATTGACATTAATACCGACAACTTTTTTCCAAGTGGATGCAATTTAGCATAATCAAGAACACATTGAGGTAAATCTGTTCTCAGGAAATTTTGTAAAAGTATTACCTGAACGCAGGGGTGGACGCGGCGGAGTAAATTACAACTAGACTCGGTGTAACTGCCATCAGAAATTACAGCAAATGTATCTGGAATGCCGACATTACGAATGAATGAACGAATACTTGCCACTTGTTCTGGCAGATCGCGTTCGCATGAGAAAGCATAGACACTTATCGGAACTTGCCGAGTTTGTTTGATGGGAATGCTAACAATCTGAGAAATAGCTGCTTTATATAGGGAGCGATTAAATTTACCCTGAACTTTAGCAGTATGATAGCCTATGTTTACCATTTATTTTTCCTGATTAAAATTATAAAGAAGGCAGGAGGCAGAGGGCAGAAGGTTCAATTTAGAAGGGGATTCAACACCGTACTTAATTGGGACCACAAAACAAGAAAATTTGGTGGGGGTCTTAAACCGCAAGTTCGATGATTGTCACGGGCTCCAGAGCAGAAAACAGTATTCCAACTGAGCCTCCTGCCTTCTGCCCTCTGCCTTCCTTGATAAATAATTACCTAGGAGAATAAACTCGTAATTCGCAAATTACGAATTACGAATTATAGTATTGCATCTGGTGATATTCCCAAAGCTTGCCTTGACGTGCGAGTAATTCTTGATATTTGCCCTGTTCTACTATGCGACCCGCTTCTAACACTACAACTTTATCTGCTTTAGAAATAGTAGAAAGACGGTGAGCGATCGCAATTACTGTTCTACCCACAGATAGCTTTTCTAATGAATCTTGAATTAAGCGCTCGGATACAGAATCTAGGGCGCTAGTTGCTTCATCCAAAATCAAAATCTCGGGATTCCGTAGTAGCGCCCGTGCTATAGCAATTCGCTGTCTTTGTCCTCCAGATAATCTAACACCCCGATCTCCCAATTGGGTATTAAAACCTTCAGGCATTTCTAAAATAAATTCTAACGCATTCGCTAATTTAGCAGCTTCTTGAATTTGCTCGTTAGTAGCTTGTGGAGTCCCATAAGCAATATTTTGCCAAACATCAGTATTGAAGATAAAAGTATCCTGACTGACAACAGCTATTTGACGACGGAGGGAGTTAATTTCAAACAGCTTTATATCAATTTCATCGATATAAACATTTCCCTCTGTGGCATTGTAAAATCGGGGAATTAAATCAGCAAGGGTAGTTTTGCCAGCACCAGAAGCTCCAACCAGTGCAGTCATTTTTCCCTTTTCAATAGTTAGGGTAATGTTATGCAGTACTATATTTTTGTCATCGTAGCCAAAATCTACAGATACTAAATTTATTGCCCTTTCTAATGCCTTAAATTCAAGCTTGCCATTCTGAAAATAATTTTTATCATCACTTTTCAAGAGATTTTTAATATTATCTGCCGAGCCATATAAGGTACTGAGAAATGCCCGCGTGCCATTAATATCTTGAACGAAGGGAATGAAGCGAAATAGCACAAAGAAAAATGTTAGCAAAGAAGCAACTTGTAGGGTTCCATTACTAACCAGGCTAGTGAATGCCAAAATAATCATTCCGACCAATACTGTAGTAGCTACACCTTCAGCAATTGGCTTAACAAGTGTCCAAGTAAATACAACTTTAGTTGTAGTACTTACTACCTTATCGCTAGCTTTGTAGTAACGCTGGCGCTCAAATTCTTGAGTACCACAAGAATGAACAGTGCGAATGCCATTAATAAATTCTATGGCTGTTGATGTAAAATTAGCATTAGCAGTTGTCATGCCAAAACTTGATTCTCTGACTCTAGAATTCAGATTAGATAACCCTACACCTAAAAGTGTAAATAGCAATGCTGAAATCACAGTTAGTTGCCATGATATCAAGAACATTGATATTAAGTAGACAAAAGTTGTTATTCCCCTAGTTACTAAAAAAGCTGCGCCACTGAAACCCTGTCTGATTCTTTCGATTTCTGTGGTGATTGTGTTAATTAGTTCACCAGAACGAGTTTTTGCAAAGTAACTTAACGATAATGATTGTAACTGTTCAAAAATTTGCTTCCGTAAGCGATCGCCAAAATGCAGTTGAGATAATTCAGTATAGACTTGTCCAAAATAATTGAAGGCAACACGTAACCAAGTACTCAATAAAATCAGCGAAGATATGCGATATAAACGATTAATTGCCGATGTCTTAGATCCCAAGACTAAAGTATCAAACCATTCTATTCCTGTTTGGACAGGTTGAGCGTTTGGACTAGTTAAGCTTTGCAAGAAGGAGAGTAAAAAACCAATACTTACACCTTCAAAAGTTGCTGCTAAAATTGAGAATGTCAGAGCTAAAATTACTATTTTGCGAAAGTATTTAAATTCTCGTAATAGCAAATAGTTGTCTTGCCAAAAGCTGGAAGCTTTGAGCAGACTACGGAATTTTTGAGGAAGTTGAGAATTCATGGATTTTTTAATATATAGTTTGGCAAGGTAGATAGACCGCTATAAACGCTATGTAAGCAATTTTTGGGTTAGTCTCAGTGCGGTATATATATGAAATACCGCACAGATAAGTTACAGTGTTTGGCTATCTAGATGTAACAGGTGAGACTGTGCCTCTACTTCCCATGAAGCTTTAATTTCTGGTAGTTTATTTAGCTGTACTGCATCTTCTAAAGTCCAACCACGAGAGCCCGTCAAACTTATGTCACCGCGCAGCACGTTAAATAACTGGGGCAGATTATCGAGACTGTATTTACTCATCCAACGCCCTAGTGGTGTAATGTTGTGCGGGCAAAACTTTATTGATTGAAAGAGTTTACCCCGTTCTCCAACACGCCATTCACGACAAAAAAGCGATCCTGTCGAGTCAATCTGCATCAACACAATTAATCCCAACATGAGTGGACTTACTAATAGCAGCAAGACAATTGCAGCAATCCAATCAATTAATCGCTGCAATTGTCTCCAGGGTTGGTTAGGCAGTTTATTGCTGGTAGGTATACTGAGGAATATTGGTTTTTGAGCTTCTTCACACGCATCTGCCCAAAACCTGAGCAAAACCTCACCTAGCTTTGGATCTATGCTCACCAAAGTTACAGGAGAATGTTGTAAGCATTCTACTAGCGATCGCTTACTATCTAATGAAGGCAGATAGGGTTGTTTCACTCGTCCAGGCTGCTTTACCAATAACTGACCCCGCCGCCATTGGAGTGTGCAGTACCCACGACGATCTTGGTGTTCCTGGGTTACATCATATAAATTCTCTAGAGTTGGAATTATTGAAGCTGTCATAATGTCTTTGGGTTTATACAGGAGTGAATTAGTGAGGCGTTATCAAAGGCTATGAATGCCAAAGACCCAAATCCGAATCTTGTTGTAAGTCCAAAAAGTTGGAGATAATTGAGGGCAAAAATATGTTATTGCTATTTGCCACTCAGCCAAGCACATATCGTCCAGAATTCCGGTGGTGTAGAGGTGTACAAATCAACGTTACTATCAATATTCATGGACAATCGGTATTTTCCGGTAACTACTGAAAGTAGAAATATGTAGAGGGAAATTACCCATAAATCGATATTTACGTTTAATTGCATTGAAGTGTTTATTGTATCGATAGATGTAAAAAACCTAGTCTGCTCTTGTCTTCAAGCCTTGATGAATGTGCTTTCATCTCTAGAATATAAGACTATCTAGAAACAGCGATCGCTCAACTAAATTCTTTATTTACTCTTTAAAGAGCCAGTGATTTCTCTGAAAACCCATAAAGATAGTATAAATATACTAAAATTTTCCCGATCGCAATAAAATTAAATTTTGTTCATAAAAAAGCAAGGTAGCACAGCTGTGCTACCTTGCTTGGTTTGTAGTGAGTGCTTTAGCACTTACTACAAACTATTGAAACTAAGTAATAGCTACTTTTCTACAGCTTGACGCAGGGCCAATTGCTGTTGTTTTATATAAGGTACGTAATTACTGCTAGAGTTTGATACCCCGTTAGCCACAACCCCAATCAGATTTAACTTACTTAGCATGGCTGTAGCCTGAGTTAGCTGGCTTCGTGTCACAATACCAATGCTTGCCACCATGACCACACTACGACAAGATGAAGCGGTGAGCATGGCATCCACCAAGCCAAGAACTGGGGGAGCATCTATGAGTACCAAATCATAGTTTTCTTCAAAAGCTGCCATCAATTGCATCATCCGAGGGGAACTTAAAAGATTAGCTGGGTCAGCAGGTTTGGGGCCAGCAGTCAAAATATCGATGTAGGCGGAACCTGAATATTGAAGACTAATCTGGTTTGGTAGAGTTGCATCACTTGCTAATAGGGTTGAAAGCCCCTGTTCATTAGGAAGATTCAGTTGGTGGTGCAAGCTGGGATCGCGTAAATTGGCATCAATCAGTAACACCCTTTTGTGTAAACGGGCAGCACTCATCGCCAGACCAAGCGCCAAAGCTGATTTCCCCTCATCGGCTAAAGCTGAGGTAATCATCAAAGATTTTAAATTAGCAACAGTATTTAAAAGTTCAATGTTTTTGTAAATCAGATCCAGCGATTCCCAACGCGGTGGAGATTGTAATACCTGAATTGTCCAGGGAGCAAGAACTTCTGGCTTACCAAAAGGCAACTTGATCATTGATTCTTTCGGTTTGGCTGGCGGTAATTTGGGAGTTGTTCCCAACAACGGCATGGCCATTTGCTTCTCTAATTCAGCAGTGGTGTGAACTGCATCATCAGCCGATTCTCGAATAAAGGCAGTAATGCCTCCTAACATAAAGCCGACCACTCCACCTAACAGCAAATTCTGCTGAAGATTTGGGCCTAATTGTCCACCTTTTTGAGGTTCTTCCACAACTTCCCAATTAAAACCACCTTTGGAAAGTTCTTGCCGTAATTGCTGTTCTGCTCTTAAAAGTTGCTCTAACCTTTCACGACTAAATTGTAACTGCGGTAGCATCCGATTGTAATAAGCTAACAGAGGCGGAAAGCGTTTTATTTCCAAACGCAGATCGTTTTCTTTCTGGGCTAAAGTTTGATCGCGAGCAGTTAAAGCAACTATAGTTGTCTGCGTTTCTACTAACTGACCAGCAAGGCTAAGATCAATTTGGCCAAGCTGTCCTTTTTCGAGAAGAGAGTCTCCAGAAGTGAATCCACCAGCAGATTTTTCGCCTAAAGTTCTTCCTACTTCTTGTTGCAATAATTCCTTCTGACTCTGAAGCTGTTCTTTGAGCTTTTGCACACTCGGAGTCTGATCTGTAAAGCGTAAACGTTCTTGTGCTAGTGCTAGTTCTGTTTTTTGAATTTCGTTCAGTAAGCCTTGATAGCGAGTAGACTGACTCAGACGAGAAGCAACTAAAGCATTTTGGGGAGAACGGTTAAGTTGTTCTTCCAGAGATTTTTGGCGTGCTAAAGCTTCCCCATATTGAGCGCGAGTTGTCTGTCGTTCTTGGGAAATATTGTTCAAAGCTGTTTCAATCGCCTTGGCCTGTGACTCTGGATCGATTAAGTTCTGATTTCTACGAAACCTTTGTAAATTTGTCTCAGCCGCGTTCACTTCTTCACTGGCTTTACTTAACTGTTCCCTAATAATTTGCAGACCTTTTTGTAAACGCGAATTTTGTTGTTCTTTGTTATATTCGACATAAACTTGTCGAATTGCACCCAGAACTTTTTGTGTCTTTTCTGGATCTCCAGCTGTGTATTCAACTTGAAATATTTTAGTAGCGACATTATCTTCTTTGCTCCTTAATTGAGTTAAGACCAAAGAAGCTTTGATTTCACTTGCGCTTATATCTGGATAACTAGACTGAAGTTTATCAACTGCTTTTTGAATGAGTCCCGAACTCTGCATCAAGTTAAGCTGGGTTGCAGTATCTATCACAACATTAGAGTCGGTAAACTGGTTGTCTAACCCAGCACCTTCTGTCTTGCCTTGATAGTTAGGTTCTACTAGCAGTTGCATTGAACTTTTATAAGTAGGTTTGGTCTTTAAAGTTACCATCCCTGCAATTGTAATAGAACTAATTAATACTGCTAAAAACCAAGGGAATCTTCGTACAAATACGGCAAATAACTGTCCGTAACCTGGCTCATTTTCCGAAGCTGGAGTTATCTGAGGATTTAGACTAGTTTGAACCACTTTTATTATCCTTGTCTTCAAGACTTACGCTAAGAGATATCCCGAAGAATACCTATTCTTTTTACGAACTACCTTTGGACAGCGCATCGTTAGAGAAGTACGCCAAAGAGGAGAGATAAAAATAAATAGGTAATCTTATATTAGGAAGAGATTTAGAAATCAAATAAATAATTGATGCCCACCACAAGCCTGATTAATAATTTGCTCAACCTTCCCAAAGAAGGCATTTTCCGAAAAGTTTGCTACTGCATGATTACGGATGCGATCGTAATCCCAAGAAATGCCATTGGCTTCTAGTAATGCAACTTGTAAAGATTCGGGTGTTTGTCTTTTGAAAAAGACTCCTGTTTCACCTGGTATTTGAGTATCTAATACTCCACCTGCTCCATAAGCGATAACTGGTGTGCCGCTAGCATTAGCTTCTACTGGAACTAACCCGTAATCTTCTAAGGCTGCGACAATAATAGACTTGGCTTTGGAAAACAAGTCTTTGCGGGTGATATCACTTACGTGTCCCAAGAACACAATATTTTTTAATGCTTTAGATTTTAACCGTTCTAGTTCTGGCCCGTCACCTGATATTAATAAGTGCCATCCTAGCCAGTTAAAAGCTTCGACTATTATATCAAGGCGTTTATAGCTAATCATCCGGGCTGAAGCCAGATAATATTCATCTTTTATATCTGAAAAAACAAATTTACTAGTATCAATTGGATAGTTTACCATCATTGCCTTTTTGCCATAAATATTTTCAATCCGGCGGGCAACAACACTAGAATTAGCAATGTAAAGGTCAGGTTCCTGGGCATATTTCAGGTCTACCTTTCTCATTACTTGAAATACTTGTTCAATTAAAGGTGCAAAATATCTATAGTCTCCGTATTCTCTTAAATAGGTTGCTGTATCCCATAAAAAACGGGTGACGTTATGGCAAAAGCAAATGTGGCGGGCATTGGGGTTTTTTCGTACTGCTTTGGCAAAGCTGGTGCTACTGCTAATAATTAGATCGTAGTCTTGCAGATCCAAGGCACGAAACGCAGGAAAATATAGAGGAGCCATTGCCCTAAAATACTTTGCTGCACCAGGAATCTTTTGTAAGAAGGTTGTATTGACGATGCGATCGCCTAAATCGATAGTTTTTTGGCGATCGTACAGAGATGTGAAAATGTCTGCTTCGGGATAACGCTTACAAAGCAGTTCAAATACACGCTCTGCCCCACCTCGCTGGGTTAAATAATCGTGGACTAGAGCAATTTTCATCAATTTGACCTAAAGTTTCGATCGGGTTTGGTTCAACGCTCCCCAGCAAGTCCCACAGTTAAATCGGCGGTTAGAAACCGCGTCTACACAAGGCTTTACCCACCTCTGTGGGTTAAGAACCCTCAATTTTTCATGACGTTTGTGTAGCCGCGAATTCTATTCGCCCTGTCTCTACGCTCCTACAGCCAATTTATTTGTTGCGAATATTTTTGGAACCGATATTACCCAACTGCTACCAAGATTTTTTCTGGGGCGAAATAATTGTTTTGCTCAGTTCTTAGTTGGTCGCAGAGTCTGCCTTCAGGTAATTCTACATCGTCATAAGTGAGGACTTGATCCTTAGAAATATCCCGTTTCAGGCGACATCCTTCGGCTAAACCAATTGGTAGGAGATTTTGCTGTTGGACGATGGGGGAATTTTCACATTGTCCGTAGGTCATGTAGTAACCGATGCCATCTAGGGTTTCTCCAGCTTTCAGGTCGATTTTGGCAGTGGTGACAACATCTACTAAGGGGCCTGCGAGTGGAGACATAACGGCATCACCGAAGAGGACAGCACGCGCTACGGACAAGGGAACTTCAAAATGACAGAGGTGATAAGGAGTATAGAAACTGTAAAGTGGGCCTTCGCCTAATTTGTATAAGTTGAGATAGTGGCGTTGCTTGGGGTCGTCGTGTGTGGCAAATACATATACGCCTGGGCCTGGTTTTGCTCCAACTACATAATCGACAATGCCGCCCAGTTCTTTGAGTTGTTCAACATCATATAAATGGGTCATTTCCTCGACATAACCGTTGAAGTCATATCCCAACATTCCCCGTTTGGCGACTTTCATCCCTGTGGCATTGGCAACGATCGCTTGCTCGAAGGAAATTTTGGTTCCGTCAGCGAAGCTAGCCACCATGTGGGGCTTTTGACCCCAACGTTTAGCAAATCCTTCCTGGGTGGTGGGATTGCGATAAGGGTCTTGAAGTCCTTTAATGTTACCGCACAATAAGGGAGTTAAACCAATGCTTTTTACAAAGCGGTAGAGGTTCATTTGCACCCCTGGCTGATCGCCATCGCAAGCAGTAAGAATGACACCTGCTTTGTCAGCATAGATTTTGAGGATGGGGCCAATAGTGCCATCGAGTTCGGCATTCATCATAATCACATGTTTGCAATGAGCGATCGCTTCCATGATGACGTGAGCGCCAAATTCCACTGCACCTGTGACTTCGATTATGGCCTCGATGCCCTCAGCCCGACACAGTAACTTAGCGTCTTCTGTGACTGCATACTTACCATTTGCGATCGCATCTTCTAATTCGCTGACAGTTGCAACAACTTGAATTTCTTCAATTCCTGCTTCCGAATAAGCTTGTTTAGCTGCATCAATCTGGCGATTGGAGATAGCAACTAACTCCATTCCTGGCACGGAATTGACAATTTGGTTGGCAATTCCTCGACCCATAAAACCAGCACCGATCATTCCCACTTTAATAGGATTTCCTGCTGCTGCACGGGCTTGTAAGGCGCGATCGATAATAATCATGAACTAAACTCCTTTTTGGAACTGTTGGTTGTGATACAAATTCTCTATAAACTTGCACTTAATAATTTCTTACAGCTAAATATTAAGTACATTTTCATCAGAATTAAGATTAGTGATGGCTACTAACTGGTTGTTTGCTAGATACGATAGAACCAGGATGTTTTTTCTGGCTGTGATTTTCGATAATTTGCTCCACAACATTTCTGTAGACTTGAGCAAACTTATCTTTAGTATGATTTGCTCTTGCATATTCCCAAGCTTGACGAGACATTAGCTTTAAGTCTTCTACAGGTAAATTGGAAATACCGATAACTTTCGCCTTAATTTCTTCAATGGAAAGGTTCTCTAAAATCACACCGAAATCGTGAACATCCACACCAGATTCGTAGCTTAAAATGGGAAGTAATCCAGCTTGTAAGCAACTGATTACCGCTCCTGATTGTCCTTCAGAAACGGAAGGATAAACAAGCCCTAAACAATTATTTGTCACCTCTATAAAGTCAGGGCTACTAACATCAATCCACCCATAAGTATGGATATTAGGTGTTTCGTACAGTTCTTTATAGAAAGCTTGCTCAAATTCTTTGTCATTACTTACCGGGCCACAAACTGTTAAATGGTATTCTGGCATTTGGGCAAAAGCATCTAAAACTAAATCTAATCCTTTAAGGACTAAAGCACTACCACCAAACCACAGAAAACGTTTTCTTACCGCTTCAAAATCTTTTTTATCAGGATAGGGATAAACAACAGGCGAAGAAATTGGGATACGATACATTGGTTTGTTGGCATACTTGAATGTATCAGTTGTGAAATCGTTACCCAACACAATTGCACAATCGGCATATTCAATTCCCAAATTAGGAACTTCAAATCGCTGTGGTTTTAAGGTTACACCTTTGCGCTGTTGTACTTCTAGAAGCCTGTTGCATTCGGCTGCATTGCGAAACACCATATTTGCAATGTCAACGTGGAAAATTTTGATGCAATCTTTATTAAGTTTTGGTGCAAGCGCTTCCATCCGGTGACGGATATCAATGAAAAAAGCGTAATCCTTTTGTGGAACGAATTTATCATTGTGGAATTGGATAACATCAACGTTATAGCCCAAGTCTAAAAAAGTTTGGGCGATTTGCCAAACTTCCCAGTACCAAGTATGGTCATTAGGCATTGGTTGACCAGGTTTTAAGAGGAATGGCTCAATTCGATAAGAAAGAAGTACATTCCCCTTAGAAGGCTGTTTTGGCTTTAGAGAAACAACCTGTAATGTTTTTGCGTAATTAATCCGAGCTTGGATTTTGTTGGAGACAAAAGAGATAGTATTTTCAACGCGAGATAGAATATTTGACATTTATTTCTACCTAATTTCATTAACTTAATATCTCAGCTTTAATTAGTAATTGATAGTTGTATCTGAATCAATTCTAATTTCTGCCTTTCTTTCCTTCGCGCTCTTTGCGTCCTTCGCGGTTCGTTAAAAACCCATCTAATACCGCTACACTTATCTAGAAGTACCACCAACACTCATCATTCTCAACAAAGGCCAACTTAAATCTTTCTCAGATATTTCAGTCACATCTAAAGGCCAATCAATGTTAAAAAATGGGTCATCATAGCGTAAACCTCTTTCATACCCTGGTGTATAAAATTCACCCACTTGATATACAACTTCAGTTTCATCTGTGAGTGCTTGATAGCCGTGAGCAAACATTTCTGGAACATACAAAGCCCGGCGGTTTTCTGGGGTAAGTTCCACACCAATATGTGATAAAAAGCTAGGAGATTCAGGACGCATATCAATAATTACGTCATAGATAGCGCCTTTAGTACAGCGAATTAACTTTGTTTCTGCTGCTGACAGAACTTGATAGTGCATTCCCCGAATAGTGCCTTTTTTGTAGTTAAAAGATAAGTTACATTGGGCAACAGTTGGCTTTAATCCGTGTACTTCAAATTCTTGAGCGCAGAAAGACCGAGCAAAAAAACCACGGTGGTCTGGTTTTTCTTCTAAGTCAATAATGAATGCGTCTTTGAGTGCGGTTGCGGTGAAAATCATGTGATTCCTTTAAGATGAATGTTGAGTAAGAAAATACTTGCTAACTGCTTAGTATTTGCATCAAAAATAAACGAACCGCAGAGGCACAGAGAGCACAGATATATGAGAGTTTGAGAGATATTTTGTGTCAGTCGAGCAATGCCCTTTCCTTATCTTTCTCTGTGTTCTCTGCGTCTCTGTGGTTAATTAAATTTACGTTTTTAAGTTGAAACTTTAACTGCATCAGATGCAGAACGTAACTCTACTCTGGGATAAGTATCATCCCAGTATTGGGTACAGAGGTCTGGCCGTTCGGGGGGATTGGCGGTGTAACACAAGAACAGTGTTGACCTGTCTTCTGTGCGAACTGTGCCGTGATGCAAAGTATTCTTCGTATCTACAAGAATTACTGTACCTGCTGGTCCTGAGCAGGATTTCCAAGCTGATTTGGGGATGACTGATTTTACTTGTTCATCATCGATACCCATATAGCCCGACTTATAAAGTTTGTAGTAAAGTTGAAAATAATTCCAACTAAAGAAAGGAGTTAAAGAGCGGGGAAGGTATTGAAAAGGGCCAGTTTTTTCTTCTACATCATTCAAGTAGATAATGATTTTGATAATCCTGCGGTCTTCTGCATCGCTATGCCATAGTAGCGTCCCAAACTGATGTTTACTCTTGAAATCTTTGCGTAAATGTACACCATGAAAAGCGATAGGAAGACCGATATAATTTTCGATGATGTTGAGTAGCCTTTTCTCTACACCCCAGGCATAAAATTCTGGTAAACCTGTAACTGTGTAAATTTGTGGCAAACGTTCATTTAGATGCTCATTGGTGGGATTTTCCATCTGAGATAATTGATGGTAAGCAGCTTTGAGCATTTCGGAGCTAGAGTTGAACCCTAAATCTGCTAATGTTGTAACGCAAACACCATCTTTTTTGAGAGTATTAAGGATGTTGCGATCGCTTCCTTCCAATGCTGGCAGATTTCTGCTATGCTTCCAACGAGCTAGGTAATATTCAAAGTCAGACAAAAGTGTAGCTATTTTGCGTTTAATAGCGTTAAACATGACGTAAATCCTTCTATTGTTGATATATATTTTTTAGTCGCTTCGTAGCTTATGGCTTATAGTTCCGCACTTCTTGAGTAGAGATTTCACTTGTTTCTGCTAGGCCAAACTCTTTAGAAAGCATCACATCAAATGCACACAAGCTGACTAAAGCCAAAAATGGAACTACTGTTTTGATGGCGGACATCGGCCATCTTCTTAAAGCACCCAAGAAAACTTTTAAGTTGACTTCTTTTCCATTTTGCAAAAGCATCCGTCTGCAAAACTGCTTAGAATATCCACTTTGTTCTAATTTCAAAATTACTTCGGGGATATGTTTGTATTGCATTAACAGCGCTGATTTTGGTTCTTTCTGCCAATAACTCACACCAACAACACATTCTAAATAAGTCTCTTTAGTGACAATTACCCTGCCGTTAGCAGCACAATATCCGGCTAAATATGCCAAAGATATCCAGTTATTCTCAGCATCTTGCCAATTTTGGAGAGCGCGTTTTACTAGGTCACTGCGATAGACTGTAGCAGTCAGAAAAATGACTGCACCGACACTTTTAGAAAAACAATGTTCAAATATAGCTTTACCATCACCATCGCCATCTTCACTATCTATATCAAACCAGCGATTACCAACAATTTTTGGTGGATGAACTGGCTCACCAGTAATTTGGTTACGACCAGAAAAATTAAGAAATAATAATGATAAATCTTCATATTGTCTGAGTTTATTAATTACATAAGCAATGGCTCTATCTTGAATTGGATCGTCATCACCAATTGTCCACACATATTTTGTTTTAGTATAATTAAGACAATACAGAATATTTTTAACTACGCCTAAATTTTTAGGGTTTTTATTTGAGTTAAATGTAATATTACTAAGTATGGTTTGCCATTTTTGAATCACCTCTTGAGTATTATCTGTTGAACAATTATCAGATACTAAAATTTCACATTCATCTTCAAAGCCTTTGATAGCTTGAGCCAACCAACTAAGTTGTTTATCTAGAAGCTGGGCACGATTGAATGTAGGAATAGCAATAGTCAGGAGTTTATTCATATTAAGCTCAAATCTATAGTTAAGAGGCTACTAACAGCAGCTTTTTCATAAATAAGCTGCTTTCCAGTTTATTTTTTTGATATTTGACAACAAAAGCTTTATAGAACTACGCCTTTTAATTATTTCTTACCTGTTGTCTATATTCATAATGACAACATAAAAATAGTAACAAAAGGCGCTTTTTGGGTTATATCTAGTAATTACGACGCTATTAAAAGCCTATCCGGAATCGGACACGGATAAATTTTGACTTCAGGAATAGGCACAACAAACTGTCCACCCCATTCGCCAATAAATGCCATTTGCTCCATAATTTCTTCCTTGAGATTCCAAGGTAAAATTAGGACATAATCTGGTTTAGTTTCGCGGATTTTATCTGGTTCAAAGATAGGAATATGAGTCCCAGGTAAAAATAAGTCTTGTTTGTAAGGATTGCAATCGACTGTGTAATCGATAAAATCTTTCCCAATCCCACAGTAATTAAGCAATGTGTTGCCTTTGGCTGGTGCGCCATAACCAACGATTGATTTTTTTTCTGCTTTGGCATTTATAAGGAAACTTAAAAGCTTATGCTTTGTTTCTTTGACTTTTTCGGCAAATGTAATATAAGTCTCTATCTGATGGAGTCCAGCAGCAATTTCTTTTGCCTTTAGATGGTTAACTCGGTCGCTAATGCTGGGATTATCAGCATTGTCGTGTTTAGCATAAATTCTTAAAGAACCGCCGTGAGTTGTTAATTCTTCTACATCAAAAAGTTGTAAATTATGCGCTGCAAAAATTTTTTCGATAGTGAGGAATGAGAAGTAAGAAAAATGCTCGTGATAAATAGTATCAAACTGATTTTGCTGAATCAGTTGTAAAATGTGAGGAAACTCCATCGTCAAGATCCCATTTTGTTTGAGGATGAGTTTCATCCCAGCGATAAAATCATTTAAATCTGGTACATGAGCTAAAACATTGTTGCCTATCAAAAGATCGGCTAGTTTTCCTTGTATCACGAGTTCTTTGGCAGTTTCAACCCCAAAAAACTTGTTGATACTAGGAATACCTCTATCTTGAGCTATCTTAGCTATATTTGCGGCTGGTTCTATTCCTAAAACGGGGATTCCCTTTTCTAAAAAATATTGCAGTAGGTAGCCATCATTGCTGGCAATTTCAATAACTTGATTATGATGATTAAAACCAAATTTTTCTACCATCATCTCGGTGTAAGCTTTGGCGTGTTTTAGCCAACTAACCGAGTAAGAAGAAAAGTAGGCATAGTCGCTAAAAATATGATTTGGAGTTTCAAATTGCTCTAATTGAACTAAAAGAGTGTCTTCAGAGACATAAGCATGGAGAGGATAAAATTTTTCGGCATGATTTAGCTGTTCTGCTGTCAGGTAAGCATTAGCTAAGGGTGACATTCCTAGATCGATAAAGGTTTTGTGTAGAGGTTGGCCACTGAAACGACATTTTGCGATCGCCATAAACTTTAACTCACTAATTGCAAATATTTTGATAGATTAAATAAGTCCGAATCAAATATTGTTGATTCGGAATTTTAGAATATTTGTTTGTTGCTGTTTGGCAACTATATCTACTTTTTATTCCAGAAGAAATCTTTGTCAATTTGCTCAGTACGAATTAGATACTCTAGCTGTTTTAAGCGAGTAAATCCTCTAAATAAGAAAGTATCTTCAGCCATATCTATTTGACTGAATAAATCAAATAGCTGCTGGGCACCAAGTCGGGCATTCCAATCACATTTAAATCCGGGGAGAATTGTGTTGATTTTCTCGAAGGAGACTCGATAGCTGCGGTTATCTGAGCCGTTATCACCAAAGGATAATTTACAATCTGGAAAAATATCAGCAATAATTTCCGCGATTTCTTTAACGCGATAGTTGTTTGCTGTATCTCCGACGTTGAAGATTTGGTTATGTACAATGTCTCGTGGTGCTTCTAAGGCGCAGACTATTGCTTTGCAAATATCCAGTGCATGGACTAATGGCCGCCAAGGTGTACCATCACTGGTCATTTTTATTTGCTTACTAGTCCATGCCAACCCTGCTAAGTTATTTAAAACAATATCAAAGCGCATCCGGGGAGAAGCACCAAAGGCTGTAGCATTCCGCATAAAGGTGGGAGAGAAGTCATCGTCAGCGAGTGGTCTGACATCTCTTTCTACGAGAGTTTTGCATTCTGCGTAGGCTGTTTGGGGATTAATTGAGGATTCTTCTGTGACATCACCTGCGGTAGCAACGCCGTAGACACTGCACGAAGACATATATACAAAACGACGCACACCCATAGCTTTAGCTAGGCTAGCGAGACGAACTGAACCAATATGATTAATTTCGTAGGTAATATTCGGTGCTAATTGTCCGGCTGGATCGTTGGAGAGTTCTGCCATGTGAACTATTGCTTCAACACCTTCCAAGTCATCAGGGGTAATGTTGCGGATATCTTTGTTCAGAGTTTTAGGTGTCACCCCATTAGCGTTGTATAGCCAACCAACTTTATAAAAACCAGTATCTAGACCAATAACTTCATGTCCGCGTTCAATTAACAGAGGCGGTAATAATGAACCAAGATAGCCTTCTGTTCCAGTTACTAATATTTTCATTGTAGTTAATGCCTTTGTATTGATGAGTTAAATTCTTCGTTTAGTAGGGGCGCATAGCTACAGCATGTTGCCCAAAATCCCTGGTAGGCACACACATAAATTATTTTCGGAGATGTTTGTTGCTTATCAGCGCTTTATAGCGGTTATTAATTGATGCACTACACTTTTTCTTATGGGATGGGTCGAAAAGCTCATCCCTTTTATTTCCGGGCGCTGATGTTGTTCACCCCACAAGATTCATGGCTTAATTCAGCAGCACCGGAAGTAACTATAGATATCTATGCAGTTACTACATTATCTAGATGCGAGAGTTGGGGAATTTCTGCCACAAGCGCTTTGCCGATTTCTAGAGAAGATGTGGCCGCAGGAGAAGGAGCATTGCAAACATGGATGGAGTTTTGACCGGAAACAATCAAAAAGTCATCTACAAGCTTGCCATCGTTCATCAAGGCTTGAGCGCGGACTCCTGCGTGGGTGGGAACTAAGTCTTCTGCTTGGACTTCGGGAATTAGTTTTTGCAAACTTCTGGTGAAGGCTGCTTTACTAAAGGAACGAATGATTTCTTGGATGCCTTCATCAGCATGTTTGGCTGCCAATTTCCAGAAACCAGGATAGGTGACAACTTCGAGAAAATCCCGTAGGTCAAAGTCGGTTTTTTTGTAGCCTTCGCGTTTGAGTGACAGAACCGCGTTTGGCCCCGCGTGGACGCTACCATCAATCATCCGGGTAAAGTGGACACCCAGGAAGGGAAAATCGGGATTGGGAACTGGGTAAATTAATGTCTTGACTAAATAACGTTTTTCTGGGGTGAGTTCGTAGTATTCTCCCCGAAATGGGACGATTTTGGCTTGGGGTTCAACTTTACCTAGTTTGGCGGTGCGATCGCTATGCAATCCCGTACAATTAATTACAAAGCGGGTTGTAAAGTTACCTTTGTTTGTTTCCAGTACCTGATTTTTACCGCTTGCGGAGATTTTCAGAACTTTTGTATTGAGATGCAAATCCCCACCCTGCTGTTGAATTAGCTGGGCATATTTTAAACAAACTTGCTTGTAATTAACAATACCAGTTGATAACACCCGAAGTCCACCTACACATTTTACGTGAGGTTCAATTTCCCTGACTTCTTCGGGGCTAATTCTCTTAACTTCTATGCCATTGTCTAAGCCGCGTTGATAGAGATTTTCTAGGCGGGGTAGTTCTTGTTCTTCAGTTGCAACAATTACTTTACCACAAACTTCATGTTCTATTCCATGCTCTTGGCAAAATTCTACCATAGAGCGCGAACCATCACGACAAAATTTAGCTTTGAAACTCCCTGGTTTGTAGTAAATACCAGAATGAATTACGCCGCTATTATTTCCAGTTTGGTGAAATGCCCATTGACTCTCTTTTTCTAGTACTAAAATACGCCCATTGGGATAGCGTTTTCCTAAAGCTAATGCTGTAGACAGTCCAACTATTCCCCCACCTATAATCGCAAAATCATACATTAGTATTATCGCACTTGAAATTACTGTAAATCCATAAAGTTATTTGGGGTTGGGTATTGGCATAGAAAAACTCTTTCCCAGTTCCCAGTCCCCAGTCCCCAGTCCCCTTACCATACCTTCCAAGGAGCCTGACTGTTATTCCATAGCCCCTCTAGATAGTTTTTATCGCGTAAAGTATCCATCGGTTGCCAAAAGCCATCATGTTTGAAGGCAGATAGTTGTTCCATATCAGCTAGCTTTTCTAATGGCTGTTGCTCCCATACTGTAGAGTCATCAGCAATCAAATTGATTACTTCTGGTTCTAACACAAAATAACCACCATTAATCCAAGCTCCATCACCTTCAGGTTTTTCTCGAAAGCTGGTAATTTTAGTTTGCTCATATCCTAAAGAGATGGCTCCAAAACGTCCGGCTGGCTGAACGGCTGTGAGTGTTCCTAATGTTTTTTGTTCTTTATGAAATTTAACTAGCTCGGTGATATTAATATTACTTACACCATCACCATAAGTAAAGCAAAAAGTTTCATTACCAAGATGTTCGCTGATTCGCTTTAAGCGTCCGCCTGTCATGGTATTATCGCCCGTGTTTACTAAGGTGACACGCCAGGGTTCAGCATAACCAGAATGCACATTCATCTGGTTAAATCGCATATCAAAGGTAACATCTGACATGTGTAAGAAGTAATTAGCAAAATACTCCTTAATTATGTAACCTTTGTAACCGCAACAAATGATGAAGTCATTAATGCCATGAGCAGAGTAAGTCTTCATTATGTGCCAGAGAATTGGCTTACCACCAATCTCAACCATCGGCTTGGGTCTGATACTAGTTTCTTCACTGAGGCGTGTACCAAGCCCTCCAGCCAAAATCACCGCTTTCATGCAATTACCTCGGAGATTTGTAGGGATATTCTTATTTGACTTTATCGAGATGAAGAGGATGCACTTAGATAGAGAAAAATTGATTTCTGATTTGTTTTTCTCAGTCAATAATCTAACTGTAATTTCCGGCAAAATTATGAAGGAAAGATAAATTAACATCTTTTCTATATAAAAGCTCTATGAATATCTATAAAACTAAAAATAAGTTACTTAGTTAAATAAAAATTTTACCTATAAAATAACTAGGGTTAGCTGGCGCTAACCCTAGTCTGGCTGGATTTATTCAATCAAAACTAATAATATGTAAGTAAAAAAACTTACTTATTTCTAGTTAGTTTTTTCTAGATTACTTGAGCCTTGGAATAAAGGATCGCATTTGTTTTCTACGACTACACACATATTACTGAGTGCTTGCTGATAATTATCCATATCATCTTGCTCAAGAAAGATTTTGGCAGATGCCTGTATATCTTCGATAGCTTTCGTCTGATTTTTGTTAGATTCACTACCGCCATATTGTGCTAGCTCATAGCGAACCATACCTCGTTTGAGATATGCTTTTGCTAGTTTGGGGCTAATAGTTAATGCTTCGTTAAGATCGGCGATCGCTAGTTTATATTCTTGCTCATAATTGCTGCTATATTGAGCAATTTGATAATAGACAACACCTCTTTGGAAGTAAGCTTCTGCTTTGGATACATTAAGTTTTATCGCCTGAGTAAAATCTGCGATCGCTCTTTTGTAATCTTGTTGAGATTCACCGCTATATTTAGCCATTTGGGTGCGGACAATCCCTCGTCTAATATGAGCTTCAACTTCATTATTATCCAGACCAATAGCCTGATTATAGTCTGCGATCGCTAGGTTATATTCGGTATCAGGATCGTTGCTATATTCGGCGAGCATATAGCGGGCATTGCCCCGATTCACCAGAGCTTTGATTTGATTGGGATTGATTTTGAGAGCTTGGCTATAATCCGTGACTGCTCCTTCGTAGTCTTTCAGGTTATAGCGGGCATTGCCGCGATTTACAATTGCTCTAGCATGTGTTGGCTCTTGTACAATTGCTTCGCTTAAGCTGGCAATTGCTTTTTCATAGTCTCGGTTTTTGTAAGCTGTATAACCCTGCTGATAGTAATCAGCGAAGCTGAGTTTGTTAATTGTCTGGCGAGACTTCAAGGTTTGTTGGGTGTAAGCATTTTGGGAAACTAACGGCTGAGTAAATTTAATCATTACGTCCGCATATCCCAATAAACCAAAGCCCATCAAGCAACAAATAACTGGGTATAATTTTGACCTCTTGGAACGTTTATAAGATGAACCGCTTGGGGTAATTACTGGCTGCCAATAATTAGCTAGGTGCGGTGACATACTGCGCTGTGGAAAATGCGGTGTCTGGGTGTAGCGCTTTTTCGCTTTGATTCGCGGTTGGAGATGTTCTCTAGCTTCTATAGCCCGATGTGATGGGAAGGGGTCGCGTCCGCCTAATCGCACTGTCCGTTCGCACCACGGACAGCTACGCATGTGGTTGTTGTAGCGATGCTGGGGATTTGTAGTGCAGGTAATTAAAGAATCTTCGGCTTCCGCGATTACTGAGAGCCAAGTCTGGGCGCTGGGGCGGAGTTGTGGGTTGTTGTGACCCTCTTCAAAACAACGGACAAATAGTTCTTGTAAGCTGGGATGAAGAATTTCCCAAGGGGGTGCAATGGGGGTGGGTAGGTAGGGTACGTACCGCTTTTGGCTGTAAGTGAAATGCCCCGATGCAATACGGGCTTCGTAGGGCGGTGGCTCAATAGCGCCTTGAAAAATCCCCGAAAATGGGTGAGTGCCTTCCATGAGGAGTTGGAATACCAGCACCGCTAACCCAAATAAATCGTGAGAAATTTCGCGATCGTGCTGGGCAAAAGTTTTATTCTGTAGTTCTGGTGGAGTAAATTCTGGTTTACCAACTGGGCAGCGATAAACAACATTGCTGTTGGGGTCGGTTACTTGAAAAGAGTCTGTGTCTATCAAAGTCACCAATGCCGTATCACTGACGAGGATATTTGACTCGTTTACATCACCAATACAATATCCACTAGCGTGCAAAGCTGCAAATGCTGCCGCCAAGTTACGAGCCGTGCGGAGCAGGTACTGATAGTTGAATAGGGGACAGTGTTGGCGACGGGTTCTGGGGTTGTAAAAGTCGATGATTGGACGCATCCCCTGAATCCGTGGCATCAAAAAGCCCAGGATGCTATTTTTGCCATCTGCTGCCCGCAATACATCCTCTGGCCAAGCGATAGAGATATGCCCCAAACTAGCCGTAGGGTTCTCTGGGGGGTTGGCAAGCATCGCCTGTAATTTATCAGCATGGGCAGTGGTTGGCTTGTGGTATATTTTCGCCACCAAATGGTTATCGGATGGCACTGCATAAACACAAGCTTCACCGCCACGCCCCAAACTGACATTGAGGCTGAGGATTTCTTTTCTAGGGGAACAACGTAGTACCTGCATAATGAAATTACCGCTAACGGAAGTTATTTAAGATGTGAAACCTGTAAATTGATTGCTCATGAGTCGTTGAATGCAGCTATAATGAGTGTCAAATCATCATCAGTGCGTTGCGTAATTCGGTCTGAGCGTAAAAACTTTACCAACTGCTCCTTTGCTTCTGTCTTATCCTCGGTATTGGCGACAAATTCAAATAGCGGAAAAAAGAAGGGTTTGTGAGGTTCACCAACAACCATATTCAAAGCCAGCATTTGTAGTCCGTCAGTAATGATACCAACATTAACTATGTCGGTGCGCCATAATCTCATCTGCGCTGTATCTAAGGCAGTAGGCGAAGTTAAAAAAGTGGTTTCGTTGATGTATTCGCCGCTATCAGGTATAGTCAGTGCGAGCAGATTGCCCGTGCGATCTTTTGCCACTGCCAAACCATCACCTATTTGCACTACAGCTACAACTTCTGGGGTAGCAACCATCATAATCAAGGTAGTTGCTAAATCTTGAGGCTGTTTGTCACAAGTAGCCGCCTCATCCTCCACAGCTTTTTTGGCGGCTAGTATGGCATCATTTAAGAGCGATCGCACTAAGGCATCATCACTCAAAATCTTTCGGGTGATTCCAATGCTTGAAATGTTTGCTATTGCTGTCTCTACAGCAATCATCGCTCCCACTTTCCCCAGTAATGCAGAACCCGCACCATCTGCTGCGGCCGCCACTAAAATATTATCTGACAATATCTGCCAGTGATGAGCATCCTGACATAATTGCTTATTTTTTAAGTGACTTGTACCACATACAGACGCAGCTACAATCCGCCATTGAGCAATCTGTTTTGATATTTTCATAGATTTTTTTCCCAACAGCTAGCTGTGTCAACATCAAGCTGCGATTTTTAATTAAACAGTCCCCCAACCAATCGGTGGTAGTGCTACCTGTTCGTCTACCTGTGAATGAGAAACAGCTGACATACTAGTTGATAGCCAGACAAACATTTCGATAAAGTTTAATCCTTTCAGTTTCAGTGGTGTACGCACAGTTATTTGATTTAAACGCGTCATATTCGCATTTTCTACACCTACTGTAAAAAATGCTACGCGCTTATTAGCTTCATCACCCTGTAAAC
>NZ_JBALDK010000179.1:0-8398 GCF_036917455.1 Nostoc sp. | reverse complement strand
CAATGTGCTTCAGTATGTCACTCATATTTTTGTGTCAAAAATTTATCGCAATCTTCTTTTACCACAGAATATTACTATTTTGGAGATGTCTAATATATAAATCACCAATTAATTAAAAATAAAATTAGCTGCGATGTCAAATATTGCTAGCGTTCATCACCAAGATATTGCTCAATTACTACCAGACAAAAAAGCAAACTCTCGTTTAATATCCCAGCGCTTACCATCGTTCAACAGCAAGGTTAATTTGTCAGCAGTAAACTCAAAATGCAACTGACGCTTTTCAAACTCTGGCCAAGCAGCTTGAAAGTCTTGCTTTTTTAAATCCCGAAATGCAACCGTTATATGGGGCGTAAAAGGGCGGGTTTTAGAAACTTCGTCAACAATTCCCAAGTTGCTTTCTATATAAGCCATTAAATCAGTTTGCAAAGTCAAAAGTTCTTGACTTCTGACTACATTGATGTATATAACCCGAGGTGAAAAGGCATCAAATCCTCTGAGTGTAGTTGCTACTGGCTGTTGTCCACTAGAAAACTCCTCTAAAGATGATTCTAGCAGTGGCA
Organism: Nostoc sp.; assembly: GCF_036917455.1. GTDB lineage: Bacteria > Cyanobacteriota > Cyanobacteriia > Cyanobacteriales > Nostocaceae > Nostoc. Next base: position 7,835 of record NZ_JBALDK010000179.1, on the reverse strand, counting down.
AGCTAGTATTTTCCCATTCAAAGGGCGGTTGTAAGGTAATATGAGGCGGAGACTTTAGCGCCCCACTACTAGCATAGCGATCGGCAAAGTACTGCTTAATCTCGTTGGCGTAGTCTTGAATGTCTTGTGGTGGTAAAAGGGCGACAAAAAAACGGCTCATCTATATATACTATTAACTATTAATTATTTTTATTCTGACTTATAACTTCTGAAGCGCGATCGCTAACACCTTGGCTTGTCAAAAAAAGGAGCAAACCACACAAAACTAAGCTTTTCGCTAACTATAGCGCTTGTGCTACTCGTTTGCTACTTCACTGAGCCATTTTTATCCTGCTTTTTAGCGATCGCGCTACTCAAATGCTACTCATTTTATGGCACAGCCCATCATACTGCTGGAAAAAATGGCTGGGTAATAAATTATTTACTGTTCTATCAAATTAACGTTGTTAAGTTACTCAGCAGGTGTAGTTCTCACCTCCAGGCTGTGTTAGATATTGTGACGCGAAACAGGAGCATAGATACGTTGCAAAAGCTTTCTTCAAAATCTCCTCTATTTATTGTGTTAATCATTATTAGTTTCTTAGTAGTAACGTTGTCAACTTGGCTATCATCTAAACCATTTACTTTAAAACCATTTGGCGTTAATGATATTATCCAACTACTTACGTTGCTATTATTTATTTCTTTGCTACTAGAACGCTCTTTAGAAGTTTTTATAACTACTTGGCGAGGCCCATTCATCGAACAATTAGATATTAGTATTCAGCAAGAAAAGGATCTAGTCTCTGAAAAAATGAGACTTATGGAAGTTCAACAAAAACAATCTCCTTCTCTAGAATCAAATCAAGTCAGTGGACTACCGCCTGAAGGAATGAGTTTAGAACAGCAAATCATCCAAAATTTTACAAGAAGCCAACAAGAGTCATTAAAAATATTCAAGCCCCAAATGGATGATTTAAATGAAAAAGAGCGGCAAAGAGCAGCTTATAAATCTGATACACGAATAATTGCTCTATGGACATCTCTTTTATTCGGTCTTTTAATGAGTGCAATAGGCATTCGCTCAATTGAGCCACTTGTAGTTATTGATTTAGACAATCCAATTCAAATAGTTATTTTTCGTTGTTTAGATGCATTGCTGACAGGGGGTTTAATTGCAGGGGGTAGTGAGGGAATCCATAAGCTTATAAAAGTTTTTCTCGACTTTATGGAAGCCACATCTAAACAAATTAAAAGTTAAGAATTATCTAGTTATATCTATTTTAAATATATAGTGCGTTCTCTCCATAAATAATCTTTCCTCTCCTAGACTAGCTACGATCAATTAATATCTAATATCAGATTAAGCACTTGACATGAACAATTTCAAATTTAGGAGATAAAGTCAGCTAAATCATTAGACTTATTAAGAATAAATAAACTTCCATCTCCTCCACGTCCAATTCTTAAGGTTTCATCTAAGTAAGTAATGTCTAGTGTGGCAGTTCTGCTAGTAGGATTATTAGCTGAGACAACCTTAAATGGGTTGAGTTGGGGGGTATTAATACCAACAATCTTCTCAATCGATAGGTAGCGTTTGTCAAAATAAACGTTGATGCGTTTGTTCGGTAGAGACTCGAAATCTTCTTTGGCTGGCTCAAAGCTAGCTGTCACTTTCACATATCCCGATACTAGCCCCAGAGGATGTTTAACTTTAGCTAGATTAAAAAACAATTTATTTGCAACATCAATCACTTGATAAACTTTACCTAGCTTTAATCCCAATGGGAGAGAAACTAAAGAACGGATTTCTCTAGCTGTAGAATATTGCAGTTGCCAAGCTCCCTCCAGCAAATAAGTAGCGTTAACAAGAGGGTGCAGGTTAGGATTTAGGCTCTCTAATTCCGTCGTTAATTGTTCAATTTCTTCGGTTAAAGTTTTGTCTAGCTGCAAATCTGTAACAGGAGAGCCACCCCTATTGACTTGAATATTCTCAAGCTTGGCTTGTAATTTTTCTTTAATTAAAAGCTGATTGTTCAATGTTTGAAAATTTCCTTTGAGAGGATGTTTTAAAAGTTGCTAGTGATGTATCAAATCCTTGTATATTTCCTAATTTCCCCTTAAAAGGGGAAATTAGAATTATCTAGATAAGATTAGTCAATGAGTTGTGGGGTGGGAATTTGCGTATCAATATCTGCTTGGGAGAAAGTGGGGAGCAACCAGCTACTCTCACCAGCTTTGAATACTTTGGCAGGTTCAACATTCAATTCAATTGCACCTGTGGCTGGATTAGTTCTAGCAGTAGATTGTGTACCATCGACAAACTTGACGGCGATTGGTTCAGTTAGTTTTTGTGGTTGAACGTTCGGGCCTAGAACTACTTGAGAACCTGCGGGTAAGTAAATGCCATCACAATCCCAATCATCATCAGTGATTGTTCCTGCGCCTAGAAAGTAGAGTTGGGTTGGAGATTTTTTTGGTTTATTGGCATAGACAGCCAATGTATTTCCAGTTTCATTGCGGCACTGCGCCCGCTTTCTAGCTGTTTGTATGATATTTTTCTGAGACTGCAATTGTGCTAGTCGCTGCTGGAATTGCTCAGGTGTATAGCCAGCTTGCTCAGGTGTATCCTTTACAGTTAGAAGCTGATTGAGCGCCTGAGTTACCTCAGCATAGTCAGCCCCCTTGGTAAAATCCTTACCAGCCCAAGAGGGTTGAGCAATTACCAGGTTCACCATCAATACGAGAATAACAAGAACAATTTTGAGAAACTGCATATTTTTCTCCTTTTTTTGAAATCAGTATTCAGCGCCACTGAAACTTTACCAGATTTCAAAACCTTAAAAATTGTGACTGGATAAAACAATAGCCATAAAATTATAATCTTACAAGCTCTCCCCAATGACACAAACTCTAGATCGGTTTATGTCCTTAATTCAAGTATTAGATGACCAATAGCAATTTTGGATTTTGGATTCAATCGTCAAACCTTTAATTGAGTTACCGCGATATTACCAGAAAAACATACATCCACATCACTTCCAGAAGTGCGATCGCGTTTGCCATATTCGCCTACATAATAAAAATCATCGCCTTCAACTCGATAGTTCACGGGTAAAGGTTTGGTACAGGCTTGGCAAAATACCATTTCAGGTTCAGCTTCTCCTGGTTGCAAATGCGGTAAATTCACATTCCAAAAGCTTCCCGGTTCTAGGGGACGCTTGAGTAAGTCTGCTAAAACTTCAGTTGTCAATTTAGCGGCCAGATCCCAATCAAAATTCTGCTTGGCTTTGCGATAGTGAGAAATGGCAATTCCGGGAATACCGTGCATTGCGGCTTCCCGCACAGCCGCCACTGTGCCGGAAATGTAGGCATCGACTCCCAAGTTTCCCCCGGCATTAATACCTGAAAGCACAAATTTGACATCTGCGTTAATTTGTGATATCGCAATTCTTATACAATCGGCGGGAGTGCCTGCGATCGCATATTCAGTCTCAGAACGTCGTTGAAGTTTGATAGCACGAGTGGTAGTAACTTGATGTCCACACCCAGACTGATGATCGGCAGGAGCAGCGATAATAAAATTCTTGCCGTTTACAGCTTTGATTAAAGCTTTTATACCGGGGGCATCAATACCGTCGTCGTTAGTTAAAATTATGGTCATGTATATTATATTGATATATTTTTAGCTATTTAGCTAAAATATCAGAAAAATGCAGATATCACCCATTTATGGGTACAGCATGAAAAGCTACTTGCAGAGATGAAAACTTATGCTAGATTCTGCAAAAAACATTGATTATACGATATCATTTCTAGATGGTTTGCAAATTCCGCCCTAAGTATTTGGGTTAATTCCTGAAATGGGCGGTATTTCTTGTCAATTTAATGCTTGCAACCGCTCTCAGAACAAGTTTGTGCAATCAAAAAATCCCGTAAAATATACACCTGCTGACATGAGCATAAATTTTATATTGGAGAAAAAACCGGGAATGAGGTGATTTTTGCAGTGGTTCTGTAGTATTTTTGGTGCAAGTCTGCCTTAAGGATCGCAAGATGAAACAACTCCTCAAACAAGTATTTAGCAGTCAAAAACACCTCATTCGGCTGATTCTACCATTGGTGACGGTTATATTAGCAGCAACGCTTTTTGCTGCACCTACTTTAGCCACAGGTGTGTATCAAATACCCAGCCTCACAGCAGGGAATAACACCTGGGTTTTGGATCAAAGTGAAGTCATCAGTCGCCTGAATGAGGGAAAGATTAGCAGCGCTCTCGAAGATTTAGCAAAGCAAACAGACAAAGAAGTTAGAATTGTGACTGTTCGCCGCCTCGACTACGGTGAAACACCAGAAAGCTTCACCAAAGAGTTGTTTGAAAAATGGTTTCCCACAAAAGAAGCCCAAGCTAATCAAACCTTATTGGTTATTGATACAGTTACCAATGGTACTGCAATTATTACTGGGGATAAAGTCAAACCAATACTTACTGACTCTATTGCCGAGAGTGTAGCCACAGAAACAGTAAGTGTGCCGTTACGCGATGGTAATAAATATAACCAAGCATTTCTTGATGCGAGCGATCGCCTTGTCGCCGTCCTTTCTGGAAAAGCCGATCCAGGGCCACCCCAAATCACTGACAATGTGCAGGTAGAAGGAACCTACAAGAAAGCAGAAGAAACTAACCAAGGTAACGCTACTGCTTGGGTTGTAGGATTGTTAATCGCCGCCACCGTTATCCCAATGGCGACTTACTATATCTATCAGATAAATCAGCCATCATCTGATGGGTAATGGGAGAGTAAGGAGTTTCTAACTATTAACTTTTAACTCCTAACTTTAACTTTAGTCTTGAACATACTCTTGTCCTGTGACTAAAGCCACCTCAGCCCGGACAAATTCTCGACCCAAATAAGCTGCATGATCTAATTGGGTAACAGGAGAGGGCTGAGTTTCTTCAAAAATCTTCACGCAAAGTTCTTTCGCCGTCCTCGCGCTAAAAACCGTTGTGTAAGTTCGTTCTACCTTTTCTCGCGCCGGAATTACCTTCCCTGTTTCTGGATCGATAGCTAAACCACGCTCATCAATCAAATTTGTAAAATGCTTGGCATAAATTAACCCTGCGTCTTTATCTAAGTAAATAATGAAATATCCACCGGGATCGAGGTCAATATGACGCTGGGAAAGTTTATCATCAATTGCAGCTAAATCTTCAACTATTAAATCCATAAGCATTATAAAAAGAAAATTTCTTTCTTTAAGATTTTTACACTCTAGATCAAGTGTAATTCCTATCTTACTTAGGATTCTTTATATCTATAAGATATTTGTAATTCCTTTTACTGAAACTTTAATATTCTAATTAGTTACAATTTATACCTTGATTTAGAGGCAGACCGTAACAATGTTAGTGCCTAAATTTATTAATTTGGTTTGTAATAATTGCAACTCGCAGATTCCCAACTTCTTCGCTCGGCCGGGAATCTTGTTGCTCGTGAATGCGCGATCGCTTCACCTATACCCTAGATTCTGATTTAATATCTTTGCGTTCTACATAATATGAACCCAAAACCAGTGCATCCATGTGAGTTCTCAAGAAGCACTGAATGGCTTCTGTAGGTGTCCGAACAATCGGTTCATTTTCGTTGAGAGACGTATTTAAAACGATGGGAATACCAGTCCGTTGAGCAAAGGTATTAATCAAATCCCAATAAAGGGGATTGGTTTGGCGGCTGACACTTTGTAAGCGTCCAGTACCATCAACATGGGTAACAGCTGGAATTTGTTCTCTTTTTTCAGGACGAATTTTGAAGACTTTTTCCATAAATGGTGCTGGTTCATCAACCTCAAAGAATTCGCCTATCCGTTCTTCCAAAATACTGGGAGCAAACGGACGGAACTTTTCCCGGAATTTGATTTTCAGGTTGATAATATCCCGCATATCAGCACGACGCGGATCGGCGAGAAGGGATCTGTTACCCAAAGCCCTAGCAGCAAACTCCATTCTCCCTTGGAACCAACCGACTACTTTACCTTCACAAAGCGCGTCAACAACGTGGTTTAGCAGTGCTTCTCGCTCTCGGATTTTAGGTTGCAAATCGTGCGCTTGCAAGGCTAGTAAGCATTCTTCATCAGTAAACTCCGAACCCCAATAAGCATGAGCTAAAACAAAGTGACGTGGTTGCTTGAGTAGATGATTCCAGATAAAGAAGGCTGCCCCAATTGATGTACCATTGTCAGCAGCACCCACTGGAATATAAATATTCTTAAAAGGAGTATTTTGAGTAATCTTGCCATTGGCGACAGAATTCATCGCCACACCACCCGCTAAACAGAGATTCTCACTCTTGTAGCAATCGCTCAGTCGGTTAATTAAATGAAAAATGATTTCTTCCGTCACCGCTTGCACAGAAGCAGCAATGTTTTGATGTTTCTGGGTAACTTCTGACTTGGAATTTCGCGCCGGCCCCAATAATTTCTCTAGCTCTGGGCTGTGGAAAGGTTCAACAATCGGCGCTCCATCTTCCCACTTCATGGCAATACCTTGCTCATGGTGAGTGAAGTAATCTAAATTCAACTCAAAACTATCACCTTTGGGATAAATAATTCGCCGAAACGCTTCCAAATATTCTGGTTCTCCATAAGGTGCTAATCCCATCACCTTATATTCATCTCCATAAGCGGGAAAACCTAAATAAAGGGTGATGGCGTTGTAAAGATAACCAATAGAGTGAGGATAGTGAGTGCGATCGAAGTACTCTAAGTGATTCCCTTCACCAGCAGCAGCTAGGGTACTTACAAAATCTCCCATACCGTCAATGGATAATATAGCTGCTTTTTCAAAAGGCGAAATGAAGAAGGCGCTAGCTAGGTGAGTTGTATGGTGTTCCAAGTTATGGATTGTAGCCCGAATCTCTTCAGGTGTAGAATAACAAGCTTCTGCTAACTGTTGCTTAAGACTTGTAGATTTACTTTGTTTGTTAAACCGATCTAAAAGTGATGATAAGGAAGGACGTTGTTTGAAAGTAAAAAGAAGTTTACGATTTAGGTTAGCTTTAGGGTTAAAGGATACCGCCACATGATCCAAGTCTACTGCACTAATGCCACCAACTTTTAGGCAATAGCGAATAGATTCTGCGGGAAATCCAGCCCAATGTTTAACTCTATTGAACCGTTCTTCTTCAACTGCGGCAATCAGTTGACCATCTTGAACTAGACAAGCTGAAGCATCACCGTGATAAGCGTTAATTCCGAGAATATTCATAAGATTAAGTTAAAGTTTGATTGGCTGAAATATTTAAATCGATCGATTCCACCAAGGGTATGGAATATTGTTATAGGCAAGCAGCGCTTGAAATATTTTAATTATTCAAAATTTATTACATATTTTTTTCCAAATCAGAGGATAATCTTTTCAATAAAGGCAACGCAAGTGCATAAATCCTAGAATGAGCTTGTTTTGGAAAGGGCGATTTTTAAGCAATCTCTGAGTTGAGGTGTATTTTTTTCAGTTAAAAAGTATACAATTCTCGCATAAAATAGACTTGTTATTAATAGTATCAAAATATAAAAAAGGTGCTGAGTGTCGGGTTGCCATCTTTCATTTTTAATTACAAAAGATAGAATAAATATTAAAAATGGGACATGTGTCAAATAAATGGTGTAAGAAAACTCAGAAATCCAGAGTGAAACTCTAGTAATCATATTTTGATTTTCTTTTCCTTGCTGGAGAGACATTGCCAGGACGAGAACAGAAACAACAATGCCTAAAATTAAATCAGCATGACTACTAATGATGTTAATTCTAATTGCTATCATAGTCATCATCACCAAACTATATGCGGATAATAAAAAAT
>NZ_JBALDK010000178.1:0-30970 GCF_036917455.1 Nostoc sp. | reverse complement strand
CTGTCGGAATATTTAGCTCGACAGATAACTATAATGTTACTTGTGAACATAAGTTTTCAATTTATGATAAAGTATGCATAGAAGATTAAATTCGGCTGTGTAGTTTGTTTTTATATATACTTGTATTACAGACCTCTCCGCATCTAAATCTCTACACCCTCTGATTCTGGAGACATTATATGTCAATTTACGTCGGTAATCTATCTTACGAGGTTAAAGAAGATGACCTCCGGCACGTTTTTGCAGAATACGGAACGGTAAAAAATGTTCAATTGCCTATCGACCGAGAAACAGGTCGAATGAGAGGTTTCGGCTTTGTAGAAATGGAATCAGACGCACAAGAAACAGCAGCAATTGAAGCCCTTGATAATGCTGACTGGATGGGTCGGAGCTTAAAAGTTAATAAAGCTAAACCCAAGACTGATGGAGGTTCCTCTGGCGGTAGACGAGGTGGTGATGGTGGTTCTTCTCGTCGCTATTAAGGTCTAAAAGTAAGAGTTTAACTCTAAGGTATTGAGGGCAGATAAAGCGTCTGCCTTTTTTGCTTTGATTGACTGGCGTAAGAGAAGTTTCTGCAATTGATTATAAATTTTTTTTATGAAGTCATGCTAACGCATAGCTTACCGTAAGTATCGTTTTTTTACAGGTGTAGCAACCATGAACCCAGAAGCTAAACATATTGTTAGCGAACTAAGGCATAAGTTCTACTGTAACTTTGCTGCTACTATGAATATTCCGGTGAGCATAACTGGTACATCTTATAGTAGTAATTCACCGATCGCATCTTGGATGGATCGTAGGGAAAGACTAAACTATGTAAATGTATATGCTTATACAGCACCTGATGAATTTGTCCCCTTCCGCCCATTCATTCTTCGACTGGCTATAAATAAGAGTGCTGGGAGAGTGGCGACATTCAGAAAAGGACAAGTCTGCCGAGGTCTTAATTTAGTGTGGGATTTCGAGTTAACTGTACTACCAAAAGAAATTTTAGACTTTCTTCCCTGGATAGTTAACTTAGTTGAGGCTCATGATAAAGGTTCGTCCTTATTGCTACAATCACCACCTCATTTGTTTGAATTCAAAGTGCCAGAGGTTGGGTTATTAAATAATGCCTGGACTCAGAAAGCTTGGCTTCTTGCAAATTCGACAATATCCTAATGGTTGGTGCTTAAGTTGCTTTTAGTAACCAACTAAAAATATATGTGCTTGGGCTTTGTTTGCCCAATAATTAAAGTAGCGAGACTACTTTTGTAAACTTTTAAACGAAAATAGTTAACGATGCACCAGTGCTAGAAGGTTTTCTTCATTTGCCTGCAAATCATACAACTGGCGTATTAATACCTTCTATATACTTGATAATTAATAAGGCAATCTACAGAGAGCAAAGATGCAGACTCTCCAAAAACTCTCCCTTCCAAGTATGGGCTGCGGGACTTGGGCCTGGGGCAACCAACTGCTTTGGGGATATGACGAAAGTATGGATGACCAGTTGCAAGCGGTGTTTAACCTTTGCGTAAACAACGGTGTGACTTTGTTTGATACAGGTGATTCTTACGGAACTGGGAGATTGAATGGTCGAAGTGAGTTACTGCTGGGACGATTCAACCGAGAATATGTAGATTCAAACAAAGAAAATATTTGTATTGCGACTAAACTTGCTGCTTACCCGTGGAGATGGACACGCAACTCAATGGTAAGGGCTTGCAAGTCATCTGCCCAACGCCTAGGAAAAAACGTAGATTTGGTACAAATGCACTGGTCAACAGCAAATTATGCTCCTTGGCGAGAAGGAGGGCTGTTAGATGGTCTTGCCGATTTGTATGAGCAAGGACTAGTCAAGGGAGTGGGATTATCGAATTATGGGCCTAAACGGCTCAAACAAGTGCAAAAAAAGTTTGCTGAACGAGGTGTTCCTATTACTACTCTACAAGTTCAGTACTCCTTGTTGTCTACATATCCTGTCACCCAATTGGGGCTTAAAGACCTTTGTGATGAATTGGGAATTAAACTAATTGCCTACAGCCCTCTAGCTTTAGGACTACTGACAGGAAAATATTCTGAGCAAGGCCCTTTACCCAAAGGCATCCGAGGTTTCTTATTTAGGCAGATATTAACGGGAATGCGTAGACATGGAGCGGCTTCTGATAGCAAATCGCTTTTGCTATGTTTGCAAGAAGTGGCACAGTTCAGAAACAAAACCATGTCACAGGTAGCAATTAATTGGTGCATCTCTAAAGGAACCATTCCCATCCCTGGAGCAAAGAGTGTGGAACAGGCGAGGGAGAATATTGGTGCGTTAGGTTGGCAATTAAATGTTGGTGAAATTGCAGAATTGGATAGGGCGGCGGCAAATACAGACAAAAAAATGGTACAAAATATCTTTCAAACTAAATAGATAGAAGCAACCTCACAGGTAATCGATATCAATACTGAAGTGATTTTAAATTTTTAATTGGAACAAAGCGACCATGACTGCTGCTGTCTTTCTAGAAAACGTCTACAAGTTTTATAACAATGTACCTGTAGTTAATGACCTGTCATTCAAAATTGAAGCGGGGGAGATATTTGCTCTACTGGGCCCGAACGGTGCGGGTAAATCAACCACAATTCGGATGCTGACTACACTCACGAAACCGTCCCAAGGACGGATAGAAGTCGGTGGATATGATGTAACAAGCCAAGCAATGCTAGCAAAACAAAGTATTGGTGTAGTCTTGCAGCAAATCAGTGTGGATAACGATTTAAGCGTTTGGGAAAATATGGAACTGCATGGGAGACTACATCACATTAGCAACCCGCAGCGACAAAAACTGATTAATCAATGGCTAGAGTATGTTGAGCTAGCAGAAAAACGTGATGATTTGGTAAAAACCCTGTCTGGGGGGATGAAACGACGGTTGCAGATTGCGAGAGCTTTATTGCATCAACCGCAAATTTTGTTTTTGGATGAACCAACCGTAGGACTAGACCCCCAAACCAGGCGACGACTCTGGGAAATTATTCGAGATTTAAATAAACAAGGGATGACGATGCTACTGACAACCCATTATATGGATGAGGTCGAATTTTTGTGCGATGCTTTTGGCTCTACTAAGCCAGGACGCATCGGTATTATGGATGGCGGTAGGCTGATTTCTTTGGGAACTTTACAACAGCTCCGTTCTGTTCACGGTGAAGGTTTGGTGATGAAGCAATTGGGTTTGTCTGAAGTGGGGACTGATAGTGCGCGTAGTTGGGAATATTTGTTTTTCCCATCTTTAGAATCCGCGAATATCTACTTGAATGAACAGCCCGATAAAACCGGAATGATGGTGCGTCCCTCTAACCTGGAAGATATTTTTGTGGAATTAACGGGACGCAAGTTAGATTAACCTCATCCTCCTAACTGTCGCAACATGGCTTCTACTCTGTCTACTCCTGCTGAGTCATTGCGCCGCTTGTACAAGTCGCGGGCTTTTTGAAGCGAGCTGTTGGCAAGTTTCGCTTGTCGTCGCTGTTTATACATTGAACCCATCAACTCATAAGTTTGGGCATTGTTCTTATCCAAGTCGATTGCTTGTTGGTATGCCCAGGTAGCAGCACTATAGTCTCCCATCCGAGATTGGGTAACAGCCAATCCTAAATAGGCGTTAACGTTGTTACGGTTCAGTTGTATGGCCCGACGGTAGCCTTCTTTTGCCCCAGGTGTGTCTCCCAAATTGGCTTTGATGTAACCCACAGCGTAGTAAAAATCACTATTGTTAGGGTTGATGGCGATCGCCCGACGATAAGATGTTAGTGCTGCCTGGTAATTTCCCTGTTGAGCGTATAAGTAACCAATACCTGAATGAATTTTAGCATTTTTGGGATCTAGGCTAGCTGCTTGCTGATAAACTGCGATCGCACCCCCATAATCGCCACCATCCACTAATCTCCGTCCTTCTTCTAGTAGTTGCTTTAATTGTGGGTTTTTAGCTTGCGCCACTAATACCTGAGCTTGAGCCACTGAAGGTATAGTGAAAGCAAAACATCCTAGTAACACCACGCTAAACACAAATGATGTTGGCTTGTACACAGTAAATTTCCTGAAATTTTAGAGGACTTTTTTCTTGTACATTAAAACAAAAATCTGGACTTTTGAAAACTGTATTTCTTCGTATTGATTAAGATGTGAATAGTTCATCTCATCTTTCCTTTACAATCAGCATTACACCACAGAGTTTTTACTGAATAATCAAGTGTAAGATGTCAAGTTCAGATGAAGTTACCCTACAGATGAATCATTAAAACAACAAAACAACACTTGGGGGATCAGTATATATACGTGTTATCTCTAAAAACTACAGGTATCTAACTTAATCCTAGAGAGATAATACTCCAATCTGAGAGGCTTTAGCATTGATTCCTGTTTGTGATTTAATTTAATAATTCGTTGACCCTGTATTCAATTTTTCTCACATTTTTAGTCATTGATACTATCTTTTAGGAAACTGCCTTTCAGACGTTTATATCCTAACTTTGGTCATTACACGGTAAGATAAAATTAACAAGCAAAATGTTCCTTAAAATTCTAGCTTTTAGTCAGGACAATACTATCAATGAGAGCGCATTTGCGATCGTAATCTCCAATTGTGTAAGAGGATATCGATGAGCTTGTATCAATACACACTATTTTTGTACATATATTTTGATAATAAATATAGTAATCCGATTTGATTCCTGTTCGCGTAGCGTGGCGTAGCCATAATTATCTGTGTAGGTAGTGAACAGGGAATAGAAAAGAGGGGTATAAATGTGTACTGAATCTTGTTCAAAAATCAAATAGGAGTCCAATATAAAATCTCAACCTTATATATCATCTAGGAGAATAATTTATGATAATAACCACCACTGATGTGATTCAAGGAGCCGTGATTGAGTCATATTTAGGTATTGTGACAGCAGAAGTAGTCTACGGCAGCAATTTCTTGCGGGACTTTTTGGCTGGTATTCGGGATATTATTGGTGGACGCACTGCTAGCTATGAGCGTCTATTTGAGCAGGGTCAACGCAAGGCACTAGAAGAATTAGAACAGCGAGCGCAACGTTTAGGAGCGAATGCAGTAATTGGGATTGAAATTGATACTGGTACAATCAATCTCGATCAGTCAGGAGTTCTTTTGCTGATTACTGCCACAGGCACTGCTGTCAGGATGCGTTAATTTTTGATTATCTTTACTTTCGATAATTGTTACAAAGGTTACAAACTTTTGTCTTAAGTCTAATTCTATACACAGCTAAAGCTTTTTCCATAGAAATTAATAATTGTATTGTGATTTAAAATTTTTTATATTAATAATGTCTAAATAATTATTCAGACATTAATATTGAAGAAGAACATAATTTTGCTTTCTGCTTTTTTGGGAATACCACATTCTTTAACAAGTGAATGTTCGCTGCCTTTAGTTATTCCCACTCGGAGAAGGGCATTAGGAGGTTAGATTTTCTTCATACATATACCTCACCGAATAAAAAATGGCTTAGAACGAGTCACCGATGTCTTTGCTATGGCCACCAAGCTGACTGATGAATTATGAATTGTGTTGACTAACTTTTAGTTCGGGGAAAGTCAATGTCCAATTCTTATTATCATTAATCTGAAAGTACAAACCTTGAAAAATAAGCCTTAGAGCGGTTCGAGTTCTAATAAATTTTTTTACCAGATAAGTTCCTGGTTCAGCAAAGATATCATTAAAGTTTTTTTGATAACCAAATTGTTTTGAACAGTAATTACCAGCACCTTGAACTGTTAACACAAAAAACTCAGCTTGTTTGTATTCATCAGGAATCATAAAAATTCCATAGATATGATGACGACCACGCCACGGCTGAATAATAACCTTAGTTGCATGTACCTGGAATTTCGCAGTTTTTGATGCTAAAAAAGCCTTGGAATTACAATCAGAATCATTCACAGTCCACCACACTGTAGTAATAATCACAGAGAATAGTAAAATTAAAAGATAGCGGAGTCTGCGACGCATAAAGCCAATAAAATTTGTTGATGCGGTCGGTAGAATTTGATGAGTAATGATAGTCCAGCTACAGCAGTAAAACTATCTACCTACAACACCTTCTAATGGCAAAGACAAAACATTAAGCAGGCGATTATTTTTTTTGTAAAAAAAATGCAGATTGTATATGCGATCGCTTACTGTGTTTTAGAGCTTCCTTACAGTATTAAACCTAGCTGAGAAACAACCAGGCTTTTGTGGCTATTAACACTGATTTATGCTCAATTTTTTCGCTGTAATTAATTCTACAATTTATTGATTTTATTATGTTTTTGATGAGCTTTATTCTCATCAGCAGATGCTTTGATACTAGTTTTATATGAGGCTACGCTTGATTCATGTAGGGACAATACTCTGCGGGTACTCCGTTGGATAACCGTAGAGTAGCCCCTTCTCTAGGAGACGCTCCGCAAATGCGTCTGCTCTCCCTGTAGTTTACATAACTCTTATAAGCCCATCTTCAAATAGAAATGGTATGGAACGGAGCGATCGCTATCAAGTTCAGGAAAAAAGCTACTTTTATTTCTCGGCAATTAATAGGGTAGTTAAATACACAAATATTCATTAGAAATTTTTGAAAATCATCAAAAATTTTATATTAATAATTTCTAAATAAATAACTCTTCAGATATTAATTAATAAAAGCTAAGATGTATTAAAAGATTGTTACATAAATCTCTTGGTTATTACTAAATATATATCCATCAACTATTTCTATCGATAGATATTAAAATAGATGATTTAGTTATTTAATCTTAAACAGGAACATGAATATATTTGATTGAGTTTGCTGGAACAGCACTGGAGAACATAAACTATGTCATACGTAAATCGGACAGGTAATGACGTTATTCCTAACGAGCCTGTTATTGCAGGTCGGGTAACTGAATATCACGATCTTGTTCGCTGGGGGCCGATTATTTCTGGTTTGTTGGTTTCTTTAGCCACTCAATTAATATTAAGCGCCATAATTGCTGCTGTTGCGGCAGGCGCAGTTGAAGGTTCAGGTGCACCGAGAACAATTGCCCCTAACGCTGCGGGTAATGCGGGGCTTTGGTCAACGATCGCTTTACTAATTTCCCTATTTACCGGTGGTTGGGTTACAGCCCGTGCTTGCGGGCCAATGAACCGCAATACAGCTCTTCTTAACGGTGCAATCCTTTGGGCAACGACTTTGGCAGTTAGCTCATGGCTGTTAGCAAGTGGAGTATCTGGTGCTTTTGGTGTTGCTGCCTCTAACGCCGGAGAAGTTATAAATCAGGTACAACAACAAGGTGGTGTTAATGTACCACAAGCAAACATCAGTGCCCAACAAGCTAGGGAAGCGGCAGCTAATTTACGTTCGGGATTATGGTGGTTTGTCTTTGGTTCTTTGTTGGGTTTAATAGCCTCAATGATTGGAGCCGTAGCTGGTGCTCGCAGTCCCCGGACTAACAATTACAATCCTTAAAGTATTGTCTGAAAAATTAAAGATTATTTATTTTAAATAAAAGCGCCTTCAAAAAAGGTGCTTTTTGTTTATTCTTTAGCAAGTAAGAATTCAAAATTTAATTATCAACTAAAAAATGGATGACTAAATGGGTTTAAATCCCCCATTTGAAGATTCTATATTCTCTTATAAGTGCATCTTCAAACAGAAATGGTATGAGACATCGGGGCGATCGCTATCAATTTCAAGCTGCTTTTATCTCTTGCCAATCAATGGGGTAGTCAAATACACAAATATCCGTTATATTCCCGTAAGTAACAATTGGTATAAATATTTATGGGAATGGGAAGAAGTTGGAAAAGTCTTAAGACAGTTGCAGGTTTCTTGGGTGCGTTGGGTAAAACCCTTGCCGTAAGCATCGCACTTACACAGTTCGGGGCAAATACTTCGGCAATTGCGGCTGACACCGTTGTTGTGCGTTTAGGTTTATTTACAGAATCCATTTCCCTGGCTGAGTTGCAAAAGGCTGCAAAAACTGGGGAATTACCTGAGAGTTTACAGCCTTTTACTAAAGGATTACCTGAACAACAACGCCGCTTCTTGTTGGGGGCATTGGGCATGAATATACCGATGAATGTTGTCACCATTGATAAGTTAGCTAATACCCAGATTGGCACAAGTATTCTTAGTGACTTCGCTACAGCCTTAGCCCGAAAGGACAAAGCTGGAGTTCAAGCACTAAGAGCAGGATTAGTATTAGGTTCTGCTGCACCGCAGGGTCTTTCTATACTAAGTTTTATCGCCGCTTATCCTAGTAAACGCTTAGAAATTGATTTGCCCCAGGCTTTTATAGTTGCAGGGAATTTGAATACAGCTTTTTGGCGCACGCAGCAATTTATGCTAGCCATCGCTCCCCAACTTGACCCCAAAACACCGCAAATTCATTTCACTTTTGATCCCAGCCAACCAGGAAACGCTGAAGTAAAAATACTCAACTTAAGCCTGAATGACCAAAAGCGCGACCGTAAAATTCCAGTTGATATTTATTGGTCAACTGCTGCAACTCCCGACAAACCCATAATTGTTTTTTCTCACGGCTTTGCGTCAGTCCGTACAGACTTGCGTTACCTAGCAGAACATTTAGCATCCCACGGTTATGTAGTCGCAGCTTTAGAACATCCCGGTAGTAATGGGGAAAATACTAACTTAGCATTACAAGGCAAAACCAGAGTTATGAAACCTCAAGAGTTTTTGTATCGCCCTCAAGATATTAGTTTTGTTCTTGATGAATTAGAAAAGCTCAACCAAACAGCTAATAATCCACTGCAAGGAAAACTTACAACCAATAAAGCGATGGTTGTTGGTTATTCTTTTGGTGGTGCTACAGCTTTAGCACTTGCTGGAGCCGAATTACAATTAGAACATCTGAAAGAACGCTGCAAAAAGAACTTGACTATTTTGAGTCTGGGAGAAAATATACAGTGTATTGCTCAAGAACTACCAGAAAATAGCTATCAACTACGAGATTCCAGAATCAAACAGGCGATCGCTCTCAATCCTACAACTTCTCTGATCTTTGGCGAAACTGGGTTAACTAAGATACAAGTTCCTACCCTAGTATTAGCAGGTTCCGCCGATAAAACTGCCCCAGCTTTAACTGAACAGATTGTGGGATTTGACAAAATCCCATCCCCCAAATGGCTCGTTGGTATAGTTGGGGGTACTCATCTAAGTATAAAAGACCCTAGTACTACTTTGGATCAGGTAGGACAATTAAATACACCGCTTAGTGGCGGTGAAGTTGTGGGTGAAAAAGCAGCAGATGTTCGCAAGTACCTTAAAGCTATAACTTTAGCCTTTGCTGCACAGATGACTCCAGAAGCCAAAAACTACGCCATCTTTCTGACACCAGATTATGCCCAGTTTGCTTCAACTCCTGCATTTCCATTTCGCCTAATTACACAGATTCCTCCTGATGATATGGCAATAGTGAAAGAATTTGTTAATAAATAAGAGACTTCCAATTAAAAAAATATCCAATCTTATATCGGATTACTATAGCTCTTTCAAGGTGTTCAACGAAAATACATTGTTTCAGTGCTATTATCCTAAGTTCTTCGCTCAGATTTTGGGCTTTTTGAAGGTTGAAATCATTAATTTTCGTTCCAAGTTTTACCACCTTGAAAGGGCTATAGCTAGGACTTATATCTTGACAAAAAATACCAGGTATGTATCAATTGAAAACCCACATTTGTCGTAGAGATAATTCATTTAGACTGAATTCTCGATCTTTTACTTAAGTAAAATTATACTAAATTGATACTAAACCTATAGTTGCTGTTGAATCAATACTAAATTTTTACAGTATAAATAACTATTGAGACAGAAACTTTATAATATATTTGTTAAAAATAATAGAAGCTTAAGGGTGTAAAAAAGTAGGACTATCTGCTGGATAATACATGTGTATTCTAGCTAAAATGCCAGAAATAAATGAACACAAGTTGCTTGTTGCAAAAATATGTTTGTGTATTGATTGGCTTAAGATTCTTTAGACTCACAAAAAGGCTTGAGCCTTTTTATCTGCTAAGTAGGTCGGCGCAATTAAAGCGAACTGGCATTCGGGTAGCGGCGACCACAGGAGAAACCCGCATTTCTCACAAGCTTGAGGGGCAGAGGGGCAGAGGAGCAGAGGGGCAGAGGGGAAAGAACTTGGTTTTTGAACTCTCCCCTGCTCCCCCGCTCCCCTGCTCCCCTGCACAAGGCTTTGAGAGATATGGTGAGAAATCCGGGAGAAAGCTGTCATCTGTCCTTGATCATTGGCATTAGTAAGGGCTTTAAGTCTATTTACGTTTCGTAACATACTTGAGGTTTTTCACGGCAACTTACTTATAAACGATAACTAAAGCAGAAATTACAAAATCCTGGCGTATTTGTTTACTTAACTAATAATTAGTTTTAAAGACATAAAACTGGATAACTATTTTTGACTTTTCAATCAACAACTTCTTAAATTTTACACAAGCTTATGCAACTCTATACAACTCTTGAAATCGAACAACTTAAGCAACACGAAGACTTTCCTTACTTACTTGAAATTACGGAGTGGGTGAAAAACTTTTTAGGAAGACCTCATCCTAACTTAGGAAGACCCGGCGCAGTTTGTCCTTTTGTACCTTACTCTCTAAAGTCAAACAGTATTCGTCTAGCAGTTATTCGCACAAAAGATTTGTATCCAGAACAATTAGAAGAGGTTGTTGGACGCTACCGAAGTATCTTTCTTGGAATGGAAGTTAAAGAGCAAGAATTAGCAATTAATAAAGCTTTTTTAATTATCTTTCCTGACATTGATGAAAGAGCCTATCAAGTAATAGATCATGTCCAGCAAAAACTTAAACCTTTGTTTGTTGAATCAGGACTAATGATCGGAGAGTTTCATAAACGCAATGAAAGTCCTGGTCTGCATAATCCAAACTTTCGTCCACTTCGTAGCCCGATTCCCTTATTGGCTATCCGGTTTATGGTTGAGGCTGACCTTCCCTTTCTTCTGAGTCCAACCGATCCACACTTACGTATTAGATATCTGGAAGCTTATTTAAAGCATTTTGGTCATAAATTTACAGATGAAACAAAGTTTAAAAATGCTTATCAAGCGTTAGCTTTAGCAAGAGAAGAACTTACAGCTATTGTCAGGTAACATAGTTTTACCATCATCGAGCGATCGCTCAACACACAATCCTACTAAAACTTTTGAATCAACACCAATTTTTTGTAAGTAATGGGCGAGTTGATTAGCTTGGCGATCGAGTTCTTGGTAAGTTAAATGCCGATTGTCAAAGACGACAGCAGTCACTTCGGGGGTTCGCTGGACTTGTTGCTCGAAGAGTTGATGAAAACAGTAATCCTTTGGGTATGGAGTAACAGTATTATTCCACTCAACTAGTATTAAGTGTAATAAGGTAAAATCAAAACCAGTTTACAAGGTAGTCATACCCGCTCCTATAAATTTTGGACTGCAACTAATACCGTTTCGGGAGCAACGCGAAAAAGTGAGATCATCATCTAATGAGCAGGGGGAGCAGGGGAGGCAGGGGGAGCAGGGGGAGCAGGGGGAGCAGGGGGAGTCAAGAGGCATTCTTAGTATTTTTTACTACCAAAACAGACTGCTTCTACACTTATTTCTTTCTCTTCCCCTGCCTCCCCTGCTTACCCATCTCACTGTTAGAGCATTGCTCCCGCTTAAGCGTAGGCTTAATCAAGATGTGGTGAGAAATCCGGGACTTTGACGAAGGACTGACTATACAAGCTCCTGTTGCTCTTACCGCTCCTGCTATCAACGGTTAATTTTCAAGCATTAACTAAATAAAAAAGTGCTCTCCCAAATTGGGAAGGCGCTTTTTTGTTATTTAAGTGTGCGGTAGTGTAAAAACAATTCACTTCCAACCTGACGAGTTTCGACAAGTTGCAAATGAGGAGCAGCTTTAGGAACAAAACCCTCCCCTTCTACTGGACTAGGGGCATCCTTTCCTCCAAAAATGATAGGCCAAATTGTCAACCACCAGTCGTCAATTTTCCCAGCCTTTACTAGAGCAGCTGTTAAAGAGCCGCCTCCCAAAACTACAACCTTATGAATACCCCGCTCTGCAATCAAGCTGTAGGCCCGATCCCAGTCCAGGTCTGTATCTCCCAAATCAATTAATTCAGCCAGTTTTTGCAAGGTTGTTGCATCAGAATTGCGCTCTAAACCAGTTCGTGTTGTAAATATCCATCGCTCAATGTCTTGACTCCAAAAAGGCAAGTCCAGCGAGAGATCGAGGGAACCTGAGACAACGCAGGTAATGGGTTGAGGAGACTGATTCCTAACCTCACGTGCTGCCAACAGTTCGGGATTGCTAATTTTAAAGCTTACCCCTTCAGCCCGAATTGTCCCTGCTCCTACCAAAATTAGATCGGCAAGTGAGACTTGAAACTCCAAATGTGCTAGATCAACTGCATCGAAATCACGGGGTGCTTGAGGATCTACGGCGCTGATCTTTCCATCTGCCGTCATTCCAAGAACTACAGTTGTTTGGATAGCTGACATGATTACGTTCTAATGGTTCTTTATGATTTTACTCTTTTGAATCCTTGGCATGAATAGTTATTGCATTGTGCTTTAAATCACTTTTCAAGCTATAGCTCAAGGTGCTAAAAGGATTATTGTTGGATTATTGCCTCTAAGCAAAAGTCAATTTTTTACACTTAAGAGACTGTCATGCCTAAACACATATTTGCAATTGTAATTGTCTTAATTCTAATTTTGGGGTTGGCATTTCCAGTTCAAGCTGCAACTCCCCGTTCAAATTGGGTGGAAAATGAAATTTACCAATACAACCATCCCTTTGCTTCTCAATTACCTCAAGAACTGGCAACGAAGATGCAAAAAATGACAGCTAGCCCCTTTGCCTTTTATCGGGGAACAGATCATATTTTTTATCGTGATATGCAGACCTTGCCAAGCTCAGGTTTTGTAAATTCTTCAACCTCTGCGATCTGGTTAGAAGGAGATATGCATTTGCAAAATCTTGGGGGAATGAGAGATGGCAATGATAACAACGTTTTTGACACCACTGATTTTGATGAAGGCTATCTTGGTCCCTACGTTTGGGATTTGCGACGCATGGCAGTTTCCATTCTGTTGGCAGCGAAAGAGAACGGTCTTAGCTCAAGTGATGCTCAAGATATTGTGCGGAATTTCTTGGATGCTTATCTAAATAAGATGAGCGACTTTAAGGGAACCAATGATGAACTGTCATACCGTTTAGATTCCAGCAATACGAATGGTGTAGTCAAAGATTTGATTCAAAATACATCAGGTAAGAGCCGTTCTAGCTTGTTAACGAAGTACACGCAATTAAACAACAGTAACAATCGAGTTTTCCAGACAACCTCGGAACTCCAGCCTGTATCCAGCAGCACCTATTCAGATATTGCTGGAGCTATGAGCAGCTACATTGCTTCAATTTCTAGTAGTAAGCGCTACAACAATAGTTACTACACCCTCAAAGATATTCGACTCAAATTAGGTTCTGGCACTGGTAGTCTTGGTAAGTACCGATATTACTTGCTAATTGAAGGCCCGAGTTCAGCAACCGACGACGATCGCATTTTGGAGATGAAGCAGGAAGGTAGTAGCGCAGTTGCGATCGCCGTTCCAGGTCTGCTACCAACTTCAGTTTACGGAAACCAAGAAGGGGCGCGGGTAGCAATCGCCATAAAAGCGATGCTCTCCAATACCGATCCCTTAGTTGGCTACACTACAGTCAGTAGCATCCCTTTTATGCTGCATGAAAAATCACCCTACCAAGTGGACTTTGACTATACGTTACTAACCACTAAGTCAAAGTTCATGGATGCGATGGGATATGCAGGGAAGGTCGTTGCGAAGAACCATGCCATCTCTGATAAAGACTACGATGCTGCGATCGTTTCTGTAAGTGTTGACAAGGAAGTTACTGATGTTGTGGGCAGTAACAAGTCTGTATTCAAAGACGAAATTGTTAACTTTGCAGTGGACTATGCAACTCAAGTCGAGTATGACTACACGAGTTTTGTTAATGCTTATAACCAGGGGGTGACATTGTACTAAGGAATGTGGATTAAATAAAGTGTAAAAGTAGGGTGTGTTAGCAAAGCGTAACGCACCATTCCAAGTTAAATAAAAAATACCTATTTATAGGCTTTTCAGCGATTTTATCTCTCACAAATGATTTAAGATTGCTATATACATTAGGAATCCTCGATAATTTGAGTGGGCGTATATGGGCAAAGGAAGGTTAGAAGCATTTAGTGATGGGGTGATTGCCATCATCATTACTATTATGGTGCTAGAGATCAAAGTGCCGCATGGGTTCGATTTAGCTGCGCTGCGTCCGCTAATCCCGGTATTTCTGAGTTATGTACTGAGTTTTATTTATATCGGTATCTACTGGAATAATCACCATCACTTACTACAAGCAATCAGACAGGTTAATGGGCGTATCCTTTGGGCTAATCTGCATTTGCTGTTTTGGTTGTCGTTAATTCCCTTCGTCACTGGTTGGATGGGCGAGAATCACTTTGCTGCTATGCCAGTTGCCCTTTATGGTACGGTGTTGATGTTAGCTGCGATCGCATACTACGTTCTTACCCGCGCCCTGATTTCTTACCACGGTAAGGATTCAACATTAGCGATCGCAGTCGGTGAAGACTTCAAGGGAAAAGTCTCGGTGGTGTTTTATGCTGTAGCTATTCCACTTGCCTTTGTGAACTCATGGTTTGCCTGTGCATTGTACGTTTTAGTCGCAATTATCTGGCTTATCCCTGACCGTCGCATAGAAAAGACTCTCAGTGAATTTTAGATTTCTTAAGCTGCAACTTTTTCCTCAGAGGTAGCAAAGAGATAGTGAAAACTTGGCGAAGCATTTATTAAACGATGTCTCCACGGGGCTATGCCTACGTATTTTTAATCCAATTACTATTCTTAAAAAAGAATAAAATTTCCCCTCCCATTAGGAACTTATTTAGTAAAACTTGTTTATAGATTTACGAATAGCGAACATTGTTAGAAGCAAGCCTGATTAATTCTTCAACATTGTTTGAGATTGTATTGCAAATCGCATTTAAAGGTAAGTCATTAGGATCAAACCCGAAAGGTTCTTCAATTTCTGAGCCAATTTGCTCAATACTTAATAAGGTAAAACTTACAAAAGCCATTATTAAACCAGTCCACCAATTCAAAAAGCTAACAATTTCCAAAGGTAAGATCAAGCAAAAAATTAATAACAGTTGTCTAAGTTTGATAGTATATATCAAAGGCAGTGGCGTTTTTAAAATGCGTTCACAACCACCTAAAATATCTACTAAATCATCTACGCAATTATGCAGAGTAGTTAGTTGATAGACATTTAGATATTTACAATCGTGCTGATACTGCAAGTAATCTCCTATCCAGTAAGCAATTTGTAATGGCGGATGATTAGTATCTTGAAGTTGTAAGTATTGTTTTTCAGACATTAAAGATGCTAACTGAGTGTCTAAAGGTGCCGATCTTAAATGTAACTTCATTGCAACAGCAAAAGCAGTTACTAACCGAAGTATTGCTTCTTTTTCTACTCTATCTTGCGGTGTTTGCTCTTTAACTATTATCCAAATTCCCCGAGTTAAGTTACGAGATGTATTAACTAAAGATCCCCATAGTTGCCGACCTTCCCAAAATCTATCATGGGCTGTATTTGTCCGAAAAACTAATAGTAATGTAAAACCAATATTAAAACTTAAAACAGCATTAGTAATAATACTACTTGAATTTGTAAAAGCTATTGGCAATCCTAAAGAATATAAAAGTGATATTAAAAGACCATAGGCAGTACAAAAAAATACCCAAGGAATAATGTTAGAAATAATTGACCTTTCAAGCCGCATAGTTACTTGAAACCAGTTCAACTTTTCGCCCTTGTAAAGGTGATACTTTTCTATCAAAGAGTTTTTGGAATTCTTTTGAAAATAGCGAAGTCTTTTCATATTGGTAAAGTTTGACGATTACATCAATTAGCAAACTAGCTTTTTTGGCTGAAGTTATCTTGCTTAAGCAAGATAGATGCAAGATGTAGGTTTGCAGATAGCGACTGTCGTGCAACTCTAATCAACACAAGTTATAGTTCTAACATTGAAATTTATTTCTGTTAACCCTCTTTAGATAGGAAAATTCCGTAAATTTGGGCAATTATTCACCATAAGCTTAGTTTTTTGGCTATTTTAGTCAAAATTGCTGGCATTTCACTTTTTTATCTGAAAATTGAGTAATTTTCACCTTTATTTCCAGTAAATACGTAAATACTCACTTTTTCTCACTGACAAAGCATAAAACAAGGAAATATTCTAAAACTTGTGATATCTAAAGTTTTCTAAAAATAGAGTGCTGACGATTCAGTTGTAAATTTATGCTTTATTTGTCTGAAGCTTGAGACTGCACAAATTCAATCAATAATTAAGTTTGCTCATGCTAGAAATACCGCCAGAAATTGAGAACCAAATTAAAAGATGGCATCGAGATGCAGTGATATTGCACTCTATTTTTATAACCTTGGGAGTAACTTCTATACTCTCATCTTTGATTGTTGCAACCTTTGTTGAAGAACTTGGAAACTTTCGGACAAAAGTTTTTGCTGCAATTAGCGCTGGTTCTGTAGGAATTATTAATACGACAGGTGTTGGACGAAAGGGTAACGGATTTCGTCAAGCCCAAAGACATTTAAAAGCTGAAACAATAAGATTCAGTGCTGGAAAAAGTTCTATTGAGGATTTAGCAAAAGCTTTTGCAGAAGCAGAATCGATGATAGGAGATGTAGAAATTAAGATCCGAGATTCATCAAATTCATGATAACGATATCAAATTACCAGATAAAGTAGGTATGATGGCGATCGCTGGCGTTTCTGAGAATATTAGTCTGAAACGCCCAACTGCCACCGCTTTTTAATTATTACCACTTTGAGCCTGCTGGTAGCGACGCAAAACAGATTGGATATTTTTTTTACAAACCTCTTCACCAATTACCTGAGAAAGCGATCGCCACAACTGGGAACCCACTTGTTTGATATAGTCGTGTTCATAACTTATCTGCACCGCAATTTCCGCATAGGTGCGTCCCAGCCAACTTTCCAGCAAAACTATAGATTGAACATCATTAAGTCTTTGCCCAAAGGTAGAGCCTAAAAGAGTATCGACTAGATTCAGCGCCTCTTGTGCTGTCATGGGTTAGCCTGCTTTATTTATCGGTTGAACTTATGATATTTCTGTTTTTAATGATGTTTTTATGTTGCCTGTTACATTTTTTTACAGGAACAACTCACTTTTTCTTACCGACAGAGCGATCGCATTTGGATTAATAATTAATACAGTGTAATTAAATTATGCTTATCTCTCAAATTATAAAAAGGAGATCAACTCTATGAAATTTGGTATTGATATGGGACACAATTGCCCTCCAGATACAGGGGCAACAGGCATCAAGCAAGAAGATGTTTTAACTAAAGCAGTTGGCACACAATTGATACAAAAACTCAGAGCAGCAAATCATACCGCTATCGATTGCACTCCCACAAGCGCTAGTAGTGTAACTGATTCTCTGAGACAACGAACTAATAAGGCCAATGCCAATAACGTTAATGTCTATGTTGCGATTCACTTTAATAAATTTAATGCTAAAGCTCATGGCACAGAAGTTTACGCCATTAGTAATGCATCACAAGGTATTGCTGAATCAGTTCTCAAAGAGATTGTTCAACTTGGTTTTTATAATCGAGGAGTCAAAGATACAGGTTTCTTTGTTTTAAAGAATACACAAATGCCAGCTATTTTGATTGAGTGCTGCTTTTGTGATGCCAAAGTAGATATGGATCTATTCGATGTTGAAAAAATGGCAGAAGCCATTAAAGATGGATTAATAGGTAAGCCGAAGACTATTGAACCTAAATTTGATAAAAAATACGTTTTAGAAATTACAACTAAAACCTTTTTGAAGCCTTCTACAGAACAGGCATCAGATTTAGCAAAAGATTCTATCTTTGATATTGAACCAGGAGATTACCCAATTTTAGATGTCCGTTTTGAAGAAAATCATTATTGGGTTAAGTGGCCTAATAAAAGTCAAGGAAACAGAAACGAGCATTTTGTTTTTGCTGGACATGCCAAAGTTATAGAAAAAGATTAACTAATTCTATTTCAATCATTCATTAACATCTATAACCCCGACTTCAGTAAGAAGCCGGGGTTATGCAAATAGTTTTTAATAGTAGAAATACATCATTACTAGATGATTTAGTAAACAATTATTTTCATAAAGATTTAGCAACAATATTTCTACAAGCTGGTACTGAAAGGACAAAAATTATTGGTGAGTTCGAGCTATTGGATTTCACAATTTCTGCCCTGCGTAAATCGAGCGCACTTCACCGTTACGACGGATGACTGCTTCGCCATTACTAACTTCTACAAGTGTCCAACCGCTTGAGCCAATGCTTTCACCCATATTTATGCGGCGAGTCACGCCGTCAATTTTAAACAAAGCGGCAGATTTGTTACCTAACTCTAACAATCCTTCTAAAGTATTACTCGGAGCAACTGCGATCGCAGTTGCCGGATATACTTGTTCCTGGGTAATAGTTGGTTCTGACTCTGGCGCGAGTGCTGCACGTAATGGAACCACTGGTAATGCAGGCAGAGGTTTGGGTGTTTGCCGCACGGTAATAGGTGCAGTTCGTCCAGCGACAGGTTTAAGTTCTGCTTGCACAGCCGCAGCCAACATACTTACAGTTACAGGCTTGGCAGCTTGCCGCACTGTATTCAGGGCACTTTTCACAACATTAGGTTGAGATCCCTGGAATGCGCTGGCAACTTTTGGTATGAGTGTAGGAGTTCCAGGAATCGCCGGTAGGGCGTAGCGCATTGGCGATGGCGCTTGATAAACGGGAACGTAGATCCGCTCAACAACGCTGCCAGAACGGTTAGGGGCTGGTGGTGTATTGTTAGCTAGAAGTGGAAGTGGTGGTAAATTACCAGTTGTTTGCCCGTTACCAAAGGCTATTTGATTAGTATTCCTCTGAGTGGTGAATCCCGATCCGCGAGATTTTTGATTGCTTTTTACTTCTTGCTTGTCTATAACTGCCAGCGCTCCCAGCATATAGTCAACCAAATCTGCCTCAATTTCTACTTTTGTTGGCAACTGTGACTGCGATTGCGGCGCTAGAAGAGCTTGCTGAGTTAAGTTGGTATTTAAAAGATATACAACTCCAGACTGCACCAGATAGATAATACTAGCGATCGCCACTCCTAAAGTTGTTCCTATAATCAGCAGTTTGCCTAAAGTCCGACTACTTTTCTGACGCTTTCTACTAACTGCTTTAATAGTGCCGTTATCAAAGACAACGGTACTCAAGTGCTTGTGGTTATCTTGAACAACTGACTGTCCGTTTGGTAAAATAATCTGCGGGATCGTAACTGTTTGCAGAGGTACATATTCTGAAGGTGACTGGCGTTGAGCTTGGGAGGAAACCCCAGCAAAAGACTGACTCGATTTGTTCTGTCTAGCGTGCCTAACGGTTTGTGAAGGCAGATTATCACTAACATCCAGAATGTAGTCGATATCGGCAAACAGTTCATCCATTAGGCCATCAGCATAGTTTTCTATCGACCAAGGCTCGTTGGCGATTAAGTCTTCTGATGGTTCCGGTACTATGAGACGGGTGCTGGCTTCTTGTAACATAGACTTTCTGGGTTATTGCTAGGACGAGGAAACGCCGCGCCTACTGCCTGGGAATTAGGATTACAGATGAAATATCCAATCCGCCGTCTTATTGAGACGAGTTGGTTGAGCGCTGGTATTAAAATGAACTTGAATCTGGGGATGGTTGATGATAGCAGTACTAATATTTATGTCATCTATCATACCAATCTCCCTCCCTACTACTATACTCAGTCTTTATGAACTTTGTGTTAAGCTAACGCTGGAAACTCATGCTGGCTCTTGGTTCTACGTAATTCTAAATATAATAATAAAGCGTTAACATCGGCTGGGTTTACACCACCTATACGTGCAGCTTGACCAAGAGTGAGTGGTTTTACGTGAGTTAGCTTTTCCCGTGCCTCTTTAGAAAGAGTATCAATTGTTGTATAGTCTAAATCCGCAGGTAACTGGCGGTGCGCTTGGCGGGCAATTTGGTCAATTTGATTTTGTTGCCTAGCGAGATAGCCAGAATACTTAATGTCAATTTCTGCACCTTCTTTCTCGGCGCGGTTGAGGTTGGGGTTTCCCAGTCCAAACCTGTCGAGGTCAACGTAATGGAATCCCGGACGGCGCAGTAAGTCATTGAGGGTAATTGAACCTTTGATTGCTTGTTGGGTATTAGATGCGATCGCTATTCCTATTTCATCATGTTCTTTGACTCGTGTAGCTTGCAATCTCTGCTTTTCTGTGGTGATGTTTGATTGTTTTTGGGTAAATAGATCCCATCTGCGATCGTCAATTAAACCAATTTCTCGTCCCAAGGGTGTCAAACGTTGGTCGGCATTGTCAGAACGCAATAATAAGCGGTACTCTGACCTACTGGTGAGCATTCGGTAAGGTTCCCGTAAATCTTTGGTACATAGGTCATCAATTAGTGTTCCAATGTAGCTTTGCTCGCGGGCAAACACAATCATTTCTTGAGAACTAGCAAATCGAGCCGCATTAATTCCCGCCACAAGCCCTTGGGCTGCCGCTTCCTCATAACCTGTAGTACCGTTAATCTGCCCAGCACAAAACAGTCCAGCAACCTTCTTGGTCATCAGTGTGGGATAACACTGAGTAGCAGGTAAATAGTCATATTCCACAGCATAGGCTGGACGCAGCATCACACATTTTTCCAAACCGGGGAGAGTTCGCAACATAAGTAACTGCAAATTTTCTGGCAACCCTGTGGAAAAACCTTGGATATAAAGTTCGGGTATATCTCGCCCTTCTGGCTCAATAAAAATTTGATGGCTTTCCTTATCGGCAAAGCGCACAATCTTATCTTCAATACTGGGACAATAACGCGGCCCTTTGGCTTCCACCCAACCGCCATAAACTGGCGACAGGTGTAAATTATCTTGAATTAGGCGATGGGTTTCGGCAGTGGTGCGGGTGATATAACAAGGCATCTGTTCCCGTTTTACCCACGCATCTGGATCAAAACTAAACCAGCGAACATCTTCATCCCCTGGCTGGATTAGCATTTTACTATAATCTGCCGATCGCTTGTCTACCCGTGCTGGGGTTCCAGTTTTGAGTCTTCCGGTTTCAAATCCCAGGCGATTTAGGGTTTGTGTCAATCCCTCGGCCGCAAATTCTCCAGCGCGTCCGGCTGGCATTGATTTGTTACCAACCCAAATTTTGCCCCCTAAGAAAGTGCCAGTTGTCAAGATGACAGCTTTACATTGAAAACCTACACCAAAATAAGTTTCAACCCCGATAACTTCATCATTAGCACCCAGCACCAAATCTGTAACCATACTTTCGCGAATTGTCAAGTTTTCTTGGTTCTCGACAATATTCTTCATCACTGCTGCATATTCGCGCTTGTCTGTCTGGGCGCGTAATGCCCAAACAGCAGGCCCTCGTGAAGAGTTGAGGATACGTTTTTGCAGGTAAGTACGGTCTGCTACTTTAGCAATTTCCCCACCGAGTGCATCTACCTCATGAGTCAACTGAGATTTGGCCGGGCCACCCACTGCTGGATTACAGGGTTGCCAAGCGATTCTATCCAAGTTGAGCGTCAATAACAGGGTACGACAACCGAGGCGTGCAGAGGCCAAAGCCGCTTCGCAACCGGAGTGACCTGCACCGACGACTATGACATCAAAAGCGTCTTGGAATTCAACGGAATTGTGCATGGTCATACTTACAGGATCGGCAAGCTTAGAGTTCTTTTCAATTTTAACTGTTCCAGTGGTTTCATGGATGTAACTTTCTAATAAAAAAGTTATCAAATTTACTAGTACTCAATTAGAGATAATTTTTCATTTTTAAACTTGAGTATTAAAGAATAAATATAATATTTATTAAAATTTGTGACAACGTTCCGGTTTATTTATGACAGTTATTGTTCACTTAGTTAGTTATTAATACAATTCAATCCCTGATTGATATGTATTTGATGATTTGTATAATTAGGATAAAACTCAAATTCAGGAACAATAAAATACTTATAACTTGAAGTCATCAATAACAGAAATTTCAAGAATTTAATTATTTTGGATCTTTGAATAAACTAAAGAATTATTTAAAAATGAAGCTCACCATCAGAAAACAAAAAAATATTACTAAATTTTTTAGAAAGGCAAGTTTTATCGGTATAGTTATCGGGATGATTTTTGTCTTAGTAGCTAGTAATGAGATTACCCACCATCAATTTGCTAGAACTGCTCAACCATTAAACGTATGCTCGAAAACTGGTTCATCACCTTGTATAGATACCTCTAAACAAACAATATCAAAACCATTTTTTCCCAACCCAGAATTAAATGGAAAACAGCGTTTTTTATCTGCGGTTAGCCAGAAGTTACCCACAATTCCCCAGCCTGGTACTTATGAATATACTTTGCTACGAACTTATGGGGCAGTCTTTGTAAATCAAGATGTTGGAATTAAACTACCGCCAAAAAATATCCTTATTAACGAACAGGAAACCCAAGAGTTTCAATCTACTTTAACAATGGTTCATATTAATGATACTAATGATTGCTATTTACAAAAATCGGCGGCTGATGCTCTAAATAAAGCGCGAGTTAAACAACACATACCGCTAAAATCTGGTTATGGTTCTGGTGATTGTACTCGTACTTTTAACACGAATTTAAGATTTTGGCAAAAATATGCTAATAATCAAACTTTAGCAAAAGTTCAACAGGGCAAAGAAACAAAAATTCTCGGCTTAGTTGCACCTCCTGGAACTTCGCAACATCTCTGGGGATTAGCAATTGATTTACGTGTAGATAGTAAAGAACAAAGAAAAGCTCTCAATCAAAATGGTTGGTTTCAAACTGTAGAAAATGATGTTCCACATTGGACTTATGTGGGTTTAACTGAAGATAATTTACCTCTATTTGGTTTTAATAAACAAGTTGTCCGGGGAATTACTTATTGGATTACACCACTTTAATTATTGATGATGTCGTCTTGTTTTGTGGGCATTACTAGTAGAAGGAATTTATTCTCGGATTAAACACGAGAACAAATAAATAGTACTATAAAGTTTTTTAAGGTTAGGTTTTGAGGGCAAATGAGCGGAAGAAGAAATGTTTTACCCTTCAAAGATAAGAGCCTTCAGTTTATGTTTTCAGCAATATTTTATAAGTTGGGATAGATAACCTCAAAGCGTTCACTAAGCTCGACTTTATCCAAAATTAAGAACTCGCTTTCTTTATCCGGCAAAAACCCTGGTTTTTTGGCAAATACTTTTTCTATATCACAGATTATCGCTCAATTACAAAAACTAAAACTAGCTTTCTACAAGGGTTTAAGAGCTAGGTTTTGGGTTTTGTAAAAATGGATAAAGTCGAGCTAAGAGGATGTTTGAAAAGTCCTCTTGTCGGTATCAAAAATTTTAGATCCCCCTAAATCCACGCCACTTGCTTCACTTGGGGAGACCCCAAGACCGCAGTGGCTCCCCTTAAAAAGGGGGACTTTGATTCTGGTTCCCCCCAATTGATCGGGGGATTTAGGGGGGATCTAAAAGTGCCTAAAGTCACAGCGAAACACTTGTTCATTCAACCTCTAAGCTGAAAGCCAAACTAGGCAGACTTTTCTTTCATATAGACAAAAGCGATCGCGGCGAATCTGTTACAAAAACTTTACATGATGATAGATAATTTTGCGCGTATCTTGTCTTTACCCCAAAAAAAGAGGTTTTGAGGCATAGCCGTAAGCCATAAGTAATAAAAAGAATGGACTGCTTGAAAAAAAGAATAGGGGTAGATAACATATATCGGCATGGTATGGTCAAAAAGTCACCTCGCCAGAAAGAAAAGCACAGCTGCTGAATATAAGTTTGGATGAAACTAAAGCCCAAAATCACGATTGCTGACCACTCACATTGCACAGATATACCCAAGGCAATACCAAAACAGCAAGAAGAAAATCATGTCAGCACTTCAGTTTCTCTTACTCGAATCTAATCTTCCCGATGCAGAAGTCGTGCAAGCCACGCTGAGAGAGGGCGGGATTGACTGTGAGCTAGTGCGGGTAGACACTCGTGCTGCTTTTATTAGGGCACTGGAGAGCAACGCCATTGACTTGATTTTGGCAGATTATGCCTTGTCTAGTTTTGATGAGATTGCGGCACTAACGATCGCCCGTCGCCTACGTCCTGAAATACCGTTTATTTTCATCTCTGGCAGTTTGGGCGAAGAATTGGCGATCGCAGCGATCAAGCAGGGCGCGACAGATTATGTACTCAAGCAACGCTTAGGGCGGTTAGTGCCATCGGTACAACAAGCATTGCAGGAAGTACCGGAACTTGACAAAGATATTACCAAGCGCAAACAAGCTTTATCAGCCGTTGATTTAGACCTGAGAGATACGCAACTGCTGCACGAACTGAGCGCGAGGCTTGTAACCCAAGGTGACATTCAGACGCTTTACCAGGAAATTCTAGCTGCTGCGATCGCTCTCACACGAGCAGATGCGGGATCGATCCAAATTCTGGATGAAGCGACGCAGGATCTCTTGCTGCTTGCCACTCAAGGCATAACGCCAGCAATGATTGAGCATTTCTATTGCGTCAACGCGGATTCAAACACGCCCTGCGGTATGGCATTGATAAGGGGCGATCGCACCTTTGTTGATTTTGATGTGCCAGAGAGTGACGACCCGCATGGCTCGATGCGAATGCACTTTGAGGCAGGACTTCTCTCGGCACAGTCCACGCCGCTGATTTCGCGTTCAGGTAAAGCGATCGGTATGTTTTCAACCCATTGGCGCAAACACCATCGACCGAGCGATCGCGAACTGCGCTTTCTCGATTTACTCGCCCGCCAAGCGGCTGACCTAATTGAGCAGCGACAAGGTTTATCAGCCCTGCGCGAATCGGAAGCGCGTTTTCGCAATATGGCTGACCATGCGCCCGTAATGGTTTGGATCTCCGAAGCGGACGCGACTTGTACCTATTTGAGCCAAAGCTGGTATGAATTTACCGGACAAACGCCCGCCACCGGATTGGACTTCGGCTGGCTCAATGCGATGCACCCGGACGATCGCAACGAGGCGGAAAGAATTTTCATCGCCGCCAATGCGAACCGTGAGGCTTTCCGGCTCGATTACCGTCTGCGGCGCAAAGATGGCTCTTACGCTTGGGCGATTGACTCAGCGCAGCCGCGTTTTTCGGAGACGGGCGAATTTCTGGGCTACATTGGCTCGGTCATTGACATCACCGATCGCAAACGCGCCGAAGTAACCTTGCACGAATCGGAAGCGAAACTGGCAATCGAACTCACCAACGTGCAGCAGTTGCAGCGCATCAGCCGCAGTTTTATTGAGGAAGACAACACAGGCGCGCTTTACGAACAGCTTCTCGATGCCGTGCGGGTGATAATGCGTTCGGATATGGCGAGTGTGCAAATGCTTTCGCCCGAACGAAACGAGTTGTTCCTGCTCGCTCATATAGGTATCGCTCCCGAATCGGCAAAGTTTTGGGAGTGGGTGCGAGCAGATGACACGACTTCTTGCGGTCTGGCGCGATCGCTCGGTGAGCGGATTTTAGTCCCCGACGTAGAGCTTTGGGATTTCGTCGCCGGCACCGAAGACCTGACGCATTACCGACTCTGTGGCATCCGCGCCATGCAGTCAACGCCGCTTGTCTCGCGCAATGGGCGCGTGATCGGCACGATTTCGACGCACTGGCGCGAACCGCACAACCCGAACGAAAGAGAATTGCGCCTGCTCGACGTGCTGGCGCGGCAAGCCGCCGATTTAATCGAACAGCGAACGGCAGAAGCAGCCCTGGGCGAATCGGAAGCAAAATATCGATCGCTATTTGAATCGATCGACGAAGGCTATTGTCTGATTGAGATGCACATCGAACCAGGCGAACCCTTAGATTATCGCTTCATCGAAACCAATCAAGCCTTTGAGGAGCAATCGACCCTGATCAACGCGCAGGGCAAGTGGATGCGTGAGCTTCGACCCAATCATGAGGAGTCGTGGTTTGAGATTTACCGCGATGTCGCGCTGACGGGTGAACCGATTCGCTTTGAACACGGCGGCAGAGAGTTGGAAAACCGATGGTTTACGCTTTATGCCTTTCGCTTTGGACAGCCAGACCAGCGGCGCGTCGCCGTTCTCTTTAACGACATCACCGATCGCAAACGCTCAGAAGAACAGTTGCGCCGTGCTGCCGAAATGGATGCGTTTCGGGTGAATTTGTCGGATGCACTGCGATCGCTCTCCGACTGTGCCGAGATTCAGGGCGAGGCGGCGCGCTTGCTGCGCGAGCAACTTGATGTCGGCTGGTGCTACTACAACGAGTTTGATGAGACGGGCACAGTTGCGACAATTCTGCAAGATGCCGTGAAGGAAGGCTTGCCTTCGGCAGTAGGCGTTCACGACCTCTCGGATGTGCCGGAGTTTACCGATTGGCTGCATTCGGGAAGCATATTTAATGTCTCGAACTTCGCTACTTTTTCATTGTTCAACCGGCGCGTCGTCGAACGCTACGCCTCAATCGGTATGCACTCAGTTTTGGGTGCGCCGCTTGTCAAGAACGGGCGGCTGATCGCGGTCTTCCTGGTAGCTGATACGTCGCCGCGAGAATGGACAGATGAGGCGATCGCGCTTTTGCAGGATGTTGCCGAGCGCACCTGGGCAGCAGTCGAACGCGCTCGCGCTGAAGAATCCCTACGTGAATCGGAAGCCAAATATCGATCGCTGTTCGAGAATGTCAACGATGGTTTCTGCATTATCCAAATGCTGTATGACAATGGACAGCCAATCAATTACCGTTTTCTAGAAGTCAATCCGGCATTTGAAACCCAAAGCGGATTCAAGCAGGTGATTGGTAAAACTGCCTATGAACTGACACCAAATCTAGAAGCCGTGGCTTTCACCAACTATGAAACGGTTTTGACCACGGGCGAACCAATCGAGTTTGAAATTCTGCCAATAGATACAGGACGATACCTCCGAGTAGCAGCGTATCCGTACGGCGATTCCCAAAACAAACAACTGGCGATCATATTTTCTGACATCACCGAGCGTAAACGCCGTGAACATCATCAATCCATGCTTTCGCAAATTTCGCAGGAGCTTGTCGGGCTAGAAAATATCCCGGAAACGATGAATCATCTCAGCGAAATGATCGGGCGGTATTTTGAGGTAACACAATGCGTGTTTACCGAACTCACGGCAGACTTTGAGATTGCGATAGCCGCTTACGGATGGAATGCTCAAGGGATACCTTCAGTCAAAGGGACTTATCGGATGAGGGATTTCCTTACAGATGAGCAAATTGCAGCGAATATGGCTGGCGAGGCATCAATTGTGAACGATACGCAGACCGATCCTCGCGTTAGTGCTGAGAGATACGGCGCTCTGGGCATCCGGTCGTTTGTCATTGTTCCGCTAGTGCGCGACAACGTGTGGCAATTTATGATTTCCATCATTGATAATAAACCTCGGCAGTGGCGTGAGGATGAAATTGACTTAATACGAGAAATCACTAGCCGAATCTGGACGCGACTAGAACGCGCCCGCGCCGAAGATGCGATGCGCGAATCAGAAATCCAACGAATGCGAGAACAAGCTGCCCGCGAAGAAGAACGCCAACGCGCCGAATCTCTAGCAGAACTTGATCGCGCCAAAACCCTTTTCTTTAGCAACGTCAGCCACGAATTCCGCACGCCGCTAACGTTGATACTCGCTCCGGTGCAAAATGTCTTGAGCGATTCGGTAAATCCCCTAACTTCTTTACAACGGGAACAGCTAAAACTAGTACACCGCAACAGCTTGCGTTTGCTGAAACTTGTTAATACCCTACTCGACTTCTCCCGCATCGAAGCCGATCGCCTGAAGGCAAACTACGAACCCACCGACTTATCCACCTACACGGCTGAACTGGCAAGTGTTTTCCGCTCGGCGATTGAGAATGCTAATTTAGAGTTAGTTGTCGATTGTCCTCCCCTGCCCGATCCCATTTACGTTGATCGAGAAATGTGGGAAAAGATTGTGTTGAATCTACTCTCCAATGCCTTAAAATTTACCTTCGACGGTATGATTTCTGTCTCGCTCAAACTCGTTCAAGAGGAAGTAGGGAGCAGGGGAGCAGGGGAGCAGGGGAGCAGGGGAGCAGGGGAGCAGGGGAGAGTTATTCTACAAGTTCTTTCCCCTCTGCCCCTCTGCCCCTCTGCCCCTCTGCCCCTCTGCCCCTCTGCCTCTTCGTTGAATTGATGGTCAGCGACACGGGCGTAGGTATTTCCGCTTCCGAACTACCTCACCTCTTTGAGAGGTTTTATCAAGTCAAAGGCGCGAAGGGGCGCAGCTATGAAGGCTCAGGCATTGGCTTGTCTCTGGTGCAGGAACTTGTCAAGCGGCACGGCGGCGCGATCGCAGTTACGAGCGCAGTAGACCAAGGCACAACCTTCACCGTCACCATCCCCACCGGAATCGCCCATCTACCCGCCAACCAAATTTGGGTTGCCTCGACACTGCCATCAACGGCTGTAACTGCAAATGCTTTTGTTGAAGAAGCCTTACATTGGCTACCTGAACAAGAGGAAGGGGGCAGGGGGCAGGGGGCAGGGGGAACTGCCCTTGACGAAAGCACAGAATTTCAAGTTCAAAGTCCGGAGATTCAGGCACAAAGTCCGGAGGTTCAGGCACAAAGTCCGGAGGTTCAGGCACAAAGTCCGGAGATTCAGGCACAAAGTCCGGAGTTTCAGGCACAAAGTCCGGAGGTTCAGGCACAAAGTCCGGAGATTCAGGCACAAAGTCCGGAGATTCAGGCACAAAGTCCGGAGATTCAAGCTCCATTCCAGTCTTCCCCCTTGCTCCCTGCTCCCTGCTCCCCTGCCTCTTGTAATCAAGGCTCCAAAAGGGCGCGTATTCTCCTGGTGGATGACAACGCCGATATGCGCGGCTATCTCAAGCGGTTGTTAAACCAGTATTATGAGGTGGAAACTGTAAATGACGGGTTAGCCGCACTGACTGCGATCCGGCGTAGTGGAAGTGCCATCTATGACTTGGTGTTAGCAGATGTGATGATGCCCAGAATGGATGGATTGGAGTTACTGCGTTTGCTTCGCAATCCGCCTTTGGCGGACTCGCTACGGGCTTCACCAAATACCCAGACAATTCCGATTATTTTGCTCTCTGCTCGTGCTGGTGAAGAATCACGGGTGCAAGGTTTAGAAACTGGCGCAGATGACTACTTAATTAAACCTTTCTCGGCACAAGAACTATTAGCGCGAGTCAATGCTAACCTCCAACTGGTACAACTGCGACGCGAAGCAGTCTACCGCGAACAGGTGATGCAGGCGGTACAAACACTCAACGATCGCTTAGAGCAACAGGTGAAAGCGCGGACTGCTCAACTAGAAGCCATCAACCAAGAACTAGAGGCGTTTTCTTCCTCAATATCTCACGACTTGCGAACGCCGCTACGCTACATCAGCAGTTTTGCTGAACGGTTGCAAGGCAAGCTCAATGCAACCCTCGTCGATGCATCCAGTTTGCAAACCCTCAATATTATTACAAAATTTGCTCTTCAAGCAGAAAAAATGGTAGACGACTTGCTAGAATTTTCCCACCTGGGAAAGACAGAAATGTATTTGACTACTGTTAATATCAGTCAATTAGTACAAGAAGTGCGAGAACAATTACAGCCAGAACTGGTTGGGCGATCGCTCCACTGGGAAATCGAACCATTGGCAACGGTAGAGGCTGACCCGATATTGCTGCGGCTAGTACTACAAAATTTGCTGTCGAATGCCGTCAAGTACACCCGCAATAACACCGAAGCTGCCATCAAAATTGGTAGGATTGAACAGGAGCAGGAAGTGATATTCTTGGTCAAAGACAATGGTGCAGGGTTCGACATGAAATACTGCGATCGACTATTTAGCATATTTCAACGGTTACATCCCCAGGAAGAGTTTCCTGGGACGGGAGTCGGGCTTGCCACTGTACGGCGGATCATTCATCGACATGGCGGACGCATCTGGGCAGAAGGCGCAATCGACCAGGGCGCAACGTTCTACTTTTCGCTGCCGAAACGTGAGGCACAATTATGACAGGACTGCGGTTTGTTTTGCTGGAAGACAATCCCCTTGACGCAGAGGTAATAGGTGTCACCCTAACCGATGGCGGTGTTGATTGTGAACTGCTTCGAGTAGAAACTCGCGCTGAGTTTGTGAAAGCATTAGAAACCAATGCGTTTGATTTGATTTTGGCAGACTATACCTTGCCCGGTTTTGATGGCATTTCCGCCTTGAAAATTGCCCAGAAGCTTTGTCCTGACACGCCCTTTATTTTCGTCTCTGGCAGTATGGGCGAAGAATTGGTGATTGAAGCGCTGAAACTGGGAGCCACCGACTATGTGCTAAAGCGCAACTTAGGGCGGTTGGTTCCTTGTGTCCAACGAGCGCTGCGAGAAGCCCAAGAAAAGCGCGATCGCCAACTTGCCGAAGCCCGCTTGCATCAAGTCGCGGCCAAACTGCCTCATGGTGCTGTGTTCATTGTGGATCGAAATTTACGCTACCTGCTGGCAGAAGGCGAAGCGCTGGAGCAGGTCGGCATGACTACTGAAAACTTTATCGGCAAAACACTCTGGGAAGCCCTCGAACCCGCCCTGGCAGACAGCTACGAACCCTACTTCCGTCAAGCTCTTAATCAGTAAACCAAAAAGTTTTTTCCCAAGAGCGATCGCTAATCAAGATTACGTACTTTAAAGTACTATATACTACAAAATATATAATTAATGC
>NZ_JBALDK010000177.1:0-42444 GCF_036917455.1 Nostoc sp. | reverse complement strand
GTTTACAACATACACAATTTCTGGTTTTTGTCAAAGCTTTTGTTAAGAAAGATGTTTATAATGGATAGCTTTTTAAGGGGGATTTAGGGGGATCTCCAACGATTTTGGGTTTGTATAGAGATGTGTACACCGTAGCCCTTATTAAGAGGTTGTTTGAAAAGTGGTCGGCTGTGATATTAGGCACTTCTTGATCCCCCCTAGCCCACGCCAGTCGCTCATGGGGGAAACCCCCAAGACCGCGCTGGCTCCCCTCAAAAAGGGGGGAAACGGAATCAAAGTCCCCCTTTTTAAGGGGGACTTAGGGGAATCTAAAAGTATTTGATACATCACTAAGGACTTTTCAAACATCCTCTAAGCTCGACTTTATCCAAAATTAAGAACTTGCTTCTCTTGTATCGGCAAAACCCTAGCTTTTCGGCAAAAACTTTTTCCATATCACTGATTATCGGTGAAAACGAAAAAGTAAAACTACCGTCCCACAAGGCTTTCAAAGTAAGCTTGAGCGTTGCCAAAAAATGGATAAAGTCGAGCTAAGGAGAGGGAATGAGGATGAGGTAAATCAGGGACATAAATTGTATGTTATTTAATTCTTATTCCTTAGTTTAGGGACTTCCAAATAAAAAAATACTCAAAAAACTGACGATAAAACTCTCTCCTCCTCATTCCTCTGTGTTGCGCCAGGTGCTACAACGGGGGAACCCCCGCAACGCACTGGAAACTCTATTGTCTGGAGTGGTTCGTTTCATTTAGGTAATTTATTTCTTGGAAGTCCCTTAAGCGATCGTCCGCGCCAACAGTACCGGACAAGTAGCATTGACTCGAACATAGTCAGATAATGAAGATCCGATGAGTCGGTCTATATCAACAAAACTCTTAGCAATGGATGGACGACGATCTGGAGAACCGAGCAATAATAAGTCTATATTCAACTCGTCTGCCAACCGACAAATTTCTTCACCAGGTTTCCCACTACTGATATAAGAACGAGATTGGATGCCCTGTTTTTGAGCTTCTGCAACTGCGGCTGCTAAAACTGGATTTTTATCTGAGTTAACCTCGGTTACTTCCGATTTTTTACCGCCTAAATCTGTACTAATATTTGCCAAAATTAACTGACCTCCCTGAATATCTCGCAATAAAAACAGTGCCAATTTCAAGCAGTTTTTTGCAGAATCAGAGTTATCTATTGCCACCATAACGCGCTTAATTCTTTTAACATAAATGTCATCTTTTACCAGCAACATGGGGCGAGAAGATAGCTGGAAAACATACTGACTGACTGAGTTCGATAAAATAGATTGTAGTCGCTTCAGTCCGCGTGAACCCATAACAATCAAGTCAGCATCAATTTCATCAGCTACTTGGCAAACTACATCTTTGGGGTCGCCTTCGCGCAAAATTGAAGAAACCTGGCTAGGATCTAAGTTCAAAGTTTGAATGGCATTAGCCAGAATTTTACCACCATTTTCCCATTTAGTTGTCATGGTAGCAGCAGTATTTTGTGCCTGAACAACATGCAAAATTGTAACTTTCGCAGATTCAATTGAAGGGATTTCTCTCAGGGTTTTGAGCATTTCTTCTGCGTGTCCCAATCCCGATACAGTCAGCAAAATTTTGTTTATCATCTTACGTAATTGTTTTTAAGTTTACTTTTGTTTTCGCTTTTAGTACTTGGTTCAGGTCTGAATTTTTACAGTTTTACTCGATAAAGTAGTTAGTAAGTTCGCACAAATAAACTTTGTTTCTTAGTATTTAATACTCAAACAAATAGCAAAGTAAAAAAATCTCAACAAAAGTTAAAGTTTATTTGCACCTAGTTGCTTAACTTCTTAACTAGACTCCAATTATTAAGCATACTCTCAATTGAGTCTGATTAACTTAATAAAATATGATGTTAGTTATCACTGTTAATCTATGTTCACTTTTTTTAATTAGAAGTTAGTTAAGTATTGCAAAGAAATTCCCAAACAACTCTTTAGAATAATTGATTGGCTGTAGCCTTGAACAAGCGATCGCTTCCGGATTGAGTATTGAAAAGTAATATTTTATACAAAATGAAAACCTCTCCCTGGTTTTACTACGTAAAACCGTCCCTCTCTAACTCGGAGAGGGAGAGACTTGAAATTTAACAACCTGTCTCATGTTTTCATCAAGGGCAACTTGCCACCGCACTGGCACATTTACCAATGGCATTCCACCTCCAGAGAGTGGGTTGGGAGCCAGTCATGTCCAGATAACAACACCATCCGGCAAAGGATCGCCAGAGGCAACACCAAGACTGAAGGGATAGTCAGAAAACCTTGAGTTAGCTAATACCGGATGCCATTGGCTAGTTATTGTTAACCCTGTTAAGAATCCTGCACCCAACAGAAAACTCCGCCTTCTGCACCGATTTGCTAGGAGGCGCGTGCCATCTATAAGTTCTATATTCACCTCTACCCAGATGTAAATACAAGGAACCTAGCAATCCAGGATCAAGCAGAAATTAAGATTTTGTTAAGTTTAAGATTGGGAATTGGGCACTAGTTCTTTATTTTAAAATCTGCCATTTCCCTGAACAATGTGCTTAACGGTGGTCAAAGTTTCTAGGCTGATAAATCCTCGGCGATGACCTTTTTGGTTAGACATACCCAAAAATACAGAATCTCCCCGCGAGGGGTTGCGGGAAAAACGCGGGGAAGTGTTGATGTAGGTAGAGGCGCTGTTAACTCCTAAAGCAAACTGCCGACTTTCCTGGTAGGATTCAGTAACGATAGAGTCAGCATGACCGCTGCCGTGTTCATTAATCCAGGCGATCGCACCCTCTAAGCTATCTACCAGTTTAAAAGCTACTGTCTTAGTTAAATAAGGGTTTCCCCATTCGCTATCTTTCACCAGCTGCAACTGGGGAAAGGCTCGTACTAGTTCCGCGTCCCCTTTAATTTCAAAGCCTTTTTCCATCAAGCTGTTCCACAGAACTCCTAAGGATGATGGCAAGGCTTGACGATGAATGAGTACCTTTTCAATCGCATTAACTTGATCGGGTTCGCTTTGATGGCTATCAAGAATCATCCAGCGCACCATTTCTAAGCTGGAATTTAGCGACCAGTAGAGGTAACAGTTACCCATCGCTGACTTTAAGACTGGGCAAGTTGACTGTCGCACTACCTGCTGTATCAAGCTAGTACGTCCGTAGGGAATAACTAGATTTACGTATTGGTCTTGGGTGACTAAATCCCGAATGGAAGCACCACCTTCGGCTGCGATCAGTTCTACACAGCCCGGAGGTAGACCAACCTCTGCGATCGCATTTTGCAATGCCTCAGCAATGGCGGCGTTGGAATGGCTAGCTTCAGTACTGCCTTTGAGAATTATACTATTGCCAGTTTTGATGCAAAAACCTGCTGCGATCGCCCCTAAATCAGGGAATGCTTCATAAATAAATCCAATCACTCCCAAGGGCATTAATTGGGTGTAACTCTGGGAATCTCCTAGTTGATAATCAGCAGTTCTGACGCGCCGCAACGGATCTGATAATTCCCCCAACCGTTGTAGAATGTCTACTGTCATTTCTAGCCTTGTGGGAGTCAGCTTTAGCCAGTCTAATATCAACTCTGGCACTGCCATTTCTCGACTAGCTTCTAAATCCAAGGTGTTGGCTTCTAGAATGTCGTCAAATGAGCGCTCAAGCGCTTGTGCCATCGCCAATACTGCACGACTTCGATCTGCTCCCTTTGTGATCCCCAACTTTAGGGAAGCTTGATAGGCTCGTTGGGCGCTAGTAATTGGTTCGGGGTGGTCATCTAAAACTTCAACAGTCATTGAGTTAACGTCTGTAGGTAAGCCAGACCATTAATGCTGGCAGAATAGCTAATAGCACCGCCACCATTGCCCAAGCAATAATGCTGGAACCATTTGCTAATCGCAGTGCTAACGGCAGCCATATAATCACTAGCACGAAAATAATGCCAAGTGCTATAGGCAGATAGCTTTCTCCTAAGCGGGGATGGACAACATGCCAACTATTTCCCATCCAACGCCAAGCCCGTTTGTAGGGATAGGTGGTAGAAAGTTGTTCTAGGACATGACCATTATCTTCTACAACAAAGATTTGCTGACAGCGATCGCAACCAAATGCTTCTGTCAACGTAATTGGAACTAACTGACCCCGGCGACGACAGGGACAGGGGTAGTCAGCATTGAAATCTATTTTTTCGGGTTTTTGAGATGGCACAAGCGTTCTAGTAACTTGAGCGTGTTTTACACGAACTACGACAATATAATCCTTTGGTAAATGCAATAGAAGCTTCTGCTACTATTGATTGCTCTCTTTATATACATAGACTAGCGATGCAAATATCGCCATGATTGCAAACAGTAGATGCAGCAGACTCTAAGTATCCGAATTTTCATATCAGTACGGAGTTTGCTGTTTATAGTCTTTCCCCGTAGCTGACAATCTTATTTAAAATTTCCTTCTACTATATAAAATCTAGACAAAACTAGATTTGGAGCATAGGAGCGGTTATCCCTTAATATTCAGATACGATTCAGCTATCCGTGCATAAGTTTCGAGATTTATTTTTAGATATATTTAAATCTTAGTCAGCAGTGTCTGACATTTCTGATATACATAAACCTTAAGAGACTAAGACGCTTGAATTCCCCCATAATTGGAACAATTTTTACTAGATGGGTAAAATCTATCCACCATATCTAAGTTACTTTATATTCTACCTATCTACGAAATTTTTGAAAGTTGGGAACGATTCACAAGAATACAGCGTGAATCGCCAAAGATTTCAATGCACCCTAAAAATGCTAAACCTCTTGAGATTTTTAAATTCAAGAGGTTTTAGTTGGAAGCGGGTGACGCGATTCGAACGCGCGACATTCACCTTGGCAAGGTGACGCTCTACCACTGAGCTACACCCGCAATCAATTGCCATATATCAATATCTCAGATTTATCCCTAATTGTCAACCCCTTTATTTGGTCATTGGTCATTTGTCATTGGTCATTAAGTGAATAACAAAGGACAAATGACTAATGAGACAATGACATGCCCTAGCCTAGTTCTTCTGACTCCGCAGTTAAATTGCCGATGCTGGCACTTTGAAAAGAGGCTGGCAAAGATTGGCTATTAAGAGAATACGGCTCTGCTAGGTTAGAACGCAATTGCCGCATCAGGCTTGCCATTTCTAGGGCGTTCAAGGCATAATCCCAGCCATGATTACCTTTGATGCCTGCCCGTTCTAAGGCTTGTTGCATAGTGTCTACTGTCAAAATGCCAAAAATTACTGGCACTCCAGTTTGAAAACTAGCGGCGGCAATGCCTTTAGAAACTTCGGCGGATACATAATCAAAATGGGGTGTTTGTCCACGAATGACTGCACCTAGACAAATTACAGCATCATAACGATGGGAAAGTGCTAGTTGGCGAGCTACTAAAGGTACCTCAAAACTTCCCGGAACCCAAACATAGTCAACCTGATTACCTTGGGGGTTAGGATCTACACCGTGGCGTTTCAAGCAATCTTGACATCCCTCTAGCAGCTTTCCGGTAACAAGGTCATTAAATCGACCAATCACCACTGCAAACCGCAAAGGCTCCGTTTGGGTAAAAGTTCCCTCGAAAACTGCCATGACTGCCTCTTAATCAACTATAGTTCTGGCCAATATACATTTCTTATTTAAATGTAGAGGAGCAGCAAAGCACGGTTAGAAAAAAGGAAATCGGAAAAAATTTCTTCTTTTCTCCTTTGGTCAAAGACCATTGGCTTTTCTGCCCCTCTAGTTCTTATATTATGTGCCTGCGCCAGAGCGAAGCGGTCGCCTACACGACAAAAAAGTTTAACAAACCAACTAAAAATACCAAACCAATCCAGACAC
The DNA here is from genome assembly GCF_036917455.1 of Nostoc sp. Lineage (GTDB taxonomy): Bacteria > Cyanobacteriota > Cyanobacteriia > Cyanobacteriales > Nostocaceae > Nostoc. Next base: position 36,573 of record NZ_JBALDK010000177.1, on the reverse strand, counting down.
CAGAGCCAACCCAGATCAGTTTTTTAGATTCACCCCAACTTTGGGGAGTTGCATAAGCAACAGGAACGCCCACAACCAGGATAAAAGACAATAGGACTAGACCTATCAAGGCAAATTGGAATATTATGGTCATTTTTGCTTCTCCCAATACAGCGAAATACTAAGGATAGAATATCCTAAAGGGCGACATTGACACTTTCTTATTATTTTTAAGCTAGCAGAAATTGCAACACTTTAGTCATTTGTCCTTTGTCTAAGTACCGATGACTAATGACTCTTATATTATGGATTTAATTCTTTGCCACACGACAGCAGATTTTGACGCATTAGGAGCAGCTGTAGGGTTAACGCGCCTACTACCAGGAAGCAAGATTGTGCTGACTGGCGGTTCTCATCCTCCTGTGCGGGATTTTTTAGCATTGCATCGGGATGAATATCCCCTAATTGAACGCCGTTCGGTGAATCCTGAAAAAATTCGTTCTTTGACTGTGGTGGATACGCAAATGCGCGATCGCTTGGGTAAAGCTGCTGAGTGGTTAGATTTACCCCATCTTGGAGAGATTATAGTTTATGACCATCACTTAGGACAATCAGATATTCCCGCCACGCGATCGCATATTTCTTCAGTTGGAGCCACCACAACTTTAATTGTGGAGCAATTGCAACAACAGGAAATTTCCTTGAGTCCTGCCGAAGCAACTGTTATGGCTTTGGGTATCCACGTTGACACAGGCTCTTTAACATTTGACCAGTCCACGGCGCGGGATGCCTTAGCTTTGGCTTGGTTGATGCAACAAGGTGCGAGTTTATCAGTAATTTCTACCTACCGTGACCCTGGCTTGTCATTGCAATTGCAACAGTTATTAACTGAGGCGTTGGAAACTTTAGAATATCTTTGTCTGCGTGGATATACTATAGCTTGGGTAACTCTTAAAACAAATGCTTTTGTGCCAGGGCTATCGAGTTTGGCTTCAGAACTGGTGGAATTAACCGAAATTGATGCCATACTGTTGGCTAATGAGTATCCTTTGAATGAAAGTGATTCACGGTTAACAGTAATTGGGCGATCGCAAATTCCCAAAACTAATCTTAACCTATTATTCCAACTTCTAGGAGGCGGGGGTCATTCCCAAGCCGCATCGGTAAATCTAAGAGGAGTTGATTCACAAGCAATATTAAAACAACTCCTTGACGGGGTAAAAGCGCAAATTCCCCATCCCCCTACAGCGAGGGATTTGATGTCTTCTCCTGTCCGCACGATTCTACCTGAAACTACTATTGGCGAAGCACAGCGTATTTTGTTGCGCTATGGAAACTCTGGTTTATCTGTAGTCGATAAAGGGCAACTAGTAGGTATTATTTCGCGCCGGGATATTGATATTGCCCTGCACCACGGATTTGGTCATGCGCCAGTCAAGGGCTACATGACCACAAATCTGAAAACGATTACACCAGATACAACACTGCCACAAATTGAGTCGCTGATGGTGACTTATGATATCGGACGCTTACCAGTATTGGAAAATGAGCAGTTAGTTGGTCTTGTGACTCGTACTGATGTCTTGCGGGAATTACATCAGGAAAGGGATGAAAACGGAAAAGGGGGAGAGGACGAGCAAAAATTCAAAATTCAAAATTCAAAATTCAAAACTCGTCTCAGTACTGAGTTGCAAAATTGCCTTGCTCCGCAACTGTGGCAATTGCTCACCATCGCATCGCAAGAAGCCGAAAAACGGGGTTGGCATCTTTATCTCGTTGGGGGTGCGGTGCGGGATTTGCTGTTAGCTGAGACAGCAGGTAGCTTGATGATTAAAGATATTGACCTAGTAGTTGATGGCTTTCACAAATCAGCAGATGTTGGCGCTGGTGTGCAACTAGCAAAAGCACTCCAACAACTTTACCCTGCGGCTCGTTTAGAAATCCACGGGGCTTTTCAAACTGCGGCTTTGTTGTGGCACAAAGACCCAGAATTAGATTCTCTTTGGGTAGATATTGCCACCGCTAGAACAGAGTTTTATCCTTACCCAGCGGCGAATCCAGAAGTTGAGGCGAGTTCGATTCGTCAAGACTTATATCGTCGAGATTTTACCATTAATGCGATCGCTTTGCGCCTTACCTCTCCTCGCTCAGGCGGTTTACTCGATTTCTTTGGCGGTTTACTCGATTTACAAGCTAAACAAATTAGGGTTTTACACCCCAACAGCTTTATCGAAGATCCCACCCGCATTTATCGTGGCGTGCGCTTTGCCGTGCGCTTCGGATTTGAAATTGAACCGCAAACTGAAGAGTTTATTCGTTATGCCATCAACAGTGGTGTTTACGATCGCACTTCTCAAGAGAATACCAAAACTCCAGCCCTGCAAACTCGACTGAAAACAGAATTAAAGCACATCCTAGAAGCCCCTTACTGGAAATCGGCTTTGCAGTTACTCGATAACTTAGGAGCGTTGCAATGTATCCATCCTACCCTCAAGTTAGATAGTTCACTCTTGCGGCAATTACGTTTATTAGAACGTTGTTTGCGGCGATTTGATGCTGAACAAACTCTCATTCACTGGCAAATGCGTTTAGAAGCATTAATCGCCCACCTAGCCCCTGAATATCGGGTGAAAGTAGCACAAAATTTGCAATTACAAGACGATAATATTGTTAGGTTGAAAAACTTAGCCCAAAGCTTTAATCAAGTAATAGAATCTTTACCCACTTTGCAACGCCCAAGTCAACGAGTGCAGTTGTTGCGACAGTACGATTTACCAATGCTGATTTTAATTGCTTTGCAAAGTCCGCGAGAGATTAGACATCAGATTTGGGAATATTTAACAGTTTGGGCGAATGTGCAGCCACTATTGAATGGCAATGATTTAAAGAAACTTGGTTACAAACCAGGGCCACAGTATCGGCAAATATTAGATGATGTAGTTGCCGCTACCTTGGATAGAGTGATTAAAGATAGGGCTGAGGCTGAAGAGTTTTTAGCCAAGCATTATCCTCTGTAATTTATATTTCCCAGATATGGTTTTTATATCATTCGCGTAGCGTCTCGTAGAGAAGATATAGCAATAGTCTAAATTGTATTTGGATCGATATTTAATTCTCGTAGTTTTGCTGCCAAACGTTCTGCCTTTTGTTGTGCTTGTTCTGCCTTTTGTTGTGCTTGTTCTGCCGTTTCTTCAGGTGTTGGTACTAGTTGCCCATCTCGTGTAAAAAATCGCAATAGACCTTCATAAATTCCCAAATATAAACCTAGTTGATGACTCCACAAATATCCTTGTTCGCTGGCTTGTAGAGGTTGATATTCTCCATCTACTAGATGAAATCCTGCAAATTCTTGTGTATAAGGGTCAAACCAAAAATAATCAGGGGTACGGAAAGTATCTTGATAAATTGTTTTCTTTAAATCTTTGTCAGTATTCGCTGTTGAGTCAGATAAAATTTCTAAAATTACATTCGGATATTTACCATCTTCTTCCCAAACTACCCAACTTTTACGGGTTTTACGTTCAGTTCCCAGTACTACAAAAAAGTCTGGTCCCCGGAAGTGTTCTGATTTTCGTTGACGTGGGCTGTAGTAGATAGTCAGGTTTCCCGCCGCGTAGAAATCATTTCTATCTCGCCACAACCATTTTAGGCATTTGAGTAAGAGCATGATTTGCTCTAGATGAAGTTCGCTTTCCAAGGGAGGTTCATCACTATATAGATCGCTAGGGGGAAATATAACATCTTGGGAGATACCTTTTTGAGAATCTAATTCTTGAGCTATGGTCATAGAATGGATGCGGCATCAAATCGTTATGGATTTATTTTAGCAGTATTGTAGTTAGCGATCGCATAGCGTATCTTAGATAATCGTCTCTTTTTAGTGGAAGAAAAAATCATGCAATTAAGGCTTGATGGCCTCAGAACCAATTTCATGTAAAAATATAAATTTTTCCTCAACATCTTACTTCTGCGTTCTCTGTACCTCTGCTGTTAAAAATTTTTATTAGCCACAGAAAAGAGCGATCGCCTCCTAGCTTCCGAAATTCCTTTATGCTACACTGTAGTCAATATCAAACCTCATCACGACTCCAACGAGATAGCACAAATGAAGTAGTACCAAGCAACAAATGTCAACAAAGAATAAACGCAACTAGTTTGACAGGGTTACTTCACATAGTCATGCACTAAAAATATTGTCATCACTCGTATCTACATTTAACCGCTTGACAAGAATCTGCGGCTAAATTTTTTATATCTAAACCCGTAAATTTTGTGAACACGCGGGTAGAAGTTGGCGAATTTAGGTTTGAGAATAATGCAGAAAAAATCAATCTTATTAGCTGAGAATTTAACCTACGAACTCAGCTTAGATAGAATTTTATTTCAAAAAATCCAGGTGAATATCGAAGCAGGCGATCGCATTGCTTTAATTGGTCGCAATGGTGTAGGAAAATCAACCTTATTAAAGATACTTGCAGGGCAAATTAACTCCAGCACAGGTTCTGTTTTGCGTAATGATGTTGTTTACTATTTGCCACAAATCAGCACTATCAGGCAAGAAATTACAGCAGAGACAGTACTTAATTTTTTAATTTCCATCTCTGATGAATGGTGGAAGATTGAGGAGATTTTGCAAACACAATTTGGGACAAATATTAATCTTTCTCTACCAATTGCTAACTTGAGTGGTAGAGAACTGACAAAACTATTTCTGGCGATCGGATTATCTCAACAGCCCAACCTACTGTTGCTAGATGAGCCAACCAACCACATGGATTTGCAAGCCTTAGAAAACTTAAGACAATTTCTCCAAAATTTAACTGGCGCGTTTGTAATTGTCTCACATAAACCTTTTTTCTTAGACCAAGTTACAGATGTTACTTGGGAACTCACACCTGATGCTTTGAAAGTATATGGAGGCAATTTTTCTCAATATCGAGAGCAGAAAAAAATCGAGTTAGAGGTAGCATTGCGATCGCACGAAGTCGCCAGAAAGGAACTCAAACATACCCAAGCCACGGCTATACAAGAACAGCAACGCGCAGCCCAATCTAGCCGCAACGGTCGCGCCAAGTTTCTGAATGGTAGTATTGATAGAATGGCAGCAGGACTAATTAAAACCAAAGCTGAGGTGTCTACCGGAACTGCAAAAAAGAAACATGAAGCAGCAGTAGCCAAGGCTAATCAAAAGGTTGCAGAGACGAAGGTCAAAACTACGAAAGTCACAAGTATTCAGCTAGAGGAAAAAAATCAAAAACGCCGAAATTTAATTAATATCCAGGGTGCAAATCTTAGGGTATCAGAACGCCTATTGATTCAAAATATTCAATTGCATGTGTCCTCTGGCGATCGCATATCCATTATCGGCGCAAACGGTTCTGGTAAATCGAGTCTGATAAAAGCTATTTTGGGAATGGAAAACCAAACAGCAGTTCTAGAATCAGGTGAGGTTTTGCTAGCACCAGCGATGAAAGCTGTATATCTCGATCAAACCTACGAATTGGTTAATCGCCAATACACACTTTTGGAAAATATGCAAGCTGCCAATCCTAATCTCAGCTATCAGCTTTTGCGTCAACAGTTGGGACACTTCCTTTTTAAATATGATGACGTTCACAAAAGCGCGTCTGTGCTGAGTGGGGGTGAGTTGGCAAGATTAGCGATCGCAATAATCAGTATCTCAGAAATCGATCTGCTCATTCTCGATGAGCCAACTAATAACCTAGATATTGAAACTGTTGAACAAATGGTAGTAGGTATCAATGATTACCAAGGAGCTATTTGGGTAATTTCCCACGATCTAGATTTTCTCAGCCGAATTAATATTACTCAAAGTTTCAAATTGAGGGAACAAACTTTGCACATGACGGCTTATTTACCAAGTACACCTGAGCAATATTATCAAGAGTTACTGGAATGTCATACATAAAGCGATCGCATTCTTAACGAAGTAGCACAAATAAAACGATGTTTTAAAAGTATTATTGCTAACACCACAAGTTTAGAAACTTAGTTCCCCTTGTTTTTCTACTTCCTGTCGCCGTTGTTTGTATTCATTCAGCGCATTTGTATAAATTATTTGCCAAACTTCTGGTCGATCTAATATGGGTTCTGCCCACAGCGCTACCTCTTGACGTTCCTTTGCATTGAGTTGAGAGGCGATCGCTTTTAACGCTTTAATAGTTAATAGTCAAAGCTATCTGAATTGCTTGATAACTTGGTCATAGTATTTCCCTGACAAATCCTGCGTTTCTCTTGCAAATTTATACTCAAGCAGCACTTGAGTATAAATTTGCTCCCAAACTAGCGGCTGCTTGAGTATAAAATCCGGTAATCCCAAAAAAGGTAGAAAAGGTTTTACCCAGTGGAGTATGGGAAGAGAAAATGCCGGCAACCAATAACGAGTACCTTCCCAAAGATTGTTGTATTTCATAGAATTTCATCAAGGATTTTTTCTACTGAACCAATTTAGCCGTTAGCAACTGCAAATCTCTAACTCCTCAGCAGAAGCCGTAAAGCATACAGGCAAGTTATAATTCTCTTGCGGATCAACGTAACAAAAATTTATGAGTAACCCACTAGTACAAGCCTTTTTCGTAGGCAGAGCAGTAGCCGAAGTAGTTAATGAGCGTTTAGAGGTCGCCTTGACCGATGCTTTGAGCGATCTGGGCAAATTTGATGCAGAAGCTAGAGAGCAGTTACGCCAGTTTACAGAAGAAGTCCTAGAGCGGGCAAATCGGTCAGCAGAAGCAGCTAATTCTGGTCAAGTTACTACAGGTAGTGGACAAGCCAGTTCTGATTCAGGTGACTTGCAAGCAGATATTGATGAATTACGAGCAGAAATTGCCCTGTTACGCACAGAATTGCAACATTATCGCCGAACTTCTGCATAAATTTAGTCAGTGGTTATTAGTCATTGGTCATTGGTCAAAAATTATTCACAAATGACAAATGACAAATGACACTATAAAAAAAACAGTTTAGGAATCAGAGTGTCTTCTCTCTCAAGTGATTCGGTTGCAAACCAACGGTACACAAAGGATATGGAACAAGGTTATTCAGATAAAGCATACCGTTGGAATCGGGAAAAATACTCTAGCAGACGGCGTTTTGTGGACATTTGGTCTTTTGTCTTGACCTTATTGTTCAAACTTTGGCTATACAACAAATCTTGGAGTTATCCGGGTGGCGTGACTGAGGTAAAGCAAGTTGCAAGACGCAAAACCCAAGCGGTTTGGATTCGCAATACGCTGCTGGATTTAGGCCCAACCTTCATTAAAGTTGGGCAACTATTTTCTACCCGTGCTGATATCTTCCCTGGTGAATATGTAGAAGAACTAGCCAAATTACAGGACAAAGTACCGGCATTTAGCTATGAGCAAGTAGAAGCGACCATTGAGAAAGAATTAGGCAAGAAAATTCCTGAACTCTTCCATAATTTTGAACCGATTCCTTTAGCTGCTGCTAGCTTGGGGCAAGTACACAAAGCTGTGCTGCATAGTGGAGAATCAGTTGTTGTTAAAGTGCAACGTCCTGGATTAAAGAAGTTATTTGAAATAGATTTACAAATTCTCAAGGGAATTACCCGCTATTTTCAAAACCATCCCAAATGGGGACGGGGAAGAGATTGGTTAGGTATTTACGAAGAATGTTGTCGCATTCTTTGGGAAGAAATTGATTATCTTAACGAAGGCCGTAACGCTGATACTTTTCGCCGAAACTTTCGCGGCTACGATTGGGTGAATGTCCCAAGAGTATACTGGCGTTATGCTAGTTCCAGAGTGCTGACTTTAGAATATCTCCCTGGAATTAAAATTAGCCAATACGAAGCTTTAGAAGCAGCCGGTTTAGATCGAAAGGCGATCGCTCGTCAAGGCGCTCAAGCCTACTTACTACAGTTACTCAATAGTGGCTTTTTCCACGCCGATCCTCACCCAGGTAATATTGCCGTTAGTGCAAACGGTGCTTTAATATTCTACGATTTTGGGATGATGGGGCGGATTAAGTCCAACATCCGCGAAGGATTGATGCAAACACTGTTTGGCATCGCTCAAAAAGATGGCGATCGCGTTGTCCAATCTCTGATCGATTTAGGTGCGATCGCCCCAACTGATGATATGGGCCCAGTGCGGCGTTCCGTCCAGTACATGCTGGATAATTTCATGGATAAGCCCTTTGAAAATCAGTCAGTGGCGGCAATCAGTGACGACCTTTATGAAATAGCTTATAATCAGCCATTTAGATTTCCAGCAACCTTCACTTTTGTGATGCGAGCTTTTTCTACTCTAGAAGGAGTAGGCAAAGGTTTAGATCCAGAGTTTAACTTTATGGAAGTTGCCAAACCTTATGCAATGCAGCTTATGACCGATATGAATGGTTCTGAGGGGAATACCTTTATTAACGAATTAAGTCGTCAAGCAGCTCAGGTAAGTAGTACTGCCTTTGGTCTACCACGTAGGTTAGAGGATACGCTAGAAAAGCTAGAACGGGGAGACATGCGCCTCCGCGTTCGGTCTATAGAAACTGAACGGCTATTGCGGCGGCAGAGCAGTATTCAGCTCTCAATGAGCTATGCTCTGTTAATTAGTGGTTTCACACTTTCAGCTACGATCTTAGTGGTTGGCAATCATGTCTGGTGGGCACTGTTACCTGGGTTAATTGCACTAGGGATTTCAGTGATCCTAATCAGATTAATCTTACGCCTTGACCGTTACGATCGGATGAATTAATTGTTGCAAAAAAAAATTATGAAACTTAATTTCACGGGTTTTAGCGATCCGGGACTTATTCGTTCTAATAATCAAGATGCTTACTATGTCGACCCAGAAGGGCGATTTTTCATTGTCGCCGATGGAATGGGTGGTCATGCGGGAGGTGAGGAAGCAAGTCGCATAGCTACTGGAGAAATTCAGGCGTATTTGGTAGCAAATTGGGAATCTTCTAAATCTTCTCAAGAATTGCTAGAGCAAGCTTTGTGGGGTGCAAATGAAGCTATTTTGCGGGATCAGCAACATCATCCCGAACGCGCCGACATGGGTACAACAGTTGTAGCAGTGATTTTCCGCGCCCCAGAATCGCCTTGGTGCGCTCATGTTGGCGATTCGCGGCTGTATCGCTTCCGAGAGTCGCAATTAGAACAGGTGACAGAAGACCATACTTGGGTAGCACGAGCAATCAAAATCGGTGACATCACCTTTGATGAAGCCCGAACCCATCCTTTTCGTCATGTATTATCACGCTGTCTAGGGCGTGAAGACTTGCATCAAATTGATGTGCAACCACTAGATGTAAAACTTGGCGATCGCTTGCTGTTATGTAGTGATGGTCTCACAGAAGAACTCGTTGAACAGAAGATTGCTAGCTGCCTCCAAGACGCACCTTGGCTTGATAAAGCCGCCATCTCTCTAATTGAGGCTGCTAAGGAGCATGGAGGGCACGATAACATCACAGTTGTCATCGTCTTACTCGAATAAATAGTCATTAGTCGATCCTTACTAACCTTAAACAAAGGCCAACTGACAAATGACAATTGACAAATCTGGTAGATATACTCAGTAATTTGTTCAGTGTGAGCATTTTTAGTTTTTACAATTTGATACAAATATTTTTAGCCTCCAAAGTGACCTAATGAGGCTAAATTTGCATAAAATTGGTAAATTGACATCTTGCACGTAATAAGGTAAAGCGACTATAATTCACGCTTATTACCATTCATTTCCCAACCTCCTAAAAATTCCTAGCTTCCGAAGCTTCCTCCATACATATTGGGGGAGACAGCATCTTAGTTTTTCTCAAACAGCTAAACTATCGGATTCGGGACAAAATCTGCTTATCTCTTCAAAAGAGACTTGTGCAAAGCAGAAAGGAGTAAGAGAGGTAATTATATCTACCTTCGTCCAAATCGAGCCTATTTTCCGGAATCTGGCTCGGCTGACTTGGGTGGTATATCAGTAGGATTAGGTGCAAGATATCATATCAAAAAAAATCCACACTTAGGATGTGGGCAATCTTGTCAAACAATTGTTATCTTCCTTAATACAGAGGAACAAGTGTTAGACAAATATAAGTCCAATTATTATCCCATTTGGACTTATGCAAGCGATATCACCTTTACACATTGTTTTTTCGGAGTTAACTATGAACCAACCCATGAAACTATCTTTGGAACAGCAATTCAGCATCTGCTCATTTGCAACTCAAGTACAGAATATGAGCCACGACCAAGCCAAAGACTTTTTGGTTAAGCTCTATGAGCAAATGGTAGTACGTGAGGCCACTTATCAAGAGCTTCTTAAGCACCAGTGGGGCTTAGATTCCGGTTCCACTATGGCATAGAGTCGTTCTACTGTCGCAGTGGGCGACCTCCTTCTCTTGCTTGGTTCCAAGGAGGAAAAGAGCTGGGGATGTCGGGGCGTCAACTTCGATAAACAATTCTACAAAAGCGGCACAAAATTTAAATCCACAAAATCAACTAACAACTAGTAAACTTTTCGATGGTAACTCTGCTGGATTCTAGACCTAACTTTAGCTTTTTAGGCTAAACTTGCTGTTACATCTAGCCAAATCCCTATATTGTCTCTTTCGTCTAGTGTGAGAATTGCACCTGCGTAAATTACAATTTCTTGGAATGTAGTACACAAGAATATTTTAGAGAGAATTTTAATCAGCCCTAATTTAGCAGCCTTGTTATTTCACTCTTTATACATATAACTAGAACTTACATCTTTATATATATTTTGTTTATAAAAGTTTACATTCTTTGAGTTACCACTCTTTGGTTACATATAAGACATGTAATATTCAGAAATTATTCTTAGCTGGAAAGATCGTATGGAGAATCTGTATCAATGCTTTCTAGTTTTGTCAGAATTTGAGGCTTAATTTTTTCGTACTCATTTTTCAATAAGCTTTTACTCATTTGCGGGTCTGCGGACGACATCAACGTATTGCTCATTGCAACCCACTCTTGCAGTCGTTGACGCTGGGCAGAAGCAACGCTGGAAAGTAAGATATGGGTACAGCGATTGGGTGTTTCTCGCGCAAAGAACAACAGACGGTAGTAACCTATGTGCTGTAGTAACCGGGCAATTTCTTGACCAAGACTGGTCTTAAGATCGAGGTAGTAGGGCAACCATTTAGCACCATACTTATGGTTGTAAATAACAGTAATCCATAGCAACATGGGATGAGGAATAGAGATGAAAAGAAATTGGTTATAGCGGGTACAGAGTAAGCGCTTTTGAATTTCTTCTTGTGGTAACATCACCCACAGCGCAGGTAAAACTTCGCCATTGGTGTGAATGGACTGAGGAAACACAATATCGGCAATTGGTTTATTTTGGGGCCAGGAAATTGCACGAGCGATTTCATCATTTGACAACGATACCCGCAAATCGGCTTTAGTCTTCTGTTCAAGCTCAGGACTAGCCGTCGTCGTAGCAGGAATTAGGGCATGGCTATCTTGCTTAATTTTGCGGGCATACTCAGGCTTTTCTAGAGATGCTAGAACTTTGAGGATTTCGGTAATCCTTTGGGGGCGATCGCGTGCTACCTTAGCGAGACAACTCATCACCAAATTTTCGATTTCTTTTGGTAATTCTAATCCGGGTACAGCCTCAGCAAAAGAACGGGGTTTTTGATAGTGATGTGTTTTATACCATGCTCCAAAAGAGTGAGTTGGTGCTACCAGTGGCATTTTGCCTGTGAGCATCTCAAACATCATCACGCCCAAACTATAAATATCAGCACGGTTGTCTAATTCTTTACCCTCCATCTGTTCGGGAGAAGAATAAGCCAATGTCCCCAAATAGAATTTTGTATGGTCGCCATCTGATTGTAATAACTTAGCAATACCAAAATCTAGAACCTTGACCAATTCTCCGAAACTGGGATCTTGAATCACCAGCATATTGCTTGGCTTGACATCCCGATGGATAATTGGGCAAATTGCGCCATCAACTGGGATGCCATCATGAGCGCACTGTAACCCCAGGCTGAGTTGACGCGCCATACTCAAAAATCTTGGTAAAGGCAGTCGTTGCTTACGAATAATATTGTTTAGGCTTTGTCCTTGTAGGTATTCCATCACGTAGAACGGGGTGTTATTGTCATCTACGCCATAGTCCATAACTCGGACAATATGGATGCTTTTTTGCCCTAGTAAAGCACAGGTTTTTGCTTCTCGCTCAAAGCGGTCTTGCAATCGCATCTTTTCATTTTGGATTGATAGAGCGAGAAACTTAACTGCAACAGGTACACCTCCCAACAAAGTATCTTTAGCACGATAAACCCGACCCATTGCTCCAGTACCGATTAACTCCTGGAGTTGGTAGCGTTTGCTGAGTAATCGACCAATGTTGGGGTCTGACATAGAGAATTTGAATCCAAAAGCAGGTTGTAAGTGTTTGCGAGGAAAAGTGTATTCAAACTGATATAGCTGGGGACTGGGGACTGGGGATTGGGGATTGGGGACTGGGTGAAAAGTCTTCTTGTGTCTAAGTTTCATCATCTGTTGATGTCCTAACCACCAAGCCAAAAATGACTTTCTACATGAGTACCGCAAGCTATAAATCGGAGTTAAAAAGGCGAAAAGTTTATCATATAAGTAAGCTTTCTGGCTGGCGATTTAAAATCGTTGCTCTATTTACGCGGTGCTGTGCTAGCTTTTTTCAATCCTCTAAAGGAGGACTGAAACCATGCTCTGACAGTTTGCAAGCTAGACGGTTATTACAACTGGTGCAACATACCAGATCGAACAAACAGAAAGGGTAGATTTATAATGACGCTTGTACCATTTTGCACTTTAATTGTGGTGTAGTCTTAGTTTGCCCAATTTTGAGTAGATAGATAACTCTAGGATCTGCCAAAAACCTTCATTAGGGACGGGGGTAGCCCTGTTATGGTGACAAATAGCCGGATAATAAAGCTATGCGATCGCAACCAGTAAAGTGGAGAGGGTTGGTAAATGCTGGGTGTAGCCCTTTTAATGTTGGTAAGAATGTTGCTCAACAAATCTCTTTTTAAACTCTTACCTCTATGTTCTCAGCGTCTGGGGTGGTTAAATAATTACCTGTAAACTGCTTCAAATGCAGAGAACACAAGGAAAAAAAGATATTTTTGGAGTCATCTTGAAAGGGCTAGTTTTAAGGGAGTGCCACACTCACTACATTCTGATAACTTGTTTTGTAGGTAGAGATAATTATAAATACTTATTGCGCGATCTGGTTTTTAACCTTCAGTTTCATTCTGTTAGGTAAAGATATACTGTTGCAATCCAAGGTTGACCCTACTATTAGTTGGAATTCTTTCGTTTTCTCTGGAGATTGTAAGAAATATCAAAAACTGATTTGTTACCCATTACATAGTATTCAACTCGACGTTTAATAATATTGTTAAATCGAGAGATGAAATCAGAAAAAAAGTAAGGATTTTTCATCATTTCTGTTAATGCCGTTAACCATTTTCCTTCCTTGATCGGCACTACAACTTGAAAGTAAGCTAAATTTTTCTTAATAACTGCAAGATTAGAAGACAAAGCACGTATTAAAGCTGGGTTTTTTTTCACAGCTTCTTGTTGCATGAAAGAATTACTCGCTACAGAGTATTGATTTAGACGTGACAATATGCTTTGACGGACAAGAGAAATAGAGCGTGAACGGTAGAAATAATAAGGTTTTGGCACAATAAAAAAACGAGCGCCATTGATTAGGCATTTCATATCGAACCAATAGTCCTCAGCTATGCTGACACTCTCATCGTACATAATGCCGTGCTTAACTAAAAATTCTCGTTTGAATATAGGTTTGGTTAAACCAAGACTCGACCCTGCTTGTCCATAGACATTCGTTTTCACAAAATAAACGGGATCGATTTGGAGAATTTTATCTATATGTTCTCCACTTTCTTGAATCAATGTACTCCAAGGAGATGTTGCACCATCTTGGATTAAATAAAGATCGTCAGCAATCATGTCTGCATTTGTTTCCTCTGCCAGCAACACAAGCTTTTCTAATCTTTCCGGCTTATACCAGTCATCTGAATCAAGAATAGCAATCCATTCTCCTTGAGCTGCTGTGAGGGCACGATTACGCGCAGCAGAAACCCCCAGGTTTTCTTGATTAACTATTACTTTGAGACGTTGATCAGAAAAACTTTTAGCGACTTTTACAGTTTGATCGCTTGAACCATCATCGACCACGATCAGTTCAATATCATTAAGCGTTTGCTCTAAGACTGACTCTATTGCCTTCGCAATATATGCTTCAGTATTGTAAGCAGGGATAATGACAGAGACTTTAGGATTCATAAAACTGAACTCCAGACTAAACAGCTACCTAAAAATACTAGAATTATGACGATAATTTAAAAACTTCTCTTTCATACTATACAACTCAAGAGGTTAGTGAGAATAAACGATGATTTAAGGTCAGGCATGAGACATTGAAGGTTGGGAAAAGCAGTACGTTGAAAGTTATAGCAGTTTGCAAATAAGTGAGGTACAAAATGTATGACTCAAAATTCAGATATAAAGAATTCCTATCTTCTCCCAAAGGGAGATGCTAAAAGCGATCTGCCTCCAGTAATAAATAACTGCCTCAAAATCCATAGCTTTGTACTTTATCCAAAAGGAAACTTCTGTATTTTATCGAAAGGCTGCTAACCCAGACTCACAACAGTGAGCCTACATTGTTCTTAGGTTGACTGACGCTCTAAGCTAACTTCCATTGTGTTAGTTAAAAAATGACCAGCTAAGATACCACTACTGAGATAATATCTATCTTCTGAAATCCGGTGTAGGGTTTCAAAGCCACTACGACGCTGACGATCGCCTATTACCCAGTAACGCTGCACAATAGTATCTAAACCAATCCAGCCTTCACCTTCAACTTGTCCCCAAATATTATGTTGTAGTAAAAAAGTATACTGGCGCTCCCCCTCATGCAATCGTCCTTTGTATTGTAGAGAGATTTCTGAGCGATCGCTACCAGGAAATATCAGCTTAGTGGCCATAGTGAACCAGTTATCTCGATTCCAAGCTACCAAGGTCATACCCTTGACGCTGATTGGCATACCATTACGTTCCAGCCAATTTCCTTGCATTGTCCAGCGTCCTGGTTCCAATAAAAAAGTATGAGCCACTTATATATTCCCTGTCTCAATCGAGTGCCGCCAAGACTATAGTTATAGCAGTGCTGTTAGCGGTAGCGAGGCGTTTAGACCGTACTGAGTGAAGAATAAAGAAATTTTTTATTGTTGCTGTCGCATAACTCAGGAGTGACTTTGGTGAATTTCTCCCAAAAGCACTTCTTTCGGTGCGCCAGTAGCAGTAGGTAAGTTACCGGGAATGCCCAAATGCCGCCAGTAGGCTAAAACTGCAAAGGCGATCGCTTCTTTAAAATCTGCACTCAAACCAACTTCATCTGTAGTCAAAACTGGTATTGATCCCAATAACAACTCTAATCGCCGTTTCAAATGGAGATTTCGACTACCACCGCCACATAATAGTACCCGTTGTGGCATTTTTGGCAAAAAAGTGCGGTAACTATGAACAATTGAAGCAGCTGTCAGTTCCGTCAGAGTTGCCAGTATGTCAGCAGCATTGAGTTGGTATGCTTGGGCATCTTTTAAACACTGATGCAGGTAAGTTACACCAAATAATTCTCGACCAGTAGATTTGGGCGGGGGTAGATGAAAATAGTCTTGGTGGAGCCATTGTTCTACCAAAGGATGACAAGAAGTACCACTTGCTGCCCAATTGCCATTTTCATCGTAAGTTTTAGCACCAGCGCTTAAATGCTCCACCGCCAGATCCAACAGACTATTTCCTGGGCCAGTATCCCAAGCGCGAATTTTTGAGAGCCAGTCGCCATGCTGAGGTGGAATATAAGCTACATTACCAATGCCACCAATATTTTGAATACAACGTCCTTCTTCAGGATGACTGAGCAAATAGGCATCTACTCTGGGCACGAGAGGCGCACCATGACCACCAATAGCGATATCAGCAACGCGGAAGTTGCTCACAGTTGTAATGCCGGTAAGATGGGCAATTAATTCGCCCCGCCCTAGTTGCAGACTATAACCCAAGGAAGTACTGTTAGCGCTAGCAGGGCGTTTAGCCGATGAGGAGTCAGGAGTCATTTTTCTCCCTTTCTCCCCTGGTGGTCGATGATAAACCGTCTGACCGTGGGAGCCAATGAGAGTGGCTGGCTGATGACCAATTTGAATATTTTGGGCGGCTTGGGCGAAGACTTGGGCGATCGCATCATCTATTTCTGCCAATTCTGCCATTGAGATGGCAGCACCTGCACCAACTGCCAATATTCTTTCTCTGAGTTCGGCTGGATAAGGATATGTAAACCCAGCTAGCAAATCAAGTTTAAGATCCAATTCTGTACCGGAAATATCTACCAACGCCGCGTCTATGCCATCTACAGATGTGCCACTAATTAAACCGATAACGCGAGTAGGGACAGCAACTTCTTCAGTCGGATGCATTGCTCAAGATTCTTTTGTTGATTGCAAGAGGTAGTTTAATTCATGCTACTACCGATGTCAAAAAAAACTAAAGTGGCATAGTTGACTGGAAAAAGACGAATTATTAGGGAAGGGGTGAGAGGCAAGCGACAGCTACCTGTCAAAAAATGTAGTATTCCCTTGAATTAGAAAGAAGAATTACATTTGAAATCACAGTAATTTCAATGTGAGGAAATGTATTAGAACTATTTTGACAATATATCAAAATTGATGTGGACGGTTGTTATCCAGCAGTTTTATTTTGCATCAAGTAAGGGACTTCCAAATAAAAAAAATATTCCAAAACTGACGCAAAAATCCTCTTAATCTCTCTTCTCTCTGTGTTCTCTGCGTCTCTGTGGTTCGTTTTTTGGGATAATTTATTCCTTGGAAATCCCTAAGCTGTCGCGCCTACAAATTACCTCATAATCATCATTTAGGTAAAACCTGTAAACCCTCTCCTCTGCCCCTCTGCCCCTCTGCCCCTCTGCTCCTCTGCTCCCCTGCTCCCCTGCTCCCCTGCTCTCTCAATGTGCAAATTAAAAACACAACAGCTTACAAAGCTAGAGGTTTGGAGGCCAGAGATAGAAACTCTTTATCTCTGATGAGTTAACCCAGCATTTTGCATTTCATTTTATTGCAAGCTACTGTAAAAAGATTGTGAAGCTTATAATACAGCAAAATGGAGGTTATTTAATTACCCTAAAGAAGAACCAAGATAATCTTGAGCGTCAGCTTTAAAAACTATTCAGCCAAGGGATAAGCACAGGTTTTAAAGAGATTGGATAACACAATACCTCATCTGTTCTTGACCTATAACCATAAAAATGTAAACTACCTGCGAATCATCAAATGGCACTTTTTATAAATAAAGCTTGTTTACAACTTAGCACTGATAACTTCGTACTCTCTACATAAAGCGATAGACATCAAAGAAAATAGTATCAGTGATTCTCCTCTAAATAAAATATAACGACTTACATTTTTATCTGCGTATAACCAAATTTAAAAATTAGTAATCCCTCTGATGTTGGAATCTAGAAGCACATCGCAAAATGAGGCTATGAACACGAGAGATAAAAAAACGAAAAGGATTGTAAAATGAAAAGTCTTTTAATTAAGTCCGCGATCGCTTCTGGTGTTGTTTTGTCCTTAGCTACTCTTAGCCGTCCTGCAATGGCTTCATCTTTTGCGATATCAATAGAAAACGCAGGCGTACAAAATGCAAACTCATCAAATCTTGTTGATGCTCATGTACAAACCTTTGATGCACAAGCACAAGGTTACAGCGCAACAGGCTTTCAATGGAAGGATGGAACAAAAAATATTGGTAGCTATAAAGATACTCTGATCATGGATCCAGACCAATATGGTGCTGCTGGGGGAACAGGCAAGTATTTTGATGTAGACACGAATAGATCGGGTAACGGTCAAAAGGTTTCTACTCTCAATTTGACAACCCCACAAAGTTACTTTGGACTTTGGTGGTCTGCTGGAGATGCTAACAACGTACTTACATTTCTTTCACAAGGTCAGACTGTTTTTTCTATGACCACTGCTGATGTGGTCAATTATATCGCAGGGTTATCAAATAAAGCCAGCTACTACGGTAATCCTAATGCGGCATTCAAAAATCAGGATTCTGGAGAACCCTTTGCGTTCATCAACTTCTACGATGTTGGCGGAACTTTCGATCAGGTTCAATTCACCAATATTGGCGGAAGTGGTTTTGAATCAGATAATCACACAGTCGCCTCTGGCTACAAGAGTATCACTGGTGATGTAGTTACAGCAGCAGTTCCTGAGTCTTCTTCTGTATTAGGAGTTTTTGTAATTGGTTTCGTGGGTGCTACTTCAGTTATGACTCGTCGAGTTAAGAAAAAATCAGTTTTGCAATTGTCATAAGTGTAGAGGCTCACATTAAGAGCCTTCTGCACCTCTGATGATAATTAACCGAATGTCACTCTCAAGCGATCGCCACTTTAATATCAGTGCTTTAAAGCAATCTGATTAAAGATATAGCACAAGCCTTGGTGCTTAGGACATCAACAGATGATGAAACTTAGACACAAAAAGACTTTTCACCCAGTCCCCAATCCCCAGTCCCCAGCCCCTTGCTATACTAATTGTAGCTCAGTAAGATTTACCTGATTTTCTCTATGCCTTACTCCCAGGCTCCACTTCGCGTAGTCTGCCATAGACAGGATTTCAGAAGTTACATCAAAAAGCCAATATTTAATACAAGTTAGGGCGAGTTTACTTAAGTAAACTCGCCCAATTGTTTTGCGATTTATTTTATGAGCAGTGACTTTACATCACTTAGATAATGCCCGAATTGGCTTCTGCTTCAGCTTACAGGCTTAACTTCAGATAGCGCCGATCCTCAAGCCTAGGTTTTAAGAATCGATATGATAGGAAAGTAGATAAAATTTAAAAAATATTTATCGAATGGTGCTTCAATCATCTGGCTTGTCCAAGGTCAAAGACTCATTAACACAAAAAATCTTTTTGGGTAATGAACCCAATGCAGAATTAATTGCAATTCTCACCGTTTACTTTGTCCAAGGAGTTTTAGGGCTATCGCGTCTAGCCGTGAGCTTTTTCCTCAAAGATGAACTGCTGCTGAGTCCAGTCCAGGTGTCGGCGTTATTGGGAATTGTTTTCCTACCTTGGATGATTAAGCCGGTGTTTGGCTTTATCTCTGATGGCTTGCCCATATTTGGCTATCGTCGTCGTCCTTACTTGATTTTATCCGGGATACTGGGAACTGCTTCCTGGATGAGTCTGGCTACGATAGTTCATACTAGCTGGGCTGCTACGTTAGCGATCGCTCTTAGTTCTCTCTCCGTCGCCATGAGTGATGTCATAGTTGACTCGCTGGTTGTGGAACGTGCTAGAGGCGAATCCCAAGCAAAAGCCGGTTCATTACAATCTCTCTGCTGGGGTGCTTCTGCGATCGGAGGTTTAATAACAGCATACTTTAGCGGTCTGCTGCTCCAATACTTTACTACCCGTACTGTCTTTGGAATTACCGCCTTCTTTCCTCTGATCATTTCAGGGGTAGCTTGGTTAATTGCTGAGTCCCCCGTTAGCAAAGATGTTGAAGATAGCAATCACACCAACCCTTTACCAATCAGACATCAACTGGGGCAGCTACGCCAAGCCATTACCCAAAAAACAATTTGGCTACCAACGGCGTTTATCTTCGTCTGGCAAGCTACGCCAAGTGCTGACTCAGCCTTTTTCTACTTCTCTACCAACGAATTACACTTTGAACCAGAATTTTTGGGTCGGGTACATTTGGTAACAAGTTTCGCTTCTTTAGCAGGTGTTTGGATTTTTCAACGTTTCCTCAAAAGCATCCCTTTTCGTGTGATTTTTGCTTGGAGTACAGTCCTTTCGTCAATTTTAGGGATGACGATGCTGTTGTTAGTGACTCACACAAACAGGCTGTTGGGTATAGATGACCACTGGTTTAGTTTGGGTGATAGTGTTGTTCTCTCTGTGATGGGTCAAATTGCCTTTATGCAAGTGATGGTTCTAGCAGCAAGGCTTTGTCCCTCTGGTGTGGAAGCGACATTATTTGCCTTGTTAATGTCGGTGTTTAATTCGGCAGGAGCGGTTTCTCGTGCATTTGGGGCATTAATCACGTATTGGCTGGGGATCACCTCGACGAACTTTGAATCACTTTGGCTATTGGTGCTAATTACTAACCTCAGTACGCTGTTACCCTTACCATTTATCAACTGGCTACCTGCTGCCCAAGAGCAAGCTGAGACACCCAAAGATGGGGAAGAAGCGTTTTTGCCTGATTTGATGTCTGAGTTGGTACTGAGAGAACCAGAGTCGAAAATAGTGGAATAAGCTGTTGTGTTTTTAATTTGCACATTGAGACAGCAGAGGGGCAGAGGGGCGGAGGGGCAGAGGGGCAGAGGGGCGGAGGGGCAGAGGGGCAGAGGAGCAGAGGGGCAGAGGGGCAGAGGGGCAGAGGGGCAGAGGGGCAGAGGGGCAGAGGAGAGGGTTTACAGGTTTTACCTAAAAGATTATGAGGCAACTTGTAGGCGCGACAACTTAATGTCATAAATTTTATGCAAAGTCAAGTTAGGGTGCTGCCTCACCGTTGCAACTTTGCTGCAACGGAATTCTTTTTAGCGGCTACATATTTTTGTACAAGGTAACAATAAAAAACAAACTATATGCATTTGAAAAATCAAGAAAGCCTAGTTGCAGAAAAATCCTACACTCGTGCAGATTGGCAAGGAGGATATCAATCTCTCACCCAAGAATTTGATTATTGGATTGATGATATAGAAGGACAAATCCCCACAGGATTACAAGGTACGCTGTTTAGAAATGGCCCCGGTTTGCTGGATGTGAATGGTCAATATCTTCATCACCCATTTGATGGCGATGGGATGATTAGTAAAATTACCTTTACCAACGGTCGGGCCCATTTTCGCAACCGCTTTGTCCGTACAACTGGGTATTTGGCAGAACAAAAGGCGGGAAAAATTCTCTATCGCGGTATTTTTGGTACTCAAAAACCTGGCGGTTGGCTAGCTAATATCTTTGACTTCAAACTCAAACATATCGCTAATACAAATGTTATCTATTGGGGTGGTAAACTGCTAGCACTATGGGAAGCTTCTGAAGCATATCGCCTCGATCCCTACACTCTTGAAACCTTGGGCAATGAATATTTTAATGGTGCTTTGTCAGCAGGTGAAGCTTTGGCTGCTCATCCCCGCTTGGAAAATAATTGTGAGCAAGATGGAGGTAAACCTTGCCTGGTAAATTTCTCGATTAAACCGGGATTATCTACCACAATTACTATTTTTGAGTTAAACCCAGCAGGTGAAATTGTCAGACAGCACGCTCATCAAGTTCCTAGTTTCTGCTTCATTCACGATTTTGTCATTACTCCCAATTACTGCATCTTCTTTCAAAATCCTGTCACCTTTAATCCCATACCTTTCGCCTTGGGAATACGTGCGGCGGGAGAATGTATCAAATTTCAGCCAAATCAGCCAACTAAAATTCTAATTATTCCCCGCTTCCCTAAAGAAGGGCAAAAAAAGATAAAAATTCTAAAAACTCAGTCCGGTTTTGTCTTCCACCACGTTAATGCTTTTGAGGTAGAAGACGAAGTTTTGATTGACTCCATTTGCTACCAATCTTTACCAGAAGTGGAACCTAAAAGCGATTTTCGACAAGTTGATTTTGAGGCATCTTCACCTGGACAACTCTGGCGATTTTATTTGAATCTAACGAATGGGACAGTCCGGCGAGAATTGATTGATAGTCGCTGTTGTGAATTTCCCAGCATCCATCCAGCAAATGTGGGAAATCCCTATCGATATCTATATATAGGTGCGGCTCATGCAGAGAGTGGTAATGCTCCCTTACAAGCTTTGTTGAAAATTGATTTAGAGTCTGGAGAAAGACAATTTTGGAGTGCTGCACCTCGTGGTTTTATCAGTGAACCGATTTTTGTCCCACGTCCAGATTCTGAAAAGGAAGATGATGGTTGGGTATTAGCTTTGGTTTATGATGCTGCCCATCATCGCTCTGATTTGGTAATTTTGGATGCTAGTGATTTTTCTAAAGGGACAATAGCACGACTACATCTCAAGCATCATATCCCTTATGGTCTGCATGGGAGCTTTACTTCTGAGGTTTTTGGGGAAATTTAATCCCCTATTTGGATGAAACCATTTTTTCGCTGGCAATGATATGCAAATCGATATTTTTGAGCAAGCGCACCAATTTTTGCGTCAAAGATCCTTTGAGAAGCATTTGCCAGCGCGATCGCTGACTCTCTCCAATTACAATTTGGGTAATCCGATATTTTTCGGCAACTTCAGCGATCGCATTGGCAACGTTATTGTTGGTAACATGAAGAAAACTACCTTCAAATTCTTTACAGAGTTTCTCACAAGTGTAAATGTGTAAGCTTTCCTCTTTGGTGAGAAAGCGCTCTGGATTGGCAACGAATAAAGTGTAAAGTGGGGCATTCATGTAGTTAGCCAACCTTGCACCCCGGCGTAACAGCTGCACTGAGTTGGGATAAGTAGATATACACACCAAAACCCGCTCGTGAATATTACAGAATTGCCCATTGGGGATAGTAGCGATTGCATTTTCTTCTACATTATCTGCGACTTCCCGCAAAGCCAACTCCCGCAAAGCAATCAGGTTACGGCGTTGGAAAAAATTTTCTAGGGATTGTTGGATTTTTTGCGGTGCGTAAATTTTCCCTTCTAATAACCTTTCTTGCAGGGTTTCTGGTGTGACATCTACTAACACTACTTCATCTGCTTCATCCAGAATCCTGTCAGGAACTCGCTCACGGACTACAACCCCAGTAATTCGGGCTACAAGGTCGTTGAGACTTTCCAAATGTTGTACATTCATTGTGGAGTAGACATCAATACCTGCTGCCAAAACTACTTCTACATCTTCGTAGCGTTTTTCGCGGGGGGAACCAGGGACATTGGTATGGGCAAGTTCATCAATTAAAACTAGTTGTGGCGATCGCTGTAAAATAGCATCTGTATCCATATCGGTTAGCATCAACTCACCGCGAGGATATTGCTTGCGCGGTAAAATCTCCAGTCCCTCTGCCTTCTCGGTCGTGTCCTTGCGTCCGTGGGTTTCCAAAAGCCCAACAATGACATCAATTCCTTCATGTTTAAGTGCATGTCCCTCTTCTAGCATCCGGTAGGTTTTGCCTACTCCAGGAGCCATGCCAATAAATATTTTATGCTTACCCCGTCGTCGTACCGGATAAAGCGAGTAACTTGCAGAATTTAGAGGTGCATTGCCAGTCGAACCAGTATTACTATTATCTGACATTTCAATTTTTGGTATCTATAATGGCAATCCTTCCTATTACATTAGAAAACGGCGTTTTTCCCATGCCCCTGATGAGTGCTGTTAGCGGGGCGTTTAGCCCGATTCCCAATTCCCATTTATTAATTTTGCTGACGATTAATATCCTGCAAGTCAAGAGCATAATTCAGTCGGAGAACATTAACTCCCGGTTCGCCAAAAGTCCATAAAAATCTGTCATCAGTATACTTGTTAATTAAACGTAGGATCTCATCTTCTTTGACACCCCGCGCACCAGCAACCCGCGTCAATTGCTGCCTTGCTGCTTTGAAGGAAATATGCGGATCTAAACCCGATCCAGAGGTATAAATCATATCAGCGATCGGTTGAAGATTTTCGTCTCGCAATTGATTTGCCTCTTCTAGAATCCGCTTTAGTAGCTCTGGATTACTAGCAGCGAGGTTGCTAGCTCCAGATATGCCAGTTGGCTTAGCTTTTTTCCCTTGGCTATATCTAACAGTACTGGGACGAGGATGGAAATATCGCTCAGATGTGAACGCCTGCCCAATCAAAGCCGATCCAATTACTTCATTATTTAGATTCAGCATAATGCTGCCATTAGCTTGATAGGGGAAAAAAACTTGACCCACTACAAGGATTATTAGAGGATAGATGATTGCAGTTAACAACCAAAGCATTAGAGTTATAAAAATTGCTCTGATAGTTTCTCGAATAATAGCCATAAAAACTTTTCCAATTACTACTAAAATTTAATATTTAATTTTAAATTTTAAATTTTAATTCTTTTACCCAATCAAAACGACATTCAAAAATGCTGTCGCTAACAGCATAAGTAGCTGGGGCAATTACCACATTCAAGCACAGCAGGATAAAAATAGCGAGTGGTGGGTGTTGTTTACGCCATTGCGACCAAATAAAGGACATTGCCTGTATCACATCTATCGGCAGAAACTTTTCCCAAGCATCGACCTGTTTATTCATATTCTTCTTTTTCCTTCTCTCAACAGGTAAAAGTAAAAATGTTTATTATTTTACTTTGGTCAAGATGCGCTTGTTTGGTAGCGTCTGTACTTTTGCTATCCTTAAGCCAAGCCTATAAGGGTAATCAGTATATCTATCAACTTAATGGCGATAAACGGCGCAATCACACCGCCTAAGCCATAAATTAAGATATTGCGTTGGACTAGCTGATTAGCTGTCAGTGGTCTAAATCGCACGCCCTTCAATGCCAAGGGAATCAAAGCGGGAATAATCAAAGCATTATAAATCAGCGCTGATAGTACAGCAGACTTAGGGCTAGTCAAACTCAAAATATTTAGGCTTTGGAGATTAGCAGCGACAAATATCACTGGGATAATTGCAAAGTATTTGGCAATATCATTAGCGACAGAAAATGTGGTTAATGCCCCGCGAGTAATCAACAATTGTTTGCCGATGCTAATGATATCGATCAGCTTTGTGGGATCGGAGTCCAAATCGACCATATTGGCGGCTTCTTTTGCCGCTTGCGTCCCTGTATTCATGGCAACGCCGACGTTAGCTTGGGCTAATGCAGGAGCATCGTTAGTTCCGTCTCCCGTCATGGCAACTAGTTTACCTGCTGCTTGTTCCTTTTTAATGACGTTGATTTTGTCTTCTGGTGTGGCTTCGGCGATGAAGTCATCAACGCCTGCTTCTTTAGCAATGACAGAAGCTGTAATATGGTTGTCTCCAGTTAGCATGATGGTACGTACTCCCATGCGTCGCAGTGCAAGAAAGCGATCGCGGATACCAGGTTTAACTATATCTTTGAGATAAACAATCCCATAGATTTCGTTATCTAGGCTAACTGCAAGGGGTGTACCTCCCAGGCGAGAAACTCGTTCGTAGGCAGCATCCAATTCTGGTGTATCGCGTCCGTGGCGAGAACGGACAAATCCTTTAATGGCTTCGACTGCTCCCTTCCTGGCCTCATATCCACCAGGTAAGTTAGTCCCACTCATCCGGGTTTTGGCGGAAAAATCAACTCCTTCTGCTTGGTTAGAGTCGAAATCAAACCGTGCGCCTAATTTCTCTGCCAGTCGGACAATCGATTTACCTTCTGGTGTATTGTCAAAGACACTAGCCGCCCAGGCAACGTTAGCAATTTCTGACATTGAATGACCGTCAATAGGGATAAACTCTTCCGCCAAACGGTTGCCGAGGGTAATTGTACCTGTCTTATCGAGAACTAAAGTGTTGACATCACCACAAGCTTCGACTGCTCGTCCGGAAGTGGCAATAACGTTAAATTGGGCAACTCGATCCATACCAGCAATGCCGATTGTACTGAGTAAGCCACCAATGGTTGTAGGAATTAATGCCACTAATAGAGCAATTAAAATTGGCACGCTGACTGGACTGTTGACATAGTAAGCAAGCGCGGGCAAAGTTACTACAACTAACAAAAACACTAAGCTGAGAACTGCCAGCAATACTGTCAGGGCAATTTCATTGGGTGTTTTGCTGCGTTCTGCCCCCTCCACCAAAGCAATCATCCGGTCAATAAAGCCTTTGCCTGGGTCAGCAGTAATACGGATAATTAGTTCATCTGAGATAATCCTTGTCCCACCAGTGACAGAACTAGAAACATCGGAGCCTGATTCTTTTAATACTGGTGCGGATTCCCCTGTGATTGCCGATTCATCTACTGAGGCGACACCCATAATTACCTCGCCATCGGCGGGGATGATATCGCCAGCAACAACATAGATGTTATCGCCCTGTTTCAGGCTGGTGGATGAAACTTCACTAATTATGCCGTCGGGAGCGAGTCTTTTAGCGATCGCTTCTGATTTCGTTAATCGCAAAGCATCAGCTTGAGCTTTACCCCGCCCTTCTGCTACTGCTTCGGCAAAATTAGCAAACCAAACTGTAAAGAATAAAATTCCCGACAGCAAGGCGTTGAAAATTTGCGGGTTCTTTTGTCGGGACGGGCCAAATAGGTTGGGATCAATCGTTAGCAATAAGATGATGATTGTCCCCACCCAAACCACAAAGATCACGGGATTTTTGATTGCATACTTAGGATTGAGCTTGACAAAAGCATCTCTAATTGCTCTTAAGTACAGCCACTTAGTAATTTTTTTCGCCTTCTTACGTCCTTGGCGGCGATCGCCAGAACGAGGATTTGGCCGTCTAGCTTTGAAGTTAGTTGCCACTTGATTCATGAATAAAGTTAGGAGTTAAAAGTAAGAAGTTAGAAGTTAGGAGTTAGGAGTTTCCAATAAAAAACAGATCCAATCTGTAGGGTGCGTTACGCGATCGCTAACGCAACGCCAGTTGTGACAACGGATAGCGCAGTGTTAGCGAGTCAAACGCTAACACCAGTCGCCGACAGCGCTGGATTCACCGCAACGCAATGGCTCTCCTCCGAAACCGGATAATTTATTTATTTTTTGGTATTCTCTTAATTCCAGACTTATAACTCATAAATTTTCTAATTGCCAGATGCTAGTTTCAAACCCTCAGCTATGGGGCCTAAAGCTAAAACGGGAAAGAAAGTCAACACTCCCAAAACCAGTGTTACTCCAGCTGTAATACTAGTAAATACTAGAGAATCGGTTCTTAGAGTACCAGGGGTTTCAGGCACTGGTTGTTTGCGAGACATCCCCTCGGCTAACAGCAGGATGGCAATTATCGGAATGTAGCGTCCTCCTATTAAGCTAACTAAAGTACTCAAATTCCACCACAGGGTGTTATCCTTCAACCCTTCTAAGCCGGAGCCATTATTTGCTGCGGCTGAGGCATATTCATAAACTACTTGAGAAATCCCGTGATAGCCAGGGTTGCTAATTCCAGAGAGGGAGATGGGATAAGCTAGGGCGATCGCACTGGGAATCAAAACTAGAATTGGGTGAATCAACAACACTACGCTGGCGAGGACGATTTCCCGCTTTTCAATTTTGCGTCCTAAAAACTCTGGGGTGCGTCCCGCCATTAGTCCAGTGAGGAACACTGTGAGAATTAAGTAAATAAATAAGTAAGCTGTTCCAGTTCCCTGCCCACCCCAGATAATCTGGATAAACAAGTTGAAGAGGGTCGAGAATATTCCTTGCGGCATCAAAGAATCGTGCATCCCATTCACAGCGCCAGACATAGTAGCAGTAGTCATAACTGCCCAAAATGCCGTTTGTAACCAGCCAAATCGAACTTCTTTACCCTCTAAATTGGGCTGTTCTAATCCAAAGGCGTTATTAACCAGGGGATTGCCTTGCAATTCTCCCACGGCTGTCACTCCCACCAGAACGACAAAAATCACAAACACCATCCAAAAAAGTAGCCAAGCTTGTTTGATGTTGTTGGCAAAGATACCGTAGGTGTAAATCAAGGCAGCTGGGATAGAAATCATGGCAATCATTTCTATCAAGTTAGAAGCGCCATTGGGATTTTCAAAAGGATGGGCTGAGTTTACGCCAAAAAAGCCACCGCCGTTTTCGCCCAAAAGTTTGATCGTTTCAAAGGATGCCACTGGGCCTCTGGCAAGATATTGCGTCCCACCTTCTAAGGTTCTCAAATCCAGAGTCTTAGCTAATGTTTGTGGTACACCTGCGACAAGTAAAGCGATCGCTCCAATAATCGAAATCGGCAGCAATATTCGCGTAATTCCACGGACGAGATCGACATAAAAGTTTCCCAGCTTTCTCCCCGTCAACCCACGAATAAAGGCAATTCCCACAGCTAAACCGGTGGCTGCGGAGGTGAACATCAAAAAGCCTAAAGCTGCTACCTGGCTAAAATAGCTTAAGGTTGTCTCGCCAGCATAGTGTTGCTGGTCGGTATTGGTTACAAAAGAAATGGTTGTGTGCAGTAATACATCCCAACTGGGCGCACCAAAGCCGTTAGGGTTCCAGGGCAGATGTCTCTGGAAATATATCAGCAAATACACTGAAATACCCATAATCAGATTGCTGTACAATACAGCCCGGATATACTGCAAACCCGTCATATCATCTTTTCTGCGGACACCTGCCAGTACGAACATACTTCGCTCTATGGGGTTCATTAAAAAATCAAGCAGTGTTCTTTCTCCCAAGAAGACACGGGCTATGTATCTACCCAGTAGCGGAGTGATTGCTATGACAATACACAGCGTTAAGCCAATTTGCAAAAAACCTTGTCCCATATATTTCCAGATCAATTAAATTTAAGTGCTAGCAAGCTAATTCTTAGAAATAACAGATTAACTGTTTAAGTATTTGATTTTGATGGATTTGGTAATATAAAATCTCACCGCCATTTTTTAATCTGGTTTAGTATTTTCAGTTATTACTATTTTCCAGATTTTTGTTAAAGTTATTGTTAAGAATATTTAATTTTTATTCTTAAATTCATCTATGTTGTTATTTAGGATTATTTGTTTATAGAACCCATTTGGGGTCTATCCATTTGCCAATCGCTTGAGCATGAGTCTGATGAAGCAAAGATTGAGCTTCGCGGTGGCATGGGAGAGGGTTCTCTCAAAGTTTTTGACCAAACTTTTACAGCGTTCCATCCAAGCATTTGACCGCTCAATTACCTACCGGGTAGCTACAGGGAGCAACGCGAAAAAGTGAGATCCTCGTGAAAAGAGCTTTCTTAGGCAGGGGGAGCAGGGGGAGCAGGGGGAGCAGGGGGAGCAGGGGGAGTGAAGAGAAAACTTTAGTATTTTTTACGACCTTTATAGCTATAAATACACTTATTTCTTTCTCTTCCCCTGCCTCCCCTGCATCCCCTGCATCCCCTGCTCACAAAATCGCATTGCTCCCTAGCTACAGGTACAAATCCAGTTTTCCCAAGGGCTGCAATTTCTGCTTTGGTTGGGGTACAGGCGGGATACGTGTAGATTGAGACACCTTGTAAAGTTTTGTAACAATAAGTAGCCGAAACTATTGATTTAGCGTTGTTTCACCCCGTGGTTGTGATGTCAACTGAAGATGAAAACATCACCAAAAATGATTGTTTATGGGCAAGCTTGAGGGACTATTGGGGTGAATAGTTGATTTTATCGTGCAAAATTTTGATTGCCCGGATATCATTTATGGGCAAGTTGGTAAATCAATAAAACACGCTCTGCAACAAAAATTTACAACGTGTCCTGTTTTGCGGGTACCCTGGCTGAACCCCTATCTGGATCTCGGCTCAATACCATTAACGGTCTAGCAAATCCACAATTGTCTTGACCAATATCTCTGGTTCCACAGGTTTTGTGATGTGACCTTGAAACCCTGACTGAAGTGCTTTTTGCCGCTCAAAGTCCCTCGCATAAGCGGTCACGGCGATCGCTCGAATTGTTCCTCCTTGATGGGGTGGGCGGGAGCGAATTTGCCGTATCAGCATATAACCGTCCATCTCAGGCATACCGACATCACTTACCAGTACGTCAGGAATGGATCGATCTAGCACTTGCAATACCTCCAAGCCAGAAGCAACAGCGATTACCCTCGCTCCACTTTGTTCCAGCACAAATGCTTGAAACTCG
Organism: Nostoc sp.; assembly: GCF_036917455.1. Taxonomy (GTDB): domain Bacteria; phylum Cyanobacteriota; class Cyanobacteriia; order Cyanobacteriales; family Nostocaceae; genus Nostoc. The sequence continues at coordinate 6,749 of NZ_JBALDK010000177.1, read as the reverse complement.
CGGGTGTCCACATCATCATCCACAACTAGAATTTGCAGATTACTTAAAGGATTTTCCGTCTTTTCTGCTTTAGTCTGAACAAGTTCAGCTATAGTCGGGACTGTCTGCTGAATGATGGGCAGTTGTACCGTAAAGATCGCACCTTGATCTTCACCTAAGCTCTCTACCTTGACGGTTCCCCCATGCATTTCCACAATTTGTCGCACGATCGCTAGCCCTAACCCTAATCCCCCGAATTTCCGGGTTGTAGTGGAATCTGCTTGACGGAAATACTCAAACACATGTGGTAAGAACTGCGGATTGATTCCTTTTCCGGTGTCACTCACCCGAATCTGAGCCAACCCGTCGAGTTGCCGCAGTTCGACGGTGACTTGTCCACCTTGAGGGGTAAATTTAACAGCATTGATTAGTAAGTTCCACACGACCTGCTGTAAGCGGGTCGCATCGCCAAAGACCTGGGATACTGTCGTGCTAAGGTCAAGCAATATCTGAATATTTTTGGCTTCTGCTGCCAAACGCACCGTTTCGATTGCCGCAGAAATCACAAAGGTTAAACTCACGGGAGCCGCTGTTAAAGTCAGCTTACCCTGCATTATGCGGGAGATATCGAGCAGGTCTTCGATCAGTTGCGATTGTAGTTTGGCGTTGCGCTCGATCGTTTTCAAAGCTTCAGTTTGCCGAGCTAGATCGAGTTTGCCGTTTTGTAGCAACCGTATCCAACCTAAAATCGGGTTCAGGGGCGATCGCAACTCGTGCGAGAGTACTGCCAAAAACTCATCCTTGATCCGGTTGGCGCGGTCGGCTTCCGCTCGGGCGGCTTGTTCGCGGACAAGGAGTTGTTCCCGTTCCGCCTCAATGCGTTTTTGCTCAGTGATATTGAGTACAGTACCAACAAAACGTTGCGGGTTTCCATCTACATCAAAGTAAGCCTGTCCTCTTGCTGCAATCCACCGTTCCACCCCATCCTCAATTCCAATCGTGCGATATTCTACGTCATACTTGCCGCTGCTTGCTGGGTTCAAAGTCCATTGCACTACCTGTTCTAGTCGTTGGCGATCGTTAGGGTGCAGCCCTGCAAAAAAGACCTCAATGCTGCTTTCGGCTTCTGGTAGTAACCCAAACATGGCTTTACAACCCTCATCCCAAATCAATTGATTGGTGATCAGATTCCAGTCCCAGGTGCCTAATTGGGCAGACTCGATTGCCATGCGGAAGCGGTTTTCACTGTCGCGCAGGGCTGCTTGGGTCTGCCGTTGCTCAATCAGGTCAGCAGCTTGGCGAGCAAGTAAATCGAGAAACCGCAACTCGCGATCGCTGGGTCGGCGGTACTCTCGCCAATGCGTGGAAACCATGCCGATCAGTTTACTAGAACGGGTGATCAGCAGGGTGGACTGCCCAAAGAGGTATCCAGCCTCCAGATGTATTTGCAATGAACCATCAGGGTCTTCGCTCTCCGGCACATCGAAGTCAATGAAGGTGCGATTGCCATTCTTAAGGCCGATGCCGCAAGACGTGTTAGAACTGGCATTCACGCGGTGAAAATGCTCAGTCATATTTTGCTCAAATCCCTGCGTGGCAAGCAGCACCAAGTCTTGTGTCACGGTATCGAGAATTTGCACCGTTCCGGCATCTGCTCCTGTAAGCACGATAGCGGTTGCCATAATCTCGTCATAAAGTACCTGAATATCGGTTTCGTTAGTGAGTTGTACGCTTAGGTCATGCAACAGTTGTGTATCTCGAAGGTCGGCTGCAATGGCTGCTTCTGCCTGTTTGCGATCGGTGATATCCCGCGCCACGCAGTAGAGGAGTCCTTGCTCAATAAAGGGGACAACATTCCACGAAATCCAGAGGTAGGAACCATCACGAGCGCGGTAACGGTTTTCAAACTCGATCGTAGGCTTGCCCTGGGCAACGACTTCCGCTTCAGCTATTGTCTTTGCTTGATCGTCTGGATGCACAAATTCGATATAAGGCTGTGCGCCTAGCTCTTGTAGAGTGTATCCGAGCGTTTCTGTCCAGGCTGGATTTAGCTGGATGAAGTACCCGTTTTTGTCAATGGTCGCCAGCATATCGTGGGACATCTGGAAGAAGCGATCGCGGTCTTCCTGTGCCCGTTTGCGCTCGGTAATATCAGCAAGCGCACCGGGAAACGCAATCGGTCTGCCTGCGGCATCATATTCAACCTGCCCGCGTGCAGTGAGCCAACGCTCCTCGCCAGTGGCAGTATGAACGCGGTATTCAGCCGTATACTCCTCTCCCGTCTCGATCGCCTGCTGGATGGCGGCTGAAACGCGAGGACGGTCTGACTCATGCATCGAGTTGATAAAGAACTCGATTGCCAACCCTGCCGTCGTTGCGTCTGCTGGGTCTACGTCAAACAGGTGAGCGAAGGCAGCATTGACAACAACGCGATTGCCTGCAATGTTCCAGCGCCAGGTGTAGACCGATCCTGCCGCTAAAGCAGACTCCAACTGCACATGCGCTTCTCGCAGCGCCATTTCTGTTTGTAGGCGTTCGGCTTCTGCTTGTTTGCGAGCAGTAATATCTCGTGAAATTGCCACCAGTTGCACAACCTGTCCAGACGCATCTCGCACAGGCGTGATCCGGCTATCCCACCACTTCGGTGTGCCCTTGGCAGTTGCGAGATAACCTTGGAATTGTCCGATGTTGCCCAAAGTGGCAGAGGCGATCGCAGCTTGGGCATTCTCGTAATCTTCGCCCTGCCAGCGATCAACCCAAATTGTATTCAAGATAGAAGTCGGATCATCGATTTCTAACAGACACAACCCACCGGGACTGATGTAGACGATTTCGCTGTTTAACGTTAAAACTTTGATGCAGTCATTACTGCTGTCCAGAATGCGTTGCTTTAGCTGCTCAGATTCGCGTAGGGCAATTTCTGTTTGCTGGCGCTCTAGTTCTGTCGCAATGCGATCGGCGAAGACTGTTAGCAACGATTCTGCCAGATGCACATTCTCTAGTGGCTCACCATCCATCACCCCTAACAACCCTAACGGTGTGCCGTTCGAGTCAAAGAAGGGAGTCGCTACATAACTTTCGATCGCAAGCGGTTTCAGCAAGGGCGCATTCGGAAATTGCGCCTGCACATTGCGCGGGTAGCAGCAAACTTTTCGCTGCTCAAGCACTTCCCAGCATGGCGTATCTTGCAAGAGATATTCAAAGTTTTCGACGATTTGACCGTGAGCGCAAGTGGCGATCGTTCTCATCCGCTTGGGGTGATCGCCCTCCAGTAAGGCAATGTAGACATAATCGCTGTCTAAAACATTGGCAAAGTGCTGTACCAATGCATCAAAAAAAGCGCCACCCGTTACTGTCACTACGCCTTGCGTGATTTCCAACAGCGCCGCATCGACTTGAGCAATTTTGTGAGATGCCAATCTCAGTTCCAGTTCATCGACCACCATTGCTGCCAGATCCACCAGAGTGGCTTGCTGCTCTTGGCTCAAAGGGTCGTGGGGCTGACTGTCGAGCAGACACAGCGTTCCTAGATTGAAGCCATCCTGACTGAGCAGGGGCGCACCCGCATAAAACCGTACTCCCGGTTCACTCTGCACAAACGGATTGCAGGCAAAACGATCGTCGAGTCGAGCATCAGGAATAATCAGTGGCTCGTCTGCTAACACCGCAAAGCTGCAAAGCGTAGCATCACGCGGCACTTCGCGGGCATCAAAACCAACGCAGGACTTAAACCAGGCTCTTGACTCATCAACCAGAGAAATTAGTACGGTCGGCATATTAAATAGCCGTGCTGCCAACCGAGTAATGCGATCAAATGCTACTTCAGGAGGGGTATCAAGAACCCTGTAGCGATGCAGCGCGGACAACCGCTGTGTCTCGTTTGCAGTCACAGACTTAATTAATCGCTTTTGCGGCAATCCCTCAGAATCGCTTACACTGCTGGAGTACGGCATTTATTTCTTATTTTACCCTCTCTCCCAAGATCCCAAATGGGTTCTATACAATACATTCTCGAAGTTTGCTAGTTTCAAAGAATATAAATATCTTAGAGGATTTTCTGAAAGGGATTACGGTTTGAGAAGGTTGTGTTAGATACTCTGTCCCTTGTAGGCAACTACTCAGTCCCTAATCCTCAGTCCCCAGGGGAGCAACGCGAAAAAGTGAGATCCTCGTGAAAAGAGCTCTTGAGGCAGGAGGAGCAGGGGGAGCAGAGGGAGTGAAGAGAAAACTTTAGTATTTTTTACGACCTTTATAGCTATAAATACACTTGTTTCTTTCTCTTCCCCTGCCTCCCCTGCTCCCCCTGCTCACTGTTAGAGCATTGCTCCCGTCCCCAGCACCAATTTTTATATCTGGACAATCAGAATTTCCGAGTTAATGCTCAAGTAAGTATTTGCAGATATAGATTGCAGATAAATCATAATCGTTGAATTAAATAGTTATAAAGATTGTAGGGTAAAAATTTTTAGTAAATTAGAAATAATAATATTAAGTTGATTAGTGGCTATAAAAGAAGCTATAAATGAGCGGCGGAAGACTTATGGGCTAATAGCGATCGCCTTTGCGATCGTAATCGGCTTAGAATATTTGACACCACCTGAGTACGTATTTGGCTACCTCTACACAGGGACGATTTTAGTAGCAGATTCTCGATTGAATCGGAAAGCAGTATTGGGGATCACTCTGGCAGCCACAGGATTAACATTGTTAAATTTGTTTATCCCAGGGGGAGAAATAATTAATGCTGCAACATTGGCAAATAGGTTGATTGCAGTATTGGCTTTGTTGGTAACGGGTTGGTTAAGCGATCGCAACCACCGCAATGAAGAAGCGATCGCTTATACCCAAGCACAATTACGCTCCCAAGAACAACTAGCTATCATGCGTGAAGATTTTGTTTCTACCCTAACGCATGATTTGAAAACACCCCTATTAGGAGCAATTGAAACACTGAAATATTTTCAAAACGAGCAATTTGGTGAAATCACGCCCATGCAAGCAAAAGTCCTCCAAACAATGGCTCGTAGTCATCGGAGTACACTGCAATTAGTCCAAACTCTTTTAGATGTATACCGCAACGATGCCGAAGGGTTGAAATTACAGATATCACCCGTTAATTTGGCAACTGTGGCAGAGGAGGTAATAGCTACCCTGACTGAATTAGCGAGAACACGTCAGGTTTATATTTCTCTGCACTATGGCGAATCAGATTTTCGGAGCTTTCTCTGGGTAGATGGCGACCCTTTGCAACTGGGGCGAGTCTTCACTAATCTCCTGAGTAATGGCATTAACCATACCCCGCGTGGCGGTAAAGTGGAAGTAGTACTTGAAAGTTATTCTAGCGATCAAGTAGTAAAAATACTCGATACTGGTTCCGGCTTTACCGAAGAAGAGTTACCCCACTTATTTGAGAGGTTTTATCAAGGACATAGCGATCGCCACGTCTCAGGATCTGGACTAGGGCTTTATTTAACAAGGCAAATTATCGCTGCTCATGGGGGTACAATTTGGGCAGAGAATCGCTCACCACGGGGAGCAATATTTGGTTTTCGACTCCCAGCTTGTCCACCACCGGGGAGATGAGAGCAGGGGGCAGGAGCAACGCGAAAAAGTGAGATCCTCGTGAAATAGGCTCTTGAGGCAGGGGGAGCAGGGGGAGCAGGGGGAGTAAAGAGGCATTTTTAGTATTTTTTACTACCGAAACAGACTGCTTCTACACTTATTTCTTTCTCTTCCCCTGCCTCCCCTGCCTCCCCTGCTTACCCATCTCACTGTTAGAGCATTGCTCCTGCAGGGGGCAGGGAGCAGGGGGAGAAGAATTAATAACCAGTCCCCAATGACAAATGACCAATGACCAATAACAAATGACAAAAATCTTACTTGTTGAAGACGATGAATTGTTTAGGCTTGGTCTGCGGATGCGGTTGCAGCAAGAAACTACTTTGGAGATTGTTGCAGAGGCAGAAGATGGGGAACAAGCTGTAGAATTAGCAAATCGCTATCCCCTAGATTTGGTCTTGATGGATATAGGTTTACCGGGTATTGGTGGAATTGAAGCTTGTCGCCAAATCAAGCAGAAGCACCCAAATTTACCAATTCTGGTTTTAACATCTCGTTCTGAAAAACCTCTGATTTCACGGTTAATTGCTGCCGGGGCGCAAGGTTACTGTCTGAAAGGGATTCCTGCTGAGTCTCTGATATTGGCAGTGCGATCGGTTGCTGCGGGCGCTTCTTGGTGGGATCAAACGGCAACAACAGAGATTAGAGCAGCTTTTGAAGGTAATTCTACTGTAGTGCTGCCTGCAAAAACAGAGGGAACCCTAGAAAATCCCCTAACGAAGCGAGAGCAAGAAATTTTGGCACTGGTAGCAGCTGGTAAAAGCAATCAAGAAATTGCTGAGATTCTCTACATTGCCCCTGGTACAGTGCGGGTTCATGTCCATGCTATTTTACAGAAACTAGAAGTACGCGATCGCACTCAAGCCGCAGTCTTGGCGATCCAAAAAGGATTGGTAGCACCAGAACTGTTGATTAACTAGATTCATTCACATCAAGCTAGGAGCTAGACCTAACTTGAGTTTAAATGCAGTGGCTTTTTAGTTAAAAAGTCTAGCTTTTTCTAAATAAGAGCGATCGCAAAATCCTAAAAATAAATCGTATTGGGTCACTCCGATCTATTTAAGTATAATTACAGTTGATTGTATTTTTTATACAGTATAAATTTTATTGTACTAGAAGAAATATAGATAGAACATAACTTAGTTTTTCTA
>NZ_JBALDK010000176.1:0-17337 GCF_036917455.1 Nostoc sp. | reverse complement strand
TTATTTTTTCGTACAGACTAGCTAATTTAGAATGATTGCGTTTAGGGGCTATAGTCTAGCCCCATAAAGGCTTTGAACGTTTTCGGAGATGTCTATTAGGTAAATAGTCAACTTCTCCTAATAAAACTGGTAAATATCTCTCGACAACACCAATACCACCAGAAGCTGCTGTCAGATACTGGATTTGATGAATGGGTAAATTAGAGATTGATATAATGTGCATCGTAGTAAAAAATAGTCCTGTTCAAGGGCGATATCCGATTATGAAACTTGAAATTATGTCAGCTGTATGAACTCTTCAAAACGCCTCTCTTTTATTGACCGCTTCCTGACCTTATGGATTTTTTTAGCAATGGCTCTTGGTGTTGGTCTAGGCTATTTAGTGGCTCATCTTATCAAAACGCCATGCAGACCATTCAAAGCGCCAACTCGGAAGTGGAACTTCGATAAGCACAACACAACTTTTTGCAAGAGTTGGCAGGAAAGTAAGTATTTATATTAAGTCTCTCAATTAACACCAGTCTGCGACTTATTTGAGAAGTTGTGGATCTAACGCAGATTGCTACGACTATAAATGAGGTTTGCGATCGCTCGAATTAATTTAGCTGGTTCCACAGGTTTGGTGATATGCTGCCCAAATCCGGCGGCGATTGCCTGATGACGATCGGCCTCACCTGCATAAGCGGTAAGAGCGATCGCTGGAATTGTCCCTCCTTGTTCTGGTGACATGGCTCTGATTTGACGGATCAGCATATAGCCATCTACTTCTGGCATTCCAATGTCGCTTAACAGCAAATTTGGCTGGAACTGAGGTATAGTTTGTAATGCTTCCACAGCCGATGCTGCCTGAGTTACTACCGCGCCAGATTGCTCTAGAATAAAAGCAATTAACTCTCGCGTATCACGCTCATCATCCACAAGTAGAACTTTCACCCCATTTAGATCGGGCAAACGAGCGGGTTGTCCATCAATCTGGTGGCTATCTGGATGAATCTCGATCGTCGGTAGCATAACTGTAAAAGTTGCTCCCTGTTCTTCGCCTAAACTTTCTGCCTTAACTGTGCCTCCATGTAGCTCAACGATGTGACGAACAATAGCTAATCCTAATCCCAAGCCCCCAAATTTTCTGGTAGTTGCACCATCAGCTTGTCGAAAGTAGTCAAATACGAATGGTAAAAAATCTGGGCTAATTCCCTTACCTGTATCACTGACTCGAAGTTGAGCCTGAGAACCAACAGACTCTAAACTAATTTCTACCTCTCCACCTTGGGGCGTAAACTTAATCGCATTAGAAAGTAGATTCCAGATAACTTGCTGCAAGCGACCGGAATCACCTGTTACTATAAATTTTGAATCGCACCTTTGGGGCACTGGAAGAGCAACTTGGATTTGGGATTTTAGATTGTCAGGTTGGTTGTTAAAATCGATAGATTCTAAATTTATGTGATAATTTTCTAATCCAAAATCCGCAATCGTAAATCGCAAATTAATAGATTTTGCTTGGGCGGCTAGACGTACAGTTTCTATTGCAGATGCGATCGCCATTTCCAGATTCACAGGAGCAATATTCAGACTCAGTTTACCTTGCAAAATCCGAGAGACATCCAGCAAGTCTTCAATTAGTTGAGTCTGAAGCTTGGCATTGCGCTCAATGGTTTCGAGGGCGCGAGTGGTGGTTGCTTCATCATACTTTTTCGTTTGCAGTAACTTCGACCATCCCAAAATCGGGTTTAGCGGCGTGCGAAGTTCGTGAGAAAGAACCGCCAAAAACTCATCTTTAATCCGGTTAGCTTGGATCAATTCTTCTTTCCGTCGCTGTAACGAAGTCATTAACTCGGCGCGTTCCAGAGCAACCGCCACCTGATCGGAGGTTGCTTGCAGTAGGGCTATTTCCCCAGAGGTGAAGTTAGTGCGGGTGCGACTGGCAAAGGAAAGGACACCTAGCAGCTTTCCCTGAGCAATTAACGGTTGACCGGCATAGGCTGTAATTTCCAAATTCTGGAGAATGTGGGCATTTGGATGAGTAGAGTTCAGCACATCATTGACGACAATTTGACGGCGTTCTTGCGCTATTAGTCCGCACATCTCTTGATTAAATTCTAGGTATTCAAGTGCTTGAAATACTTCATCACTGATGCCGTTCCAACCTACTAATCGAAGTTTCTGCTGATTTTCGTGCGTCTCAATTAGATAGTGGAAGTAAAAATGCAAATCCATTTGCGCCGATAGTTTGTTAAACAAGCTGTTCATTAAATCTAAGGGGCGCTCGGTTGAAAGCAGATCACTGGTTGTTTCAGAGAGTAGTTTGAGTCTTTCGCTGCGCTTTTGCAAAGCAAGTTCTGCAAGCTTGCGTTCGCGAAGGATGCGTTCGCGTTCGGTGATATCAACTGCAACCCCTCCTACGAGAAGTTGCCCAGAGGTATTTGCAATGGGAAATTTATACACCAAAAATTCGCCCAGAGTGCCATCTGTGCGTGGGGCAGACTCAATGGTTTCAACAACCTGATTCGTCTGGGCAACCATTCTAATATTATCAAGGAGGGGTTGAGCGATTTTGGCTGGGTAGAGGTCGAAAATGTTTTTATTAATCGCTTTATTTTTTGCGACATCGAATATGCTCAGATAAGTTGGACTCAGATAAAGTACACGTCCGTCTGCATTGGTAATCCATGCTGCGGCGGGAATATTGTCCATAAAAGCTTGAAATTGCTCTTGACTCTGACTTAGTGCTTTTTTAGCTTGCTTGAGATCGCTAATATCGAGAATGAATGCAACTGATTTATGCCGCGATTCTCCTAAAAGGGAGTAGCCAACTACAACTGGGACAATAGAACCATCCTTGCGAATACATTCCTTTTCATAAGGTGTACAGGTTCCCTTCGCTATAGCCTCGGTAAGAGCCAGTTCATCTAAATATTGATATTCAGATGGCGTGATATCACTCCACCGCAATCTACCTGTTTGGATATCTGCTTGGGTATAACCCACAATTCGCAAAAACTCGTCGTTGGCTTCAGTGATGCTACCATTCACATCACCAAAGATAATGCCAACTATATTTGCTTTGACAAAACTCCTGAGCCGTTCTTCACTTTCTTGGATCGCTTTCTCTGCTTGCTTGCGATCGCTAATATCTGTAGTGCTGCCAACTATACGTACTGCTTTTCCATCAGCATCCCGTTGCACCACTATCCCCTGATCCAGTATATAGATGTACTGATTATCTTGGTTGCGAATGCGATATTCGGTAGCATAGCGATCGCCATTTGCCAAAGCAACTTGTACGCGCTGCAAATCTTCTGGATGAACAAGTTCAAGCCACCAATTACCTGTCGGTTCAGCAATGTCAAGGGAATAGCCCAAAATACGCGTTAACCCATCGGTTCTGTCAACGGTATCATGTTCTAGATTCCAGTCATAAATAAGACAATTGACCGCAGATGCTGCTAATTCAAAACGCTCGTTAGCTAACCTCAGACCTTCTTCTTTTTCCCGCAAGATTTGTTCGGCTTGTTTGCGTTTGCTCAAATCAACAACAAAGCCAATGACAGTTTCTTCATTGTCTTCCACCAAGACAGAACCGAGCAAAACGGGAACTCTTTTGCCATCTTTGCAGATATATTCTTTCTCAAAGGGTTTACAGACTCCAGTAGTTTTCAGTTCTTCTACTGAACGCTCACTTAATAGAAGATACTCAGGTGGGGTAATCTCACGCCACTTTATTTGGTTAACAGACAAATCTTCTCGCGTATAACCGACCATTTTCAGAAAAGCATCATTGGCTTCCATAATGGAGCCGTTCTTGATATTAGTGACAATGACTCCAATGATGTTGGATTCTGCCAGTCGGCTAAACCGCATTTCGCTATTTTGCAACAATTTCAGGCTTGTCTCGGCTTTGCTTCTGGCAGTTCGCAATTCTGAAGAGAGGGCAGTAATTAAGAAGGATACTAGTGAAAATGTGGTTAATTGTACTAAGACGTTCAAGCTGAGTAAATCGAACGAATAGACTGGCTCGATCAAAAAATAGAGCGCAGTTGTTACAGAAAGAGCGATCGCCAATACTCCAAGTCCCATGCCACCATACCAGGCGCTGACTGCCACAGCAGCATAAAATAATGTAAATACGCTCGGATCTAAGACTGGTAGCAACAGTCCCGTCAATAGCAGCGCCGCTATGACTACTAGAATCATCACACCATAAGTTAGTAACCAAGAGCGCATCATCAAAATTTTTGTGGGTACTTTCACCATCATCTTAAGAGTCCTCCCGTTGCTCCGCTTTTGGGAGATACTCGTTCACTAGTCTTTTGCCTGGTTTGCCCATCTTTTGTAGCATTTCTTCAATCAGCTTTAGTGCCATCTGTGAAGGCACTGTAGATCCGTTCTCCCAGCGATTGACTGTTCGCAGAGAAACTCCCAACTTCGCGGCAAACTTTTCCTGAGATAGATCCAGTTGCTGCCGAAGTTCACGGATTAAATCTGAAATTTTTAGTAGCTTTCCTAGTTTCATAATAGGAAGATTAAGACAGGTGTCTCGCCATTTGTCTCCAACTTAAGGAAGAACTTCAACAGTCATTAGTTGTTATCAATTTCATCTTTTGACGAAATCCAATATTATTTATTAGTCTTTATTGATTGCTGTTCACTGATTTAACTCGTTTGCGATACTTCTGATAACCATTCGCTGTTTTAAGTAGTGCGACAAAATAAGCTAACTATAAAATAAATATTAAATTTTTTTGGCTATGTGATGCCAAAATAGTATTCCAACAGTTTGATTATTTTCAAGCATCACGCATTACTACAAATTTATAGGTAGTGTGTTAAATTGCAATACTTCATGCCAAACAGAGTTTTTCCACTATAAATACTCTCTATATAGGACTCATATTTGATTTTTGAAAAAAAACTCAGTACACTTTTATTCCTTCTTCCCAGTCCCCAGTCCCCAGTCCCCAATCCCTTACCTCTACGAGTGATTCAGAAATCAAATAGGATTGCTATAGCAGCAATCCTATTTGAATTGACAACCAAATCTAAAATTGGTTTCAAAATCTGTAGTTGATTTTACTTCTATGGTAAGATTTCAATCACAAAACTATAAAGTTATAATGCGGTTTTAATCAAATATTTGCCCGATGTTTAACCGCTTTGATTAATCAACACTCCGAAAACCTCCTCGACACTCAACTGGAAAATGCACCAGGTGAAGGCTATATATTTAGCTGGTTTGATTGGTTTTGCCTCTGGTATCCTCCAGGCTGGCTAATTTTATTCAACCGCCATTGGCAGCACTATTACACCGATCCAGATGGTTGGAATTGGCTGGAATATGGATTGTTTTTAATTCCTGGCGGATTTTATCTGGCGATGCTAATTCGTTGGTTGCGTCTTGGTTTCCGTTCACCCCGAAAAGAAATTGGTGAATTTGATCCCAAATATCAACAAGCTTTTCGCCAAGAAGTTCTCAGGGCCATCGTCAAATACTATTTTCGGGGAGAATTAAAACAAGTCGAAAACTTGCCGCAAACAGGACCGTTGATTGTGGCAATGAATCATGCAGGGATGTGTTTTCCTTGGGATTTTTTGACTTTGGGTTATTTATTAAGCGAAGCTAGAGGATGGGTAGTACAACCCGTAGCAAGTCCAGCATTATTCGATCATTCTTGGGTGATTTGGTGGCTACCACCTAAATGGTCGCAGGTTTTGGGCGGTGTGCGAGCCGAGTTAGATGATTTTGAGGCAGCTATGGCCCAAGATAAAATTATTTTATATGCACCTGAAGGTATCCGCGGCCCTCTGAAAGGTTGGAAAAGACGCTATCAACTAGAAAAGTTTGATGTGAGTTTTGTTAAATTGAGCGATCGCTATCATATTCCTATTTTGCCAGTAGTTTGCATCGGGAGTGAATTTTTACATCCTTGGGCTGTTAATTTCCAGAAATTGCAACGACTAGTCAAATTACCATTTTTGCCTTTCTCACCTTTTATTTTTGTCTTAATTCTGTTTCCTTCAATGGGAATTTGGGCAATGAGAACTCCCTTGAGTTATTATATTGAGCCTTTGGAATCAGCAGAATTGCCTAATCTAAATAAAGGGCGTACAGATGTTTATCGGCAAGCACAAAAATTACGAGAAAAACTGCAAATTAAAATTAATTCAGAGACTATTTAGAAAGTAAGTATTAAGTAGGGTGTGTTACAGCTTTAGCCTAAGAGGATGTTTGAAAAGTCCTTGGTGATGTATCAAATACTTTTAGCTCCCCATAAATCCCCCGATAAATTGGGAGACTTTGATTCCGTTTCCCCCTTTTTAAGGGGAGCCAGTGCGGGCTAGGAGGGATCTCTAAGTGCCTAATAATCACAGCCAAATACTTTTCAAACAACCTCTTACAATGACTAAATTGATTTTTCCATAATAAAATTTATCAACTTTTGCCCTCTACGTTCTACTTCTTGCTGTTTCACAATAATAAAACTCTGCCTTTCAAAAAAAGGTTTAGCTGTAATACTAGCTTCTGTAAATAACTTTTCAACTCCTAAAGCTTTTGCTTTTGATTCAAGCTGTTCTAAGATTTTTTTACCAATCCCTTTTCTTTGAAAATCTTTATGACAGTAAAAACGATCGATATATCCATTAGCTTCTAATTCCCCAAAACCAATAATTTTACCATTCTCCTCTGCTACATAAGTAAACTTACTTCCTAAACCTTTAATCCAAACATCAATATTCATATTTACTGGAGCCCAAGCATCTACTTGTTCTTGTGTGTAATCACGAATATTCACTTCATGAATAGTGTCAAAAAACAATTTCATAATTTCTTCGGTATCAGCGATTTCGTATATTCTTAATCTCATTTTTTTCAAAAATCAAATACGAGTCTTATAGAAATATTATCCGCGCTGGTGGAACTACTTCAGGTTCCGTTTTGCCCACACCAGCCGGACTTACGCAAATATAGCAAGGGACTGGGGACTGGGTAAAAAGTCTTTTTGTGTCTAAGTTTCATCATTTGTTGATGTCCTAACCACCTTGGCTGTTGCTATAACATAGGTAGGAGCAATATCGTTTCGCGTAAGTCATAAGCAGAATTTATCAGATTAAATCTGGTATACAAAATTTATATAGTACAAATATACTATTTACTGCTAAAATGCCTTAGAAGTCAGCTAGCCTTACTTGAGGTAGTATGAAAAAAATCTCAGACACGGACAAAAAGCCCATTTTGCTGAAAGTCTCGATGTTGCAGCCTACACCTGTAAATACTGCAATTGTGCCACTGCAACCCCAACAGGAGAAAATCGTCAGTGAACGGGAGCGTTTGATAACACAAGTCGAGCGGATTAATCGGATGGCGGGAGAATTAGAAGCAGCGATATTAGAGTTAAAAGCGATCGCTAACACACTCAATAGTCAAAAATGTTACCCACTCTTGAAGAAAGAGCTAGGTAAAGAGATTTGTCAGTATTTCGCAGTTAGCGTCCCTTGGGTAAAACGAAAGCCTGACGAATCATTTATTTTGACAACGCGAAAAGTTGATTTATTTCGAGCCGAAAGGGAAGCCGCACTGCTAGCACAACAACTTCGTCAGCAAAGCAAAAAAAGATTAACATCGCAGCGACACAGAAAAAACAAAAGTCGGGTGGAGACTGACATAAGACGTTTGTGCCAAAAGGCATTAGTCAACAAATCTTAAAATTATCAACATTCAACGGCAGTTCACGCCTGGGGTTGTAACAGTTATGCTGATTGAAGTGGCAGAAAGAACTTCTTCGTTAAAATTGCTAGATATTACACTGCCATTACTAATTGCCAACAACTATGGTTGCAATTAGGCAAAACTGCCCTAATCTTTGCACTTCTGTAAACCGGAGTGTAACATCAGGGACAATCAATCAGCGCACAGAAGAGGTAAAAAGAAGGTGTTAAAGACACTTTTAGTAATTGCCGTTGGTTTTTTACCGTCCCTGATTTCCTTGTGGGCGATCCGCAAAAACCATGCACGATCGCGCCTACGGATGAGGCAAGCAGCCATGAATTTTTCAGTAGTGCAGGGACGGCAAAACCTTAGAGAGGTTGAAAGCGATCGCTATTATTTAGAAGGGGTGGGTTATCTGATTGGCGATATCAGCTGCAAATTTAATGCCCGTTCTGGCTACATGCGTTGTGCTGTTAATCCCGACGGCCCATGTAACGGTTGCCGTCACTACGAACCTAAAGGATTACCTGGTAGCGAAAAAGGGGTTTAAAAGTACTTACTTAGTAGTAAACTGAACTGACAAAGCGATCCCCAAATACAACCGGGGAATGATAAAATCATTACTAATTATAATAATTTGTATTTAGAAGCACTTTGAATATTTCTCTTTGCATGGTGAAATAAGAGTGATTTAATAGAATTCGTGCAAAAGTTTAAATCTGCGTCATTTTGTTTGCAGATTATGAAAGTTAGCATGAGCTTTTGCAAAATATCTAATAACTACATGATTATTTAACGATGAACAACGCGATCGCTCAGACAACAGCATTATTATCAACTTGCGCTTTGCTACTAACAGGCTGTGGTGGTGGCGGTGGCTCTGTGACAAATACTCCAAATAGTACTACAAATAACACTACAACTAACACTACCCAGACAACGACTACATCAGGTGCTATTCCCATCGGCATTGCCTTAGCACAAACCAGCAACGTAGCATTACTTGGTCAAGAGGGATTTGTGGGAGCCAGAATTGCCGAGAAGTATTTCAATAGTAAAGGTGGCATTAATGGCACTCCGATTAAATTGATACCCCAAGATACTAGCGGTGATGAAGCTGGAGCAATTAATGCTTTTCAAACTTTAATTAATAAGGATAAAGTTGTCGGTATTGTTGGCCCTACTTTGTCACAGCAAGCTTTTAGTGCTGACCCCGTTGCCGAACGTGCGAAAGTTCCAGTTATTGGAGCATCAAATACCGCCAACGGAATTCCAGAAATCGGTGATTATGTGGCTCGTGTATCTGCCCCCGTTTCGATAGTTGCCCCTAATTCGTTGAAAGCTGCACTCAAACAGAATCCTCAAATTAAAAAAGTAGCAGTTTTTTACGCCCAAAATGATGCATTTAACAAATCAGAAACCGAGATTTTTCAAAAAGCAGTTAAAGAACAAGGGCTAGAATTAGTAACAGTTCAAAAGTTCCAAACTACTGATACAGATTTTCAAGCCCAAGCTACCAATGCAATTAACTTAAAACCAGATTTAGTAATTATTTCAGGACTAGCTGCTGATGGTGGTAACTTAGTGCGACAACTGCGAGAACTAGGTTATAAAGGCATAATTGTTGGTGGGAATGGTCTAAATACACCCAATGTTTTATCGGTGTGTAAAGCCCTTTGCGATGGTGTGCTGATTGCTCAAGCTTACAGTCCTGAATATCCTGGTGAGATTAATAAGATATTTCGCCAAGCCTATATTGAGCAATACAAAAAAGAACCAGCCCAATTTACCGGTCAAGCTTTTGCTGCCGTACAGGTGTATGTTGAAGCTCTTAAAGAGTTGGATAAAAAGTCCAAAATCAGTACATTACCTCTTGATAAACTGCGGACAGAATTGAATAAGCAACTACTAGCTGGAAAATATGACACTCCTTTAGGTGAGATTGCTTTTACACCAGTAGGTGATGTAATTCAAAAAGAATTTTACGTCGCCCAAATTAAGATGGATAAAGATGGAAACACTGGAAAATTCGTATTTATAAAATAGTTGCAATATGGATATCACTCTATTTTTGCAACAATTTCTGAACGGATTATCTATCGGTAGTATCTATGCAATTTTTGCATTGGGATATACCTTAGTCTATTCAATTTTGGGCATCATTAATTTAGCTCATGGCGCAATTTTTACCTTGGGTGCATATTTCACTTATGCCCTTATGGGTGGTAGCTTTGGATTTAATGGCTTGCTAGCTAATGCAGCCTTGCCAATAGAATTACCATTTGCTATAGCCTTAATTTTAGGAAGTACCTTGGCGGGATTGATCGGAATAGTGATGGAACGGGTTGCTTTTCAACCTTTGCGTCGTCAAGGATCTGATCCCTTACTAACTGTTGTTTCCAGCTTGGGAGTAGCAGTGGTAATTGTAAACTTAATCCAGTATTTGGTAGGCGCAGAAAGTTACACATATCCCGCAGATACTTATGGGAATTTACCACCTTCTATTAACTTTGGTACTCAAGAGAAGGAAATTCCCATTCGCACCGTTCAGGTGGTAATTTTTACTGTATCAGTTGTAATTGTGGCAATTATTACCTATTTTATCAATAGAACTAAGTATGGGAAGGCAATGCAGGCGATCGCAGAAGATCCGACTACAGCTAGTTTGTTAGGAATTAATAGCGATCGCTTTATTATCCTAACCTTCTTCATCAGCAGTTTTTTAGCAGGATTAGCAGGAACCTTAGTCGCCTCTAGTGTTAGTATTGCTGGGCCATATTTCGGCATCGCATTTGGTTTGCGGGGTTTAGCAGTAATTGTCTTAGGTGGTTTGGGTAGTATTCCCGGTGCAGTTTTAGGAGGATTACTCATTGGATTAGTTGAAGCTTTTGTGCCGGCAGAATATTCCGGTTACAAAGAAGCTGTAGCCTACGGAATATTATTTATCATGCTATTAGTTAGACCCCAAGGTTTGCTAGGACGGCGGTTTATTCAGAAGGTTTAAAAAGACGTAGCGCTATGAAAACATCCACCAAACAAAAATTAACTTTCGATCAATTTTTGGAACAGTGTCCAGAGGAAGGTTTATATGAACTTGTGGATGGAGAAATTCTAGAAGTGCGTACAACCAGAAATCATGATGATGTCGCAGACTTTATATTGTTTAATTTTAATGATGAAATTAAGCGACTAAATCTTAATTACATAGTAATTAACACAGCAGTTTTTATAACTATAACTGCTGATGGCATAGAACAAGGACGCAAGCCTGATGTAAGTGTCATAGATGGCGCTGACGGCAGAACAAATATTAACAGCTTAATAGTTGACAAAAGCGATAGTTTGATTAATCTTAATCAAAATTTTTAAAATGGCTGATTTTTTCGCTACTTACGGTTCTCTAATTGTCTCTATGGTATTGGGGGCGTTATTAGGATTATCACTTTACTTACCGCTAATGACAGGGCAATTATCTTTAGCTAGTCCAGGATTTTATGCTCTAGGTGGATATATTGCTGCAATTTTATCCACAAAAGTTTTGACATCTAGCAGTAGCTTATATCCCATTCCGTTGTTGTTATTGGAGATGTTAATTGCGGGGATAATTTCTGGCTTATTAGGAGTAATAGTGGGAATTCCAGCGTTGAGGTTACGAGGAATTTATTTAGCGATCGCTACTATCGCTTTTGTGGAAGTTTTGCGTGTCATCTCCCTAAATCTAGATATTACAGGCGGTGCTGTCGGAATTTTTGGCATTCCTCAACCTTTCCAAACCCAACTAGAATATTTATGGATTGCTCTGCCCTTACTATTAATTAGTATGGTGCTGCTTTATCGTTTAGAACGCATCCGCGTCGGTAGGGCTTTTATTGCTATCCGCGAAGATGAATTAGCTGCGAGCGCAATGGGAATCGATCCAACTTATTACAAAGTTTTAGCATTTACACTAGGGGCTATGCTTGCAGGGGTTGTAGGTGCAATTAGCGCCCACTTTCTTAATACCTGGAATGCTCGTCAAGGTACTTTTGATGCCAGTATTATATATTTAACTTTCGTTTTAATTGGTGGTTCGAGAAGTTTTTTAGGGCCGGTAGTCGGAGGTATGGTATTTACAGCCTTACCAGAGATTTTGCGAAGTCTCGCCGATACAGGTGGTTTACCGAATTGGTTAGCACAATTTTTGCGAGATGGTAGATTAATTATTTTTGGCTTACTAATAGTAATCGGTACAATCTTTTTCCCTCAAGGGCTAATTACTCCAGATATTTTTCAAAGACGTAAAAGCCAAAAGTGAACTATTCACAATAATATGCAAAAATGTCACATAGTATTTCAGAAGCTAACAGCAGTATTGTTTTAGAAGCAAGAGCATTGACTCGTCGCTTTGGTGGTCTAGTGGCGGTAAATAATGTATCTTTTAGTGTAAAGAAACATGAGATTTTTGGACTGATTGGCCCTAATGGTGCTGGTAAAACAACACTGTTTAATTTAATTACCGCTTTCATCCTACCTTCTAGTGGTAAATTAATTTATCAAGGTGCAGAAATTTATCAGCCGCGTCCCCATCAAATTGCTGCTTTAGGTATCGCCCGTACCTTCCAAAATATCCGCTTGTTTGGGGAATTATCGGCGTTAGAAAATGTGATAATTGCTCGGCATTTACACACCAAAAGTAATATGATTACAGGAGTTTTGGGATTACCACCAGCGCCTAGTGAAGAATTTAAAACTAAGCAGAAAGCTTTAGATTTATTGGATTTGGTGGGATTGAGCGATCGCGCTGACGAAAAATCCAAAAACTTTGCCTACGGCGATCAGCGTCGGCTGGAAATTGCCCGCGCTTTAGCATTAAAACCGCAAATTTTACTTCTCGACGAACCTGCGGCGGGGATGAACCCCAACGAAAAGCAGCAATTAAGCGAATTTATCCGTAGCCTGCGCGATCGCTTCAATTTAACGATCGTCCTCATTGAACACCATGTACCATTGGTTATGGGTTTGTGCGATCGCATTGCGGTATTAGATTTTGGGCAATTGATTGCTTTGGGTGAACCATCTATAGTTAGAAACGATCCAGCTGTAATTGAAGCTTATTTGGGTAATGAATGATAACTAACTTGAGAATTACAAAATCTGTTGCAATTCCTCAATAGTATTTGCAGTGACAATATTCCGTACAATTGTCTTCAAACGCTCCAAATCCTGAATCTGATTAATTTGTGGCATCAATTGTAAGCCGCGAGCGCCAAATTTCAACTCTAAATTAATTTCAATCGCAGAAAGTATTCCTTGCATTTCCCCGCGTGCTTCTCCGCGTGCTTCCCCTTCGCGTAAAATTTCTTGATACCAAGGTGACTCACGTAATACCGTCATATCCCACCTCATGATTTCTTGAACGAGTGTATTCTCTAAAACAAACGTAGCAAAAAAAGCTAGAACTGTTTCCAGTTGGTTGAGTTCTTCATCAGCACGGAGAATTTGCAATGCTTCTCTAATAATAGATTCATTTTCACCACCTTTGAGAATGGGTACAAATGGCAGTAAGGATGGTAAGGGTTGTTGAAAAGCAATATTGACATCAATTTCCCACAAATTAATCACCCGATAATCTTGTATTGCCCGTAATCCTGCAATATTTGATGTAAAACTTGTGGGTATTTCGTTGTTACCAGTTTTCAGAATATTGATCAGAACGGGGTATGTTGGTAAGTTATATTTTTCTTCTGCAAGTGCAGCATAAGCACGCATCCGACGCGGCATTTGGGATTGATAGCGTAACTGCAATTCGTTGAGAAGCAAAAATTCTCCATGTTGGGGACTACTGACACGGATTAAAACATCACTTTCCCGACTAATCCACTGAAATTCACTATTTAGAATTTCCCCAGCAACAATATCAGGAATTTGTGTTACCCATCTTGCCCAGTTATTGGGTGCGAGACTGATTAATTTTTTGGTACTGACATCAGCAGGCTTTGTCATTAAGGTATAGATGCACTCAGTAAGTGAGATTTATGGTAACTTGAAATCTCAGATGGAATTCATGTAGACAAAATTTGCACAAATTCGTCTAAAGAATTTACTGCGATCGCGCTATCCATTAAATTTTCTAATTGTTCCACATTCTTGCCCTCAAGCCTTACCTCTACCTCATGGGAAATTTCGCCAAAGCGATGTTCTAATACTCGGATTAACTGCCGTCGCGCCCCCTCTTGAATACCTCTTTGCTCAATTTCGTGATACCAAGGCGATTCTCGCAATACTGCCATATCCCACCTCATGATTTGTTGCACTAAAGGCGTGTCTAAGACAAAGCTAGCAAAAAATGCCAGTAATGATTCTAATTCGTTCAACTGTTCATCTGCTCGTAACGCCTGTAATGCGCGTTGCACAACTGATATCTCTCCCCCTCCTCGCAGGATTGGCACAAAGGGTAACAACGATGGTAGTGGTTGCTGAAACACTATTTCAGCATCGATTTCCCACAAATTAATCACGCGATAATCTTGGATGGCACGTAATCCCAAAAATTCCTGTTCGTAACTATTGACAATAGTTAAGGTGGATGGAGGCGGTAAAATGTTGATGAGTACTGGGTAAGTTGGTAATCGGTAGCGTTCTTGTGCTAGGGCTGCATAAGCTCTCATCCTTAGAGGCATCTGTGTTGTGTAACGCAGTTGTAGTTCATTTAATACCAGAAAATCCCCGTGAGTGGCACTGTATGCCTTCACTAAAACATCTGTTTCGCGGCTTATCCAGTGAAATTCAGAGCCAAGAATTTCTTTCGCCACGACTTCAGGACGCTGTGTTACCCACTGTACCCATGCATCGGGTGCTAAATTAATTAGTCGCTTGCTACCAATATCTGCTGCTTTTACCACAGGACACTTGATATGTTTATCAGTAATTAATGGTACATCATAAAGATTGCAGTATTCTGGCATTTGTTTTAAGTTGAAGCAATGTCTACGATGGGGTAGACTGATGCACTGTTTTAAGAAATGTATGATTGATGTATGTTAGGTTTTGAATCAACATTTCTGGATGTAAACTGCCCATGAAAGCCGATAGTAGACTAAACTACACAATTTTAGAAGTTCAAGAACTTGATGTTAATTATGGCGGTATTCAAGCTCTGAAAAAGATTAATTTAATTATTCAAAAAGGTGAAGTAGTTACTCTAATTGGTGCTAATGGTGCTGGTAAAACTACTACACTCCGCGCCATAAGTAAAGTTGTTAATCCTAAGAGTGGCGGAATTATCTATAATGGACATAATATTACCCGCCGCCAAACTCACGAAGTTGTACAACTTGGTATCGCCCATTGTCCTGAAGGACGAAGAGTTTTAGCGCGACAAACAGTATTTGATAACTTACTTTTGGGTGCTTATATTCGCTCCAATCAAGCTGAGATAAAAGCAGATATTCAGCGCCAATTTGAGCTATTTCCCCGTTTGTCACAAAGACGCAATCAACTAGCAGGAACTCTTAGTGGTGGAGAACAACAAATGTTAGCGATCGCACGGGCTGTAATGAGTAGACCACAACTCTTACTTTTAGACGAGCCTAGCTTAGGTTTAGCCCCTGCGATCGTCCGAGAAATCTTCTCGATTATTGAAAATCTCCGGGCTACAGGCGTGACTATTCTATTGGTTGAACAAAACGCTAATCTGGCACTGCAAATTGCCGATCGCGGTTATGTCTTAGAAGCTGGTTCTATTACCTTAACAGGCGCAGCATCAGAATTAATTAGTGATGAGCGAGTTAAAAAAGCTTATTTAGGGTAATTTATTAAATAAAAACTTGGGAGTTCCAAAAAATGGTAAATTCACCAACTAAACCGCTAACTTTAGAAGAGTTTTTAAAAGTACCAGAAACAAAACCAGCTAGTGAATATATCAACTATCAAATTATTCAAAAACCAATACCACAGGGAAAACATAGTATTCTTCAAGGTGAATTAGTCAGTAATATAAATTCTGTAGTCAAACCTCAAAGAGTTGCTCTTGCATTTCCAGAATTGCGGTGTACTTTTGGCGGACGTTCAATTGTGCCAGATGTAGCTGTGTTTGCTTGGGAACGGATTCCCATAGATGAACGGGGAGATGTGGCTAATGTCTTAAATACTTATCCAGACTGGACGATTGAGATTCTTTCGCCAGATCAAAGCCAGACTAAAGTAACCGGAAATATTTTGCATTGTCTAAAGTATGGTAGTCGCTTCGGTTGGCTGATTGATCCAGATGAACGTTCTATTTTAGTTTATCCACCAAAGCAGCAACCAGAGCTTTTACAAGAAGAACAAGAAATATTACCAGTTCCCGATTTAGTTAGCGGCTTTCAATTAACTGTAGGGCAGTTATTTGGATGGCTTAAGTTATAAACAGTTGTATCAATCATATCTTGCTTTGGGAATACTAAAGGTAGTAATTTACCAAAGTTAGAGTGAGATAATGGATTTCGTGAATTTAATAAAAACGGGTAATAGTTGGAAATTTGCAACTGAAGCTGATTTAGAAGATTTTGTCTGGGCGAATTTAAAAGAACTTTTCGGATTAATCCCGCTAAAGCGACAATATTATGTTAAAGGTCAAATTTGCGACATCTTAGCGTTGGGTGAGAACAAACAGTTAGTAGTGCTTGAATTGAAAAATGCTGAAGACAGATATATTGTTCAGCAACTAACTCGCTATTATGAAGCTTTACTTGAGAATAAACCCTTCCAGGAAGAGGTTGATTATGGACAGCCTATTAGTTTAACAGCTATTACAGCCAAATTTCATAGAGATAACTTTACAGATAAAAAGTATAATTGTCTGTCTATTCAATTTTTACGCTTTGAAATTTTGACAGATGATGAAAGATTTTATTTACATTTAATAGATATTAATAATCAAAAAATTTCTAACTCTGAAATTTTTTACCAAGAAAATAATATTTCTATTGAGGATCTTCCTCAGCAACCAAAAGCACTTCATAAAATTTTAAGTTGTTCTAATCCTCAGCAACAAGAAAAGTTAATCCATATCCGGCATCAAATTCTTATGTTTGATAGACGTATGCAAGAATTTCCTCTGCCTGGAAGTATTAAATATGGAAAACTGACAAGTTGTTTTTGTGCTGAAATTTGCTCCGATAGTAAAGGACAGCCAGTGTTATTTTTATGGTTGCCTTTAAACTATTCTGATGGTAAAAAGATTGGGAGAATGAAAATTTTGACAGATTGGGAAAATTATACTTTAATTGAAGGTCATGTACCAAAAGGAATTCGCACAAAAGCAATTAGCAAAACTGAAAAACAGCGTCAAAGGGGAATTGAAATGAAAATATTATGGAGTCATTCAGGAGGTATAAGGTACAAAATAGGTAGCAAAGAAGTGAGTGGAACGGAATACATCAACGAAGACAAAAGACGACATCAAGAGTATCAAAATTCTATTAGATCCCGAAAAAATTTAAATGAGTTATACCAATTTTATATGAAGCTGCATATAATGGAGAAAACAAACTCGATAAATTAAAATAACCATGAGCGGCCCTTTTAGGATTGAAATCACAGAGAGCGAAGAAGAACTTAAAAAACGTCTACAAACAGCTAATTTGGGAAACCAAAAAGAAAAACTTATTATG
>NZ_JBALDK010000175.1:0-6871 GCF_036917455.1 Nostoc sp. | reverse complement strand
ACGGATACAGCAATGATGGTTTTATCAAATACTACAGGGATATTTATTTCAGTTATCCTTTGATAAATCGGCTTCCCTGCTGAATCATTTAAGTAACTTACAGCAGGGAAAGAATTACTGTATTGCAAATGCCAATTACTTTCTATCCCTAGCTGCAAGATTCTGGTCATCTAATTAGCAATTGCATGTGATCTTCGACTTCACCGACAAAGCCTAGTGGGTCAATGCCATAATGGTTTAGTAGCTCAAAATAGGTGTAATCGTCCATTGAGCCAGACAACCACTGATTAGCAGCACCGTTGATAAGAAGCATTCCTTGGACAGTAGAATCGTCCGCTTCTCCCTCAACAGACACAGTTAGTAAATCGGCGATGTCTGGCGGAACCCACAGCAAATTATTGTCAGAAGCAATTGACATTTATTTATACACCTTCTGGGACAAAGCGATATTTGCTAGCTAAAGCATTTTCGCTTCCAGTAAATAATGCATTAAATGCAGATTTCGTCTTGATAGCTGTAACTACACTGTCGTAGGTATCAGCAGCTAATTTTTTTCCGAAATGAGTGGTAACAGAATCATTTTCATGTCTGTAATATTGTCTGCCTGTAATGCGAGAAGCTTCCTTAGTAGTAGCTGTTTGTACCCGTTGAATAACTGTAAATTTAGCAAACTTGAATTTCTTAACATTTTCAAGAACGTCAGGAGTCGTTAGAGCTGCAATTTCAGAACTACTGAAAGTATACTCATCAACTATTCCCTTCATGGTTGTAGCAAGGGCTGAACCTCTACCAGCTTGTGCAGCTGCGATTAATCTGGTAGGAAGATAAACAAGTCCCGATCCATTTTGATCAAATGGAATAATATAGCCAGAAACTCGCTCAGTTTTACCCTATTGGCAGGGGTTGTAATTGCTGCATACGCTGCCTGCCTACCTTCTGTATCTTTTTGTAGCCATGTGATGTATTTGGCATGATCAGCAGCCAAACGAACACCACGACTAATGTCTTTATAAGCCATTTTGTTTTTTAAGGGGATTTTGTTGCAACTCAACCATAGCAACAGTTTTTGCGTGGTTTATTTCCCGGAGATATGTATATCTCCAGGCAATTTTAGTAGGGTTTAAATTTTCACCAAAGGCTTGTATCTATGTGTCGTATCGACTAAAAATGTTGGGCTTGGATTCCCTGGGATAATTGCGTAAGCATATCTGAATCTAACATTTACTACAGGTCGATAAGCCCGTAATTTTCGGGTTTTACCCATAATTAATTGAGTCGTAGTAGGTATTCCCACAGTGCTAGGTTTTTTTGGATCGTGGACAGTAATTTTCGTTTCATCGAAAACAATGTCAATACAATCACAAATAAGTTGATAAATATTTATTGCAGAGGTTTCTGCATTAGCTAATATTTTTGAACCTTTAGCGAAACCATTTACTGTGTCATGATAGCTAACACAAAGATTTCCCTTAGCATGAATAATTCCAGATGATTCATGAACAAATTTTGTTTTAACTTCATTAGCTATTTCTATTAACTTTTGAAGTAAATCTTCCGAAGTGTTTTGCAATTTCATTAATCTGACACTACATTCAGCGTCATAAACAGTTCCCCCTACTGGGACGGAAGCAATATCTTGTGAAAAATAAAAAACTATTTTGGGATGGCCAACTACTGGAGGATCGTAATTCTCTTTACTACCATAAAAAATTGATAATCCAGATTTTCCATATCCTAGTAAATCGAATAGCAAATGATGACGCAAATTCATCATTAACTGATTATCATTGTCTGTCATAGTGCAAGCTACACGCAATGCACTGCGAGGGCTTGCAATATTTGGCTTCCAGTCTGTTGGTAAATCCTTAAAGTACAGTGCTACTGCTGCGTTATGCTGCGGGATGTACACCGCTTGCAAGTGTTCAAACGGATCAAAGTTATCGGGAAGGGAATCTTCTGGAGGTGAAGCAGGTACGATTATTTTTGTCATTATTCGTTTGCATTAAAAAGGTCATCAAGCACCAATTGAATGATGTTTGTTGAATCAGCCTTGCCCTGTTCTCCGACTTGTGCAACTACTGCCGGTTCAGGTGTATTTAAGCCAGGTTGCCAATGAACAATAGTCCCGTCAGCGTTACGAATTGGATTCCCGTCTTTGTCCTTAGGGTCAATCTGTCCTATTTCTCTCTTAAGTGTTTCAACGCTGGATTGAGTCTCTCCAAAGGCAGCCACCAGAGCTACTGGAACTGCGACTACCATTGCGATTGCCTGCAAGTTATCGCCTACTAGCTGCAATTTATCGAAAAACTTCCCTTTGAGGTTTGGCTGTGGATTCATGTAGGAGTAGGCATTTTCTAAAAGCACCCCTCCTTTCCTTAAGGCATTGCCAATCTTGCCTACATTTCCTCCGATGACTTCCAAACCACCAATCACTACAGCGCCAAGATTGGAAATTTGATTGAAGACGTTACTCGCAGCTTGATAAATTCGGTTCGCTGCTTGCCACTCTTTTGAAAGTTCTTGATAGTTTGCTTCACCAATGCTGTCTGCAATAATTTCGTGGACAGCTTTCCCAAGCACATTGCTGAAACTAATTGGCGTGCCATCTAAACCCTTTGGCAGTATAAGCCCAACGACTTGATCTACTATTGTTGTAAAAGTTTGACCAAGGTTATTTGATAGCATCAAGGCATTATGTACTGTTGCCGCAAATGTCAAAACACTTAGAGCTTTCTCAACATAAGTATTAGTTGCAATCGCAGTTATTAATGTTGTGATTCCTGCTAATTGCGTTGTGAAAAATGCTCTTACGCCTGCAACCAACCCGCGAGATGTATTGTTTACATTAGTTTGCGTTGATGCGTGTTGGGCGGCTATAAAGGCTCTCAAACTTGTATCGTTATATGGCACTGCATCTACTCCGTCTCGCCCGTCTCTTCCTGGGAATCCGTTTGTACCATTTCTTCCATTTTTGCCGGGTGCGCCGTCTTTCCCTGGTGTGCCAGGTATTTGCACAACGGTAGTTATCCCGTTCAACCCGTTTATACCATTCTTACCTGGCAAGCCCTGTAATCCTGGAAATCCACGCTCCCCTTGCCTACCCGGTATTCCTGGAATACCTTGCAATCCTCGCAGTGATTTTATGCCTTGATAGAGTGCAAGAGCAGTAAGCGCCGTAGTCAGTGCTACACCTGCCTTGCCCAGAGCATCTAGCCCGATACGTTTAGCTTGTTCGCTAATTCCTTGCGCTTCGGTTGCCTTCTTGTATGCAGTCGTCGCATTATCGTTCGCAACCTTGGCATTTCTGACAGCACCATCGGCTGTAAGCTGTGCTTGGGATGCTTTACCACTGGCTGAAGCAGCAAGCGCTTCCGCCCTTGTAGCAGTGATTTGTGCTGCACCACCAATCCTTGCTGCACCTTCGCCAATTAAACGGGCATCAACTGCGATCGCCTTTACGTCAACTATGGTTGCTTCATTTCTTGAGATCCGATTTTGCAGTCCTAGCAATTTACCCAGAATGCCGGACACGCTATTACCAAGAAATTCCAGCCCACGCTCAACAGCGTCAATCCGATCACCAAGGATTCTCAGCGTCTCCAGTTGTTCAATTATGGTGAACAGTGTTCCAACGACCTGAAAGATTTCAAAAACTTTGCCAGCTAATCTTCCCGTCGCCGCAAGTGCTTCAGAACTTATACCCACTGCCTTGGCAGCACTGGTAACAGCATTTCCCACAGCACTCTCTAAATTTGCGATCGCTCGCCCAAAGCCGTCCACCTTAGCGCCTATACCATTTACGATTCCTCTTAATCCACCTACAGCATTGCCAGCCTCGAGAGCTTCTTTGGACGCAGATGCAGCTTTACCTACAGCACCAGCACTCTCTACTTTTGCAGAATTGGCGACAGCACGTATACCACCTATTTCTCCGCGCAACGCTTCTTCGGCTGCAAGTCTTGCGCGTGCTTCTGCTAATGACTTTGCTAGTGCATCATTGGATAACTTTTCAGCAGCTTTACCACTATCGTATCCTTGCTTTGCCAAAAATTTAGTAAGGTTAATGTCTGGTTTAAGTTTATCTATTACTACTGCAATACCGCCTATTACTGCACTAGCAATCCCAGGTTCTAGTGCAGATTTGGTAGTGGCAACGATACCAGGTTTAGCACCATCGACAACGGATTGGGCAATTGTCCTTACCTCAACTTCAGTAAGTATTTTCAAGCCTGCGATTTGCCCAGATAATGCCGCTATTTTTGCTGATAAATCACTACAGTTATCTGGCATTTTTTGACCTCAATTGATTGCTTATCGCCTCAATTTTTCCAGATGTCGCTTCACAGTCGTTGCAGCAGTATCCTGGATAACTATCGCTATGACATTCACAAGTTCCTTCAGGGCAACGAGCGCAAGCCACGGTAAAATGTACCGGACATTCACCCTCGGCACGAAAAATGGTAGCCCCATTACTTAATATTTTTATTTCGCACCTGGAATTATCGTTATTTTTTATGGAGCATTTGACTGCGTTATTTATGATTACATTCTGTGAGGTCATTTTTATACCAGGTTTACCACCTACATCGGGCGGAAATTCTTTATCTCCACACGAAATTAACTTTATGTAATAGGCGGTATCGGAATCAAATATGCCTCTATCTAGGTAAGTTATTTTGTAATCTACGACCGTTGCGCTTATTGCCCCAAATGCCGCTTGGGGGCTGTTGAATGTGATTTGATATCCTTCGGAATTGTAGTTTTCTGTGCGGTCATTCGGTGCTTCTCCTGTTTGAATGTCAATAGGTGAAACATTCGACTCGTAAATAGTAGGTGGCTGACCGTTAAAATAAAAGGTCACTTTCGGTTTATCACCTAGATTGCAATAGCTCATGAGATTGTCAATGTAGGATATTTTGATTTAATGGCACTTATGCAATCTAGGTGATCTTTAAAAGTCTTACCAATGAAGTTCGGGTACACAAGCAATAGGCTAATATCACCACCGAATGCCTTGTCATTTGTTCCTATCCTGAATCTATCACCAGGAGTAAAAGTCCCAACTTGAGTACCCTGAGAAACATTATCAAGCATCACTTCGTAATAGCCAGTTTCAGCATGAACACTAATTAAGTGACTGCCACTATTTGGCATTACAGCCGGATAATTATCAATTCGCCCCCCTCTGAATGTGCCAAAGTAGCCAGGCCCAGAGACAAACCGCCAGTAATCATCCAACCCAGAAGTTCTTGCGAGGTTGTAGTTACCATCTGACGCAGTAAATACACAATACAAAGTAGCGCCGTTTGTGCCTTGTAAAAACGGCGTGACTTGTAGTTCTTGCGTGCCGCTCCCGTTCCATTTCAAGGCTGGTTTACCAGAGGTGCTGGTGATAACAGTTGGAGAACTACTACCAACAGGAGTTGCGTGATTAGCATTACCCGACTTGTCCAACAAGCTGCCACCCTCTAGCCATAGTTTCATGCCAGTAGGATAATCTGTTGCCGTTGGTGGAGTAGTGGGTGTTGATCCACCCGTTGATGAATATCCGCTAAATAAGTTTGCTTTTGTGATGCATTTATAAGCACTATCATTCGCAGTTTGTACAAGCAACAAGTCATCGTCTGAGAGTGCTGTGATTAACGGATAATCTTTAATTTGCATAAGGCTTGACTTGGCTATAAAGGAAACACGAATTTAATTTACCTTTTGGGAATAGATACCCCCAGAACTGTACCCATGTACTGTTGTAAAAAAGATGATTATCGTAAGTAATGGGTATGCCACTTGGGTCAGTCACCACTAAATTATTCTCGTCTGTCAGTTGTCCCTCATACTGCTGCAACACAGTATTAATAATTCCCGCGAGTAAACTATCAGCCGTATTACTTGAGATTGGGGTTAACCCCAATAAATCTGATTTTTGGATAGTAATAGTGGTAGGAGTTTCTACCACGTTCGCGCCAAATACTTGCTGAATATTAAGCAGTGCCATTGAGATTTAGTAGTTATCTGGGTCAAAAGTTCCGTTGAACGGTGAGTAGAAATTGATGGTTTTTGGTAAGACCAAAAGTTGAGTAGTGCCTACGGTTGTAATAGTTTGATAGCCATCGGCAATACCAACTGTCCTTGTAATGTCACCGCCAGTTACGGCGCTATCTGGGATATTCGTTTCTGCAAATGCCACAACTGCGGCAAGTATTGAATCCGCAGTATTAGTAGTGGCTGGGGTAAAACTCACAGAGGAAAAATCAGCTTTCCGAATTGTGACGGTCGTTGCGTCTTGTGTGGCGTTCGCGCCGAATACTTGTTGAAGGGTTGCTGCTGCCATGTTAAAAAAAACTGATTAATAGAAGTGAATAAATCCGTTGTAGCGGCAAGCCAAAATTATGTAAATGTTCCACTTTTATGTAAAAGCAGCACATTTGCTGAGGACGCAAAACCCTTGCTATGAATAGTATTAAGCCAGATTTAGCTGTTAGCTAAAAATAGAAATGTTCCGGTTTAGCCATTGTCCGTGGTTAAACCGGAACAGTTAATAAGAGAAGGTCGAAATGAAAAATGATAGAGAAGGCCAAGCTGCTGTTATCTCCAATGCGGATTGCTCAAAAATTCGCACCAAGATTAGGAGTCGCAAATACAAATTACTTTTTGATTTGGCTTGGTACACGGGTGAGCGCTGGGGTGCTTTGGTACAGCTGCGAGTAACCGATGTTTACAGCGAGGATGGCAGCCCACGTGAGTATATCAATTTTCGAGCTAGAACGCGCAAGGCTAAACCTAACAGTAAACGCAAAGTACAAGAAAAAGCCTTACGCAAAAACCGACAAGTGCCAGTGCATCCGGTTCTTAGAGAGATACTGCTTGCATA
>NZ_JBALDK010000174.1:0-6837 GCF_036917455.1 Nostoc sp. | reverse complement strand
AATTCCTAAATAAGCCATTAAAAAAATTATAGATGATAATAGAAAAAATATTTTTTGTAATTTATATATTAATAAAAATGGAATTAAGATATAAAAACATCCTTCAAGACCCAGCGACCATGCAGGTGGAATAATCATGAATTTGTCTCCTACCCAAGGAATCATATAAAATCCCATAGGTATTATCAAAAGATTTTGTAATAATCCAATTTCTGTAGGTTTACTAAGAAAAGGTGAGTTTAATCCAAAGATAGAATAAATAATTAAAACTGTTATTGTGTTAAATAAATACTGCGGATAAATTCTCAAAATCCTATCGAGATAGAACCAAACAATTTTTTTAGGAGCAAAATAATTTTTAGATATCAAGGCTGTCATTACATATCCACTTATAAGCAAGAATGATATTACTGCTATCACTCCGGGGTTTAAGCTGTTTACAAGTACTCCTGTATGACTTATGGCAACAAAAATTGATAACAGGAAACGATAGATTCCCATTACACATCTCCAAAAATAAAATTACTGAGTGTTATTTTAGTATAATTAAGGAATAAATTTTTTAGAATATGAGTAAACTATTCAACATATATGCAAAAAGCTACGAAAGCCACTAAGTATTTCATCGGGCTGGAATATAAATAGTTTAAAAAATAATTATTAACTCAAGCTGATGCACTATATAAGCAAAAATAATCATATTAAAAAACTTTCTCAAATTATAATATCAACGCCAATAAACACCTAATCAAAGTTAATCTAACACCCGATTCAAAATTAAATTAATGAATGATGAACTCCGAATTATGAATTACGAATTATCATGACCGCTACCGATCATCTCTGGCAACCTACACCGACAGATTTAATTTTATTACAGGATGAAATTCATGTCTGGCGCATAGAACTTGACCAACCAGAACCACAGCTGCAAAATTTAGCAGCAACTCTTTCCAGTGACGAAACGGCTCGTGCTGAACGGTTCTATTTTCAGGAACACCGACAGCGTTTCATCGCTGGTCGTGGTATCCTGCGAACTATATTAGGTCGCTATTTGGGTATCCAGCCGCCACAAGTGCAGTTTAATTATCAACAGCGTGGCAAACCAGTATTAGCAGATACATTTGCTGATAGTGGACTGGAGTTTAACCTGTCTCATTCTCAAGGGTTGGGTTTGTGTGCGGTGAATTGCACCCGTCCAATTGGTGTAGACCTAGAATATATTCGCCCGATGTCTGATGTAGAAGCTCTTGCCAAACGGTTCTTTTTACCGAGAGAATATGATATGTTGCGATCGCTATCTCCCAAGCAACAGCAAGAGGTATTTTTCCGTTACTGGACTTGTAAGGAAGCTTATTTAAAAGCAACTGGAGACGGACTATCCCAGTTAGAGCAAATTGAAGTGTCGCTCACTCCCACAGAACCAGCCAAGTTACAGATATCTGAAGACTGGAGTCTTTTTGAGCTAGTGCCTGCTAACAATTATGTTGCTGCTGTTGCTGTAGAGAATTTTGGCTGGCATATAAAGTGTTGGCAATATTAATGTTGATTAAACTCATCTCCTGAGTGAAAGAAAAGAGATTTTGCCAACATTATCAAATGACCAATGACAAATAACAATCTACTTATTTGTCCTCCTGCATATTTCTCACAATTTTTGTCACCAGATTTCTGGGTACAAATCTGACGCTTTTTGCAAGTAGTTTATTCATAAAACCAGGAATGACAATGGTTTTGCCCTTCATTAAGGCGTGAAAACCAATTTCGGCAACTGTTTTTGCATCCATCATTTTCTTGCCCTTGAGTAACTTAGAGTCAGCCATACCAGTTCGCTCATGAAAGCCAGATTCTGTTGAACCTGGGCAAAGAACTGTCACAGTGACACCAGTACCTTCTAATTCATTAGCGATCGCTTCTGAAAAAGATAAGATATAGGCTTTAGTAGCAAAATAAACTGCCATCAAAGGCCCTGGTTGAAAAGCCGCAGCCGAGGCGACGTTTAAAATTTTACCATCACCTTGCTTTACCATCCCCTTCACAAATAGCTTAGTTAAATGGGTGAGACACACTAAATTTACCTGTAGCATTTCCAATTCAGTAGCTAGGTCTGTTTCGTAAAATAATCCATGTATACCAAATCCAGCATTATTTACCAGCACATCAACATTAATATCCGCTTTTTGTAACTCCGTGAAAATTTCTTCAGGAGCTGTTGAGATAGATAAATCCTTAACAATAGTTTTGACAAAATTTCCGAATTTATCTTGGAATCTAGCTGCAATTTCTACAAGCTTTAACCCATTTCTGTCTACTAAGACCAGATTGTAATCATGAGCAGCAAAAATACATGCTAATTCGTACCCAATTCCACCAGCTGCCCCAGTAATAAGAGCAGTTTTTTTGCTCCGACCTTGATGTGTTGTGTTCATGTAAGAATATTGGTGAATTCAACTTGATGAAGCTGCGTTGCATTTACAGTGGTTATCGTTCTACAATGAAGTGCGTGTAATACCTGAACAGACGATAAATGTCTTAAGTTATTACCCTTTCAAATGCTTGTGTGATGCGTTAGATAGATGTAGCAATTCAAACGCAAACTTAGGATTTATGTATCGAAGAAGTTGAGCATTAAAGAAGTTCGGTTATTTCAAACTGCTAGCGCTGGTTTCTATGAGTAATCAAAAGCCAGCAGGTAAAATCAAACTTTTGTGCCCGACACTAACCATTCTATCCTCGATTGCTTCTGTCAAGAGGTAGATACTAAAAATTTACATTGTTGAGCATAAAAAAACAGGGCAATTATATTGCCACTGTTAGTATGTGAGTTCTTGCTGGCATCTGAAATATTGGCTATTCAGTAGTACTGAGTTCTAAAAAACGTTGACTAAAAAATTATTTTTTAGGGTGTATTACGGCTTCTGTAACGCATCAAAGTATCCGGGATAGTGCGTTACCTTTTTAACGTTTAGATATCCTCCTAAATCCCCTTTCTAAGGGGGATTTAGAGTTTATTATCCCATCCTTATTAAGGAGGATTAGGGGGATCTCTAAGTGCCTAAAATCACAGCCAAACACTTTTCCAACATCCTACACAAGTTGTGAATTTCTAAGCGAGATTTAAGAATCCACTTTGAATCAAGTAGGCGGTATAAATCATAAACAATTGAGAATCAATTGGAGGACACGCAATAGAACTACCTGCCAATGCATGAAGAGTATCTTGGCAGCTAATATGGGGTCTTCTAGCTTGTAAATACAAATCAGGAATAGTTAGTTGTTCATCAGACCAGCGTTCTAGCAAAAATGGTCGCAGAGTGTACAAAGGATTGTCAGCAGAAGTCACATTATTGATTAACTCTGATTGCCATTTTTCATAAGGAATCATTTCAACTGAATAACCAAAAGAGCGTATCCACTCAACTAGCATTTTCAAAGCAGCAGGTTGAGGATGTTGTAAATTGAAAGCTTTACCTATGGATTCTTTTTGTCTTGATAGATAAACGATCGCTTTACTTACATAGTCCACAGGTGACATATCCAACATATAATCTACATCAGGAAAATATCCCATTTGTAGACAGCCCTTTGTCATCAAGTTGATAAAGTCATGTGTGTTACAAATGCCTGTTTTGCTATCACCAGAAATCAGTGGTGGTCTATGGATAGTTACAGGAAGACCTCGGTCACGAGCAATTTTGACTAACTTTTCAGCTACCCATTTTGTTTGTGAATAACCAAGATAAATACCTTCCCAATGATTGAATTCATCCTGTTCTTTAACAACTTTGCCAGCATAAGCTGTGGATTCAAAAACAGCCACACTAGAAACGTAATGTACAGGCTTGACTTTAACTTGACAAGCCAATCTCAGTACTTCTTGAGTGCCTAAAACATTGGCTGCCTTCAGTGCAGAGTAGGGAAAAACATAATTCAACAAAGCAGCACTATGATAAATGGTATCAATATTTGCAGCTAAGACTTGAAACTGTTCCGAACCAATACCTAACAATGGCTGAGATAAATCGCCGACAATCGGAATAATTCTGGAGGTAAATTCTTCCTGCCAAATTGCATACTGTTCCAGATTCTTTTGGAGTTTGCTTTTGCCTTCTTGGGCATTAGCAGCACGCACTAAACAATAGATATCCGCATTAGTTTCTTGCAGCAGTTCCCGGATGATAAAAGCTCCTAAAAAGCCTGTTCCTCCAGTTATAAAGATGTTCTTGGGTTCACCCACAAGTACATTAGATGCAGCACCGGGATGGATGGTAGGATCAAGAACAGCCTCAGCACCTAAATCGAGAACAGAGGGTGCAGTGTTGGCATTAGAGGCTACTACCTTTGTATCTTGAACAGGTGAACCTTCTTGCACTTCTTCAGCTAAACGCTGTGAAAGAGCTTCAATATTTGGGTAATGCCACAGAAGCAATGGAGATGGTTGAAATCCGAGCAACTTTTCTAAGTTACTTACTAAAATCATTGCTTGGGCTGAATCCAAACCATAGTTTTCTAAATGTTCTTTGATATCTATTTCATCAGTTGATACTCCTAGTAACTTAGCTAAGTTAGATACCAAAAATATTTGAATATCGTCTGCTGTGAAAGACTGTTTTATAGTCATTTTTAAATCTCCAACAATAATGTAGAACGAACAGGGTGATACTGACTGTAATAATCGGAAGCTTGCAGTCCTTGAATTTTCAAATTTTGGACGCGATACAAAAAGGCTGCACCAGTCATAATTTGATCGGCAACATCGACTACACCACGATTATTTGGTTCAGACAAATAAGAACCGCGTACCCAGTCATTGAAACCGCCCATTGCCGGGCCACACCAAATTTGATAATCTACTTCTCTACCTTTTTCGCCAGAACTAGACCAACGGGAAGATAATCCTAAATACCAACGGAAAATCAACGCCATTTTCAGTTTAGGATTATTAACTGCTTTCCCAAGTTTCTCAGGATTCTTTTGGGACAAATAAGCCGCAGTTCCTTCCCATACTTCGGCAATAGTTTTGCGAAAAACTTGTTTTTCTAATTTTTCTCTTTCTGGAAGGGGGATGCTTTCAATGGAATCATAGGCGCGATAGAGTTCAAATAATTTCTGCGCTCGCATGGGGAACATCGTACCCCGTTTGAGAACTTGCAATTTGACTCCCATTTCAAACATATCTGCTGCCGGAGCCATTATCATATCAGCCATTTCTGCTTGGGCTAATAGCTTTTTGGTATGTTCACAAGCCCCAGATTCAACACATGATTGATTAATGGAACCGGTCATTACATAAGCAGCACCCATCATAAAGGCTGCTAATGCTGATTGTGGTGTACCAATTCCCCCTGCTACGCCGATTCTAATGGGTGTTTGGTAATGATATTGTGCTTGAATTTCATCCCGCAAGGCAATAATAGAAGGTAACACACAAACCAGGGGACGGTTATCTGTATGACCTCCAGAATCAGCCTCGACGGTAATATCATCAGCCATCGGAACTTTGGCTGCAAGGGTTGCTTGTAACTCAGTAATTAACCCTTGTTCCAGGAGTTCTTTGAGGATTCTGGCTGGTGCTGGTTGCAGAAATTTAGTAGCAACTTCTCGGCGAGAAATTTTGGCAATGACTTTATTTTTGATTTCAATTTGATTACTGCTATTTAAACTCAATCCAGCAACACGGTAATAAACAATGTTGGGAGTCAAGTCGAGAAATGCAGATGCTTCTACTGTTCTCACTTGATATTTGAGATATAAATCTACGGCCCGGCGTTCAATCGCTGGTTCGTTGGGGCTGTGGATTAGATTAAAAGCATAAGGCCCTTGAGGTAAAGCTTGTTGAATGCGATTTATGGCTGCTTCCAAACGTTCTGGAGTTAAACCACCTGCACCAAAGGAACTTAAAATTTGTTCTTTTCCTAGTGCAATGACCATTTCTTCGGAAGCAATTCCGCCAGCCATTGCGCCAGTAACGTAAGCATATTTCACTCCATGAGAGGAGAGAAAAGTGGGGTCTCCAAATTGTTGGATGCGGATTGGGGCTGCGAATGTTAAGAGTTCTACTTGTGCTGTTGTGCCATTATCACCTGGGGATAAATACCCCTCATTGGTGACACCGATTTTTCCGGCAACTTTCACGATGTAGCAGGGTTTATTTAATACCATCAATTTATCTTTGATGGTTTGTTTCTCGAAAGATACTGTTTCTAAAGAACCTTTCCAAACTTGGTTTTTGTTATAAGACCAGGCGGAGAAGTTAAGGCCATTATCGTGTTTACTTAGTACCGTATCTACGGTTGTCACGGTAGTTATCCCTCGGATTACAAACAATGGATGATAAAGTTGAAGGGTGTAGACTTTTTATAAGAGTCTAGATTTTCATACCAATTCTCTAGGAGATGCACGTATAATTTTTAAACGAACCGCAAAGGAAGCAAAGGGCACAAAGGAAGAGGTGAGTTAAGAATTAATTGGTGCAAGTTGAGAGAGAATTGGTATGAGATATTAAGATTCGTCGTTAAGCAAGTTTTGAGCGCAAGCTAGTTGCAATTGAATGATTTCGCTCATTTGCTGACTGTAATCTTGTCTAGCTTGTAAAAAGGCTGTATGTGCTTTAGTTATCTGGGAATTATTAGCATTGAGCTTTTGATACTGGGTCTTATTTAAATCGAACATGCTGATGATGCTACTAATTTTTTTGGTTCTGACGGGTGGGGAAAAAACAGGAATTGGCTGTCTGATTGCGCTTGACTCAGAAGATTGTAATTGTTCTCTCGTTTCAAAAACGTTATCAATGATATTTTTCGCTTTTACTTCTTCTGGCTGAGGCAAGATGTTAGA
>NZ_JBALDK010000173.1:0-4474 GCF_036917455.1 Nostoc sp. | reverse complement strand
ACTATCTTTTCTCGAAGCTCGACAGAGTATGACTTCATTTAAAGGTATTTATATTTTAATTTAGTGTACCTCATAACAGACGCAAGTGCTGTATCGCATCCATCAGTTCAAACGTCGCATCCTTTGCTTTTCCTAAATATGTGTAAGCTACTTGACGAAATTCTTCGAGTCTGGCACGTTTCATATTGGCAGGTGAGTAATGGTAGTTCGTTTCTCAGCTTCTGCCAAAAGGGGACTGTGTTCAATCACACTCCCCTTTTTTGGTCATTCCCCATTTCGTCTCAAGTCACTGATAATGCAAGCAATATATCAAAGGAAGCGATCGCCACTGAAAGTATATTACTATAAATCGACAAGATTACCGTATTATAAAATTAATCAACAAAGTTGTTTCTCTCCTGCAATGCTGGATTGCTCATGCTGGCTCACTATTTGCATCTAAAAATAAATGAAAGCCTAGATTGTTAGCTTTGCTAAGTTTTTTAAAAAAAGGCTAAAAGTTTCCGTTTCTTAATCCTAGTTATCTTCAATTGGTAACTTACTGAGTATCGATAAGGAGATTCATTAAAATGACGCAGAAACTTGCCCAAACGCAATACCCTGTTCATGACTTGATCCAGAGTCGTTGGAGTCCTAGAGCTTTTGCTGATCGCTCAGTTGAGCAGGATAAACTACTCTCATTGCTAGAAGCAGCTCGTTGGGCACCTTCTTCCTACAATCATCAGCCTTGGAGCTTTATTGTTGCCACTAAAGATGACTCAACGGAATACAATCGTCTACTTAGTACCTTGGTTGAGTTTAATCAAGGATGGGCAAAAAATGCTCCAGTACTGATACTTGCAGTCGCTAAAATCCTCACTGACGACGGAAAAACAAACAGACACGCATTTCATGATGTCGGACTGGCTTTAGAAAACCTGATCCTTCAGGCGACTTCTCTTGGTTTATTTGCCCATCAAATAGCGGGATTTAATGCAGATACCGCGAGAGAAATATACCAAATTCCAGAAGACTATGAGCCTGCAACTGTGGTGACAGTTGGTTATCCTGGCGATCCCCAAAGCCTCCCTGATGGACTACGCGATCGCGAACTCGCTCCCCGTGTCCGCAAGCCGTTGAAAGAATTTGTCTTTACTGGACAGTGGGGACATACCTCAGCCTTATTGAAAGACTAAAGATCGAGGCTGAAGTATGTAGATACATTCGACATACTCCAAAGTAGAACGCGAAGGAAATTTACTAGCGACTCTTGAGTTGCAAAAGCGATCGCCGTTACATCGGCTGTCTTTCCTATACTTAAAGACTTGTATTCACTAATAACCCATTTAAGATGAGCAGATCAAAGCAATTAAAACTGGGTGCATTCATGCGCCCGGTCAGCATACATACTGGCGCTTGGCGATATCCTGCGGCTTTCCCTGATGCTAATTTCAACTTCCCGGCGCTGAAACAATTTATTCAAAAACTAGAGCAGGGCAAGTTTGACGCATTCTTTATGGCCGATCACTTAGCGGTGCTGAATATGCCGATGAACGCTCTCAAGCGCAGCCATACTGTCACTTCCTTTGAGCCTTTCACTTTGCTTTCTGCCCTTGCCAGCGTTACCGAACGCATCGGACTGGTAGCTACCGCTTCCACAACTTATGACGAGCCTTACCACATCGCTCGCCGCTTTGCGTCTCTCGACCATATCAGTGGCGGTCGCGCCGGCTGGAACATCGTCACCACATCAAATCCCGATGCAGCGCTCAACTTCGGGTTAGAAGAGGAAGTAGAGCATGATGAACGCTATGTACGAGCTAGAGAATTCTATGATGTCGTCACGGGTCTTTGGGATTCCTTTGCTGACGATGCGTTCATCCGAGATGTGGAATCAGGGATTTATTTCGATCCCGCAAAAATGCACGTTCTCAATCATAAGGGAAAATATCTCTCGGTACGAGGGCCATTGAACATTGCCAGACCTGTCCAGGGTTGGCCAGTAATTGTTCAAGCGGGAGCTTCCGAAGCGGGTCGGCAATTAGCAGCTGAAACTGCCGAGGTCGTGTTTGCATCAGCCAGTAGTCTGGAGGTAGGTAAAGCCTTCTTTGCTGACATTAAAGGGCGGGTACGGGCGATCGGACGCGATCCAGAAAGCATCAAAATTCTTCCAGGTGCTTTGGTAATTGTCGGGGGAACCGTCGCCGAGGCACGCGCCAAACGTGACCATTTGGATAGCTTAGTACACTATGACAGCGGCATTGCCAGCCTGAATGGCGCACTTGGCTACGATGTTTCCGGCTTCGATCCAGATGGCCCCTTGCCGAAAATTCCGCCGACTAACGCCGGAAAGACCTCGCATGAACGAGTAATAGGGCTGGCGCAACGTGAGAACTTGACTATTCGACAACTGGCGCAACGTATCGGTAGTTATGGTGGGCTGGCTTTCGTCGGTACACCCCAAACGATCGCCGATGAGATGGAGCAATGGCTGACCGAGGAAGGGTCTGATGGTTTCAATGTTATGTTCCCTTTTCTTCCTGAAGGGCTGAATGATTTTGTAGACAAGGTTGTGCCAGAACTCCAACGCCGTGGGATTTTCCGCCAGGAGTACGAAGGCAAGACGCTGCGCGAAAATCTGGGACTTGCTCGCCCTACTAACCGCTTCTTCCAGCCCACAACCGCATCTGTCAGCTAAATGTAGCTATTCCAAAAATATTCAGAGAGAAAAACGATGACCCACATTGAAGAAAAAGCTTTAGATTCCACCTTTGAGTTCTCTGCTCCTGTCACAGCCAACTCTCCCGAACTGCAAACTCTTTACAGGCAAGTTGCGGCGAATGCTGGGTACATCACCAATGGGTAGCCCGAAACTGACGAAACCAGCTGGATTGAAGATGTGGATGTCTTTGAGGTAGGGCGCAGTGCCAGGTACTTTTTCTAGATATTCGTGGGCACTACCCAGGTAGGGGTGCGTTCCTAAATCATCATCGCGCTGATTGGCTGGTGGTTCGTAGCGATCGCGCCACAGGGCAATGTGTTGGGCAAAGTCGGCTAGTTCGGGGCGCTTTGTCGGGTCAACGAAATAACCAGTACCAGCGATCGCAAAATCAAACTCGAAAACATCATTTTTCACCTGGACAACGATACGTCCGCCTTTTTCCTGTGCCGATTTCCAAGGTGCAGATAAATGTAAGTGAAAATTGGGGAAGGCGATGGCTCGCTCAACCGCATCCGGTGGCGGTGTGGAACCTACTTGGCGAAAGCGCCAAGCTTGGAACCAGCGAGCTGCATCAGGCAGTTGTGGATAGTTGTAGCGCCAGGATACCCCCGCACCCGTAACACTGGTAGAGATTCGCCGATCGTCGTGCGAACAAATGTACTGCCTTTTGGCGTGCGGAGCTTTTTCATCCGCGCTCGTGTCAGCCACACGCCTGCTAAACTTTCGTCCTCGGCTGCATCGATTACTGTCACGCGGCCGATACCTGCACGCCGTAGCGCAAATGCAAAGACACTACCGCTACCACTACCACCTACTATTGTGACATTGTGGTCGATGCCTGGGCGATCGCTCACCCAGTTTTCTGGGGCGTATCTAGCGGTTGGGGGAGGAAAAAGTGGAATTAGGAAAAAGATGATCAAAGTGTCCATTGACCCAAGCCAAACGCTTTTTTAATTCCTGGTAAGCATTCTCCAACGTCTGAGTGCAGACGCAAAGTTCTTCTAAGCTTTGTTTTATTAATAAGACTCTGGTCCCCACATCTTATGTTTAAGCATAATTACTCATTATCTCATGCCAGAAACTTTCTTTACTTACCCCGGATTTCTCACCACATCTCGATTAAGCCTGCGCTTGAGCAGGGGAGCAGGGGAGCAGAGGAGAGTTCAAATACCAAGTTCTTTCCCCTCTGCCCCTCTGCTCCCCTGCTCAAGCTTGTGAGAAATGCGGGTTACCCCTCCCCCAACCGCTATATGCGCCCTAAACTAAGTGATAATTTTGGCACAATTGGTTACTTAATTATTGCCATTTTTATATTCAGTTGGTTACTTTCGAGCATCATCTACAAAGTCAATAAATATGATGATTTGGAAGTCACTTGTGCTACAACTGCTAAAAATACGCAGAATAAGCATTGAGCTTATATGTAGGACAACGCTTCTATAAATAATTCAAGAATTTAATCAGTTCATACAATGAATGATAAATATATACAGTCTGGCTATTTGTGATTTTCCACAAAAATTGTTTTGATTGTGTTATCACTTCTACGGTTAAGCCATTTTTATTTTGATTAACTTGGAAGCCTGC
Organism: Nostoc sp.; assembly: GCF_036917455.1. Classification (GTDB taxonomy): domain Bacteria; phylum Cyanobacteriota; class Cyanobacteriia; order Cyanobacteriales; family Nostocaceae; genus Nostoc. The sequence goes on along the minus strand of NZ_JBALDK010000173.1, from coordinate 186 downwards.
ACGTTTGAAAGCACGAATAGTCCATGTTGCTGCAATCCCCTCACCGATCAAATTAATTTCTCCTTTGTGGGATATATGGAGATGAAATTCCCCAGAAGCAACATCAAACTCTACACCTTCACTCTCGAAAGTATCAGCAAATGCACCACTCAACACTAAATCTTCCGGTGCGCCAACGTGTAAAAT
>NZ_JBALDK010000172.1:0-18144 GCF_036917455.1 Nostoc sp. | reverse complement strand
CTATCTTTTCTCGAAGCTCGACAGAGTATGACTTCATTTAAAGGTATTTATATTTTAATTTATTGTACCTCATAACAGACGCAAGTGCTGTAATGGTACTTGCCAATCTCAACGAACCTCTGATTACAACTTGGCCTGTCGTTACAGAAACTTGCTATCTACTCTTAACAAGAATGGGCGATCGCGCCCAAGTAAGTTTCATTATTTGGCTATTCTTTTAAACGTTCCTCTCTCAATCTACAAAAATCCAGCATTGAATTAGATAGATTCGTAAATCTCAAATCTAGGATTGAAGAGAGTTTGCCATATCAACTCCTTAACCGAGATATCGACCTGTAATTTAGGGACTTCCAAGTAAAAAAATATCTCAAAACTGACACAAAAATCTTCTCTCTGTGTTCTCTGCACGGCAGTTGCTTCAAGTCGGGCATTGCCCGCCCAACGCACTGCTTCGCCTCTGTAGTTCGTTCATTTGGATAATTTATTTCCTGGAAATCCCTTACCTGATAGCTTCATGATTAATGGATATGGTGCGATCGGATTTTTCACTTCTACATAGCTGACCACTTTTTATCACAATTTAATCTAAACTCTTGTCCTGAAAATCATGCCTAAACAAAATGCTTTAAAATATTTTTAATCCGTAATTCAATTTAAGAATGGGTAGTGTTACTGTAGTTATCACCAGATACAAAGACACTAAAAGCTCTAATGCTAACGAAGCAATAAAGTAACATATAATACATTGCTTCTTCAACCATCAGCTATCTAACTTCTACCCATCAGCACAATTAATCACGGGATCGCTTGCTGTATTCTTCACAGTTTGTTACAAAAGTACAAAGAAATTCTAGAGACTAAAAACCACATGTTCGGCGGACTTACTGGTTTACAAGATCCTAAAGGCACTGATTGGGGAGAGCGGATGCTCAACACAGTCGCCAGCCAAACGATTCGCCACCTGTTTAGCATGAGCGAGTCAGTAGAAGTCTTTGTGCGCTGCTACCCCTCCAGCAAACTGTTGCAAGGCAGCATTGATAGCTTCAAAATGACCGGTCGTGGCTTGGTGATTCGGAAAGATTTCGCAGTAGAGGAGATGTCTTTTGAAACCGATGCGGTTGCCATTGACTTCGGCTCGGTTTTAAAGGGCAAACTCAGTCTTAAGCAACCTACTCAAGCGATCGCTCAAGTAATCCTATCAGAAGCAGGCATCAACCAAGCTTTTAATGCGGAACTGGTTAAAAAGCGCCTGCTAAACCTCTCCGTACCATCCCTGACAGCATTATCTGGCGGTGAACCAGTTTCCTTTACGGAGGTTCAGGTGCAGCTATTACCAGAAAATCGGTTGCAGCTTGTAGCAAAAGCAGATTTAAATAATGGCGAACTTGTACCCTTGAGCATGACCCTAACTATAGGCATTGAAAGGCGACGGCGAGTTTCTTTCAAAGATCCAAAAATCGAACTTGAGCAAGTACCAGAAGAACAACGGGAAATTTCCCGAACCTTAAGTGTAGCGCTGGTAGAAATTTTAGATAATATGGTTGATTTGGATCGTTTTGACCTTGATGGAGTGAAAATGCGACTCAACCGATTAGAAACTGAAGGTCAAAAACTTATTTTCAGTGGATATGCTGAAATTGAACGTATTCCAAATAGCGCTTGATAAGAAAAAAAACGCAAAAGTTCAAAGTAAAGTTTTCCTGAACAGCTTTGGATGAAGCTTTATATAAATTAAATACCGCCTAGAATCATCTAGGCGGTAATTTAAATATTTAAGTTTTGAAGGGAGTTAGGAGTTATTGATTATAGGTTGTAATTAATTTTTACTTATCACTCCTAACTCCTGTAGAGACGCGATTAATCGCGTCTCTACTTTCTATCTTCCCACGCCTACATATTGGAATCCAGCGCGGATGAGTGTTTCGGGGTCGAGGAAGTTACGACCATCGATGATAACGGGGTGGGCCATCAATTTTGCCATCTTCACATAGTCAAGAGTGCTGAACTGCTGCCATTCGGTGACAAGTACTAAAGCATCGCAGCCATCAGCTAGTCTTTCGGCATCAGTTTCTACTAATACACCAGAAAGACCATGACGCATACCTGTTTGAGAAATAATGGGATCGTAAGCTTTGACTTTGGCTCCCAGTCTATTTAGCTGCTCAATTAAAATCAGGGCTGGAGCATCGCGCAAGTCGTCGGTATCTGGCTTGAAGGTCAGTCCGAGTAGTCCAACTGTTTTGCCTTTGAGAATTTTCAGAACCTGTTGGAGTTTCTCTAGAGCAATCAAGCGTTGGCGTTCGTTGACACTAACGGCAGATTTTAGTAATTGGGCTTCATAACCATAGTCATCAGCAGTATGAATCAGAGCCGAGACATCTTTGGGAAAGCAGGAACCACCCCAACCGATACCAGCTTGTAAAAACTTGTTACCAATGCGGGAGTCTAGACCGATGCCTTTGGCCACTTGGGTGACATCAGCACCAACGCGATCGCAAATATTAGCAACTTCGTTAATAAAACTAATCTTGGTAGCTAAAAAGGCATTCGCGGCATATTTAATCATCTCCGCCGAACTCAGGTCTGTTGCCAGAATTGGCACTGGGGGTAAAGATTGATCGACAGCGTACTTACGTTCTACAATTGGGGCATACAGTTGTTGCATCAAGGCTATTGCTCTTTGACTATTGCCTCCTAGTACAATGCGATCGGGGTTGAAGGTGTCGTGAACTGCTGAACCTTCGCGCAAAAATTCTGGATTGCTTACTACATCAAACTCGGCTGCAAACTCAGGTAATTTTTCATCACTCGGCACTCCACCTGCTGGTACAAGTGCTTTTTGCCGCTCTGCAACACCATCTAGAACAAGCATCCGCACCCAGTCACCTGAGCCAATGGGGACTGTAGATTTATTCACTATCACCTTATAACCACCGTTGAGATTTTCTCCAATCCCACGGGCTACAGCTTCGACGTAACGAGTATCACTTTCACCAGTGGGTAAAGGTGGCGTTCCCACAGCAATAAACAGGATTTCTCCGTGGGAAACTCCAGCAGCAAGATCGCTTGTAAAATGAATCTTCTCGGTTTGAATGGCAGACTGCATAATTTCTGAGAGTCCCGGCTCAAAAATTGGGGACTGTCCAGACTTCATTAACTTAACTTTTTCTTCGTTGTTGTCTACGCAAATTACATCATGGCCAATGTGAGCCAAGCAAGCACCTGTAACTAAACCGACGTAACCAGTACCAATAACGCAAACACGCATTCTTTAACTCCCTAACTTTTTTGGGTGTAGTGTTCAAAAAGAAGTTATCAATAAGACACTTAACAGACTGTTAGTAAACTCAGCCACTAAGCATACCAGCTACCGAGCGGGTGAGCTTGCATGAAAATTCAGAGCGATGTTAGACGCTACTTAGTTGATTGAATTATTGCCATCGCCTTGAATGCGATCGCGGAAATCTTCTATTGTCAGTTTTAACCCCTCTTGCAGAGGAATGGTAGGTTCCCAATTTAACCAAGTTTTTGCCTTGCTGATATCAGGCTGGCGACGGCGGGGATCGTCCGAAGGTAATGCCTCAAATTTAATCTGTGCATCCGGGTTGATCATATTTTGCACAGCTTCGGCCAATTGTAAAATCGTGTATTCACCAGGATTGCCCAAATTGACTGGGCCAATATAGTCGCTATTCATCAGGCGGATGAATCCTTCTACCAAATCAGAAACGTAGCAAAAACTACGAGTTTGCGAACCATCCCCGTACACGGTTAAAGGATTACCCCGCAAGGCTTGAACTATAAAGTTGCTCACCACCCGACCATCATTTTCTAACATTCTTGGGCCATAGGTGTTAAATATCCGAACAACTCGAATATCAACTTTATTTTGTCTGTAGTAATCAAATGCTAAAGTCTCAGCAATTCTTTTACCTTCGTCGTAGCATGAACGAATCCCGATGGGATTGACGCTACCTCTATACTCTTCAACTTGGGGATGAACTTCAGGATCTCCGTATACTTCACTAGTTGAAGCCAAGAAAAACCTAGCTTTCACACGTTTAGCTAGCCCCAACATATTTAGGGTTCCCATGACGTTAGTCTTAACGGTTTTAACTGGGTTGTACTGGTAATGTACTGGTGAAGCAGGACAAGCTAAATGATAAATTTGATCCACTTCTAACCGAATTGGTTCGGTAATATCGTGGCGAATCAGTTCAAAGTACGGATGACCTAACCATTTAAGGATGTTACGTTTATGACCAGTGTAAAAGTTATCCAAGCATATTAATTCATGCCCATCATTCATTAACCGGTCGATGAGATGGGAACCAATAAACCCAGCACCGCCCGTCACCAAAATTCTCATAGTTTCCCAGTTACTTACAAATATTTTCAGTAGCTATTGCACTTACTTTTAGATTACCCAGCTTGGGGACAAAAATACAGAACTGAAAAAAGAACAAGTTTAATCAAAAAGTATTGTTGAATTTACTTATTTTTCTCCAGTTATAACTTTGTAATGTTTTTACCTGCTTCTTTAACAATTTAACTAGCAAAATAACAAACTTAGTATCAATATTGTCAGTCTTCGACTCAAAGTTCATCAAATCTTCAATAATATAAAATGTTTTTATGGTTACTGGTGTTCTCACCTGGAAGCAGCAGAGAATCGACTCTAGGGATATCTGTATAAGCTGTTGTGTTTTTAATTTGCACATTGAGACAGCAGGGGAGCAGAGGAGAGAGTTTACAAGTTTTACCTAAAAGATTATGAGGTAACTTATAAGCGCGACAGCTTATTCCTACGGTCTATTCATTTGTTACAAAGCTTTTTGTAAATGCGGATTGCCAGCCCCAGTTCACTCAGATATACTAAAATCTGCCCCACATCATACAGCAGATGTAATGCTAGTAACTGTGTTAGACATCACTAGATTTGTGCTTTGAGCGCGCTGCGGTTCTCCAAGTATGACAATGGAGCAGGTGAGTTGTCTCGCTAATTGGGTTGTAACATCGCTAATAGCTAATCCTCCAGGACTGGTACGATTGCGGATAAAAGGTAAAACGACTAGATCGTATAATCGTGCAGCCTGCAAAATTGCTTGGGCAACATTTTCATGAGCGATAATTTGAATTTCTGGGGCATTAGCCAAAGCTAAATTAGATACCATTAGGGAGAGATGCGATCGCCTCCAGGCAATTTTACTGGAACTGGTGCGGCGATCGCACACATTTAGCACAGTAATGTGACTCTGATTTGCCTCTGCCAGCATTTGGGCAAATTGTACAGGCTGTAATGTCGGTGCTGTTAAATTTTCTACTGGTACTAAGATGCGCTGAATTTTTTTCGGTGATTCTACTAGACGTGTCACTGCGACTGGACAATGGGATGCCCAAAGCACACCATCAATCACATTCCCAAACAAACGCGCTCGTAATCCAGTCCGTTTTCCCCAACCCATGACAATTAAATTAGCCTTTTGTTCGCGGGCGGCCCGGCTAATTCCTTGAGCAAAGGCATCATCAATTCGCAGCATTGGTTCTGCGGCCACGCCTAATATTCGACTGTGTGCCGTGGCTTTGGTCAATAACTGTTCACTGCGTTGTAGAGACGCTTCTAACTGTGGTGCATCCATGTGAGCAGCAGCAGTAGCGATCGCAAGCGGTATAATTTTTCCCTGAGATTGACGCGCTAATAAGGCCGCCATTTCAATCAAATGCTGTTCGGTATGAGGATTATAGACAGGTACGACTATAGTAAAGGCACTACCTATCTCTGGTGCATTCTGGTCAGGTAGAGATGGTACCAAATCTTCGCCTGGTAAGGAATTCAAACCAACAGCGATTCGACTGGTTATCAACGGCCCCAAGGTTGATGTGACAACCATTAAGACAATCACACTGTGTAATACTTCTAGTGGCAGCAATCCAGCCTGATATCCCACTAAGGTAGCTGCTAAAGTTGTACCAACTTGGGGAAGTGATAGCGACCAGATGGTTAGCGTTTCTTGCCACTTGTAGCCGTAAACTAGTTTTGTCAACAAAGCTGCGATCAATTTACTGACAATCAAACCGACTATCATCAACAGCGTTAACTTGAGCGTGTCCAGGTTGTTAGCAAAGGTGGGTAAATCGATCAGTAAGCCAAGGTAAACAAAGAAAATAGGAATAAACAGCACACTTCCAATAAATACCACCTTTTCTTTGACTGGGCCTTCACCCACCGCTTCATTTACCGCCAAACCCGCTAAAAAAGCACCAACAATTTTTTCTATCCCAATTAATTGAGCGCCCACTGCTGCCAGAAACACAGAAAGCAACACAAATAAAAACTTGTTTCCTTCGTCATCTCCAGACCGCTTGAAAAACTCCTTACCAGCCCAATCAAAACCTGTAACAACAGCAACAGAGTAAATAATTAACCAACCCGACAAGGTAAGTAGTTTAGCAAAGCTGAATGCTCCAGCATGAGCAACACTTACACAAACGGCTAAGATTAACACTGAGCCAACATCTGTAAAAATCTTAGCTCCAATAGTTACAGTAATAGCTTCGTTGTTTACCACTCCCAAACGGCTGATTATCGGATATGCCAAAAGGGTATAGGAAGCGAATAAAGAGCCAATTAATATAGAAGTATTCCAGCTATAGTCTAAAATCAGCCCAACTAAGGTTCCCATCACTAGGGGGACACTAAAAGTCAGGCTAGCAAATCCAAAGGCACGACTTTTTTGCCGGCGAAATTTTTCTAGATCGACTTCTAGTCCTGCGACAAACAGCAAATAAATTAACCCAATGTCTGATAGCAGGTTAATCATCGGCGAGTCAGATTGAAATAAATTCCAGCCAGAAGGACCAAGCACTAGCCCTGAGAAAACCAAACCCACTAATCCTGGTAATCTTAGCCGCTCAAACATGATGGGTATAACTAAAATAACCACCAGCAAAATAGCAAAAGGAACAATTGGTTCCTTGCCAAGAACTTGGGAAGTTGGTTCCAGAACAAGAACTTGTGATATGAGTTCCATAGGTAGGAATTAAAGGAGCTATGGTAAAATTGCGATTACCTTGGGGGCGATCGCCTGATGATATAAATCAATGCAGAAGCCACCTGACGAAAAATAAATAAAAATATTAATAACTTACACTAACCAGGCAATTGTCCAAGAACTAACTACCTACGGATGGATTTGACTTAAAATAAACCGCAAGCGATCATAGTCATCTTTAAGTAGCACGCTTAGATTACGTCCAGCTTTAATGAGCCATTCTCGGTCAGCTTTGCGTAACTGGTATACATCTCGAATGGCAGCTGCGGTTAAAGACTCGACTGGCGCACCGTTAATACAAAGTAGTGTCCGCAAAAAATCTAGTTCTTCAGTAAATTTAATGATCGCTTCTGGTTCACACCGATAAACAGCTTGATGAATTTGCGGGGGACGGGGTGGTAGATATTGATATATTCTTTGGTTATAACCTCGATTCTGAGAAGACTCCTCAAATCCCACGATCGCAGCTCGAAATTCTGTTCTCAGCATGGCAAATATCTGTGGTTGTTCCTCCCGTAAGTCTTGCAATGACAACCCCAACGCCCTAGCTCTGTGGACTGAATCTATGGGCGCAGTCGTAGCATAATATACTATTCCATAAACTTGATTACCAGATTCTTCATCCACAGAACAAACCCAACTACCAAAGGGTGGCATGGAGGGAAAGCTCAAATCTTCTGGCTCTAGACACTGAGCTAAAAATTCTGTACTAGTAGTCTCAATAACCTCCGCAATGTGGTTAGGATGGCGATCGCCAGTGGCAAACTGTGGTAATGGGAGGCGCATGGTAATTTAGTCATTAATCATTGGTAAGCCAGCGCGGTCTTGAGGTTCCCCCCATGAGTGACTGGCGTTCGCCCTTGGCGTGCCGGAGGCATTACCCGTAAGGGTCATTAGTCATTAGTCATTAGTTATTTGCCAAAAGACAAATGACTAATGAATAATGACTAATCCTATTTGGCTTTTTTCCGTCCGGCTATGGTCTCTACGAGTTCCAATTCACTCAGGCGAAAAGTAACTAATTTATCCCAGTTACCACCTTCAAATAATACGGCTACTTTGCCATCAGTCAGTCGTTGCACGAGTCCTTCGTAGCGATAGTAGGTATCTGCGGGATTTTTGACGCGAACAGTTGCTCCAGGCAGAATCATGTTTTTAGCCTTGCTTGTTTCCTTTTAATAGCTTAATACTTCTTAATAGTCATTGGTCATTTAGCAATTGGACTTTGGACAAATGACTAGTGACGAATCAATAATACTTCTGCTTTTGGCGAAAATTTGCTACCGATTCTACGATTCCCAAGGAAATGAAGTTAGTCAGCATAGCAGAACGCCCATAACTCATCCAGGGTAGGGGAATTCCGGCCACAGGCGCTAAACCTACAGTCATGCCAACGTTCACAATCACTTGAAACACGATCATGGATAAAACGCCAATAGCCAACAAAGAACCAAAGTTGTCTTTGGCGGTTTGGGCGACATGCAGTAGACGGAGGCAAATTAAGCCGAAGACAAACAGCACTAATAAACAACCAACAAAACCGAATTCTTCCCCCACTGCGGAGAAAATAAAGTCTGTATGCTGTTCAGGTACGAAATTTAGTTGTGTCATTGGCCCCTTGAACAAACCCCATCCCCAAATTTCACCAGCACCAATGGCAATACGAGATTGGATTAAGTGATATCCAGCACCAAGTGGATCGTGATCGGGATCCATGAATACAGTTAGCCGATCTTTTTGGTATGGTTTTAAAATATGGTTCCAAGCGAAGACTCCTAATTCGCCACCGAATATATTAAGAGTCCACGCACTGATAGCACCAAAACCAAATCTCCGCCAGGGCAGAGTTTGCCAACCCACAATAGCCATCGCAGCAGACCAAATTAGCCCTAATGGGCCAAAAGATAGTTCTTTGAATAAAACTATTGGCTCTGAGAAAGGCCAAGATATACTAAACAAAATGGCAGCAACCACAGGAGAAATCATCAGAATTAACCAGCCTGGGTTAGCATTTGCCCAGTAAAGCATTCCTAAGACGATCGCACCAAATACCAGTGATGTTGCTAAATCTGGCTGCAAAAATACTAATCCCCAAGGGATGGCAGTGATTGCCAGAACGCGGAAAACACCTTCGAGGCTAGAAGCAGTCTGCCTGTGTAGCAAAGCCGCTAAGGTGATAATCATGCCGATTTTGGCAAATTCTGAGGGTTGTACGTTAAATCCGGCGATACTAATCCACCTTTGTGCCCCTTTAGCACTAGTACCAGCAATCATCACAGCAATTAAGCTGAAATTCGTTAGTGAGTATGTTACCCAGTGCCACTGCATCAAGAGTTCGTAACGGATGCGAGATAAAAATAGGGCTATAAGCACGCCGATACCAGCGACCATCCAGTGCCACCACCAGTCCGTTACTGGCTGCTTCAGTTCTGTACTGAGAATCATGGTGCCACCAAAGATACTAATAGCAACTGGCAAACAAAATAGGAGCCAATCTACATGCTGCCAGGGCTTAACCCAAGACTTCCAGCGAATTTTGGGGAGCGATCGTTTTAACAACATTGTGTCAATTTAGACGTTAGCTTTAATTGTTGGGATTGGGGATTGGGAATTGGGAATTGGGAAAAAATCAACAGTTATCCTTCCCCTACTTCCCCACTCCCTAATACCCAATCTTTAGTATTCCCAAGCTATAGCCCAGGAAGTAGATAGAAATTAAAATTTATAATTATGTCAGGGCAGCAACTGATACTTTACCAGCAATGGTAAGAGCGATCGCGGTTAATGCTTTTGCCGAAGCTGAATCTGGATCGCCAACAACTATGGGCACACCACTGTCACCACCAACTCTTGTGGAAATTTCTAATGGTACGCACCCCAACAGTGGCACTCCTAATTCGGTGGCTGTTTTAGAGCCACCACCAGAACCAAAGATGTCATATTGCTTATCAGGTTGGTCGGGGGGGATAAAATAGCTCATATTTTCCACAATTCCCAATACCGGGACATTCATCTGCTGGAACATCCGCAATCCCTTGCGAGAATCTAACAGAGCTACATTCTGCGGCGTGGTGACAATTACCGCCCCTGCCATTGGCACTGCTTGAGTCAAAGTTAACTGAGCATCTCCCGTTCCCGGTGGCATATCTACAATTAAATAATCTAATTCTCCCCATTGCACTTGATAGAGAAACTGGCGAATTACACCATTGAGCATAGGCCCCCGCCAAATTACTGGTTGATCTCGGTCAATCAAAAAGCCCATTGAAACTAATTTTACACCGTGATTAAAAGCAGGTTCCAGGATGTCACCTGTTTCAGTAGAACGCACAGTAATTTGGGCATCAGCTAGTCCCAGCATGGTAGGGTCGTTGGGGCCGTAAATATCAGCATCTAACAAACCGACTTTTGCCCCAGTTTGAGCTAGAGCCACTGCAACATTTACCGCCACCGTACTTTTACCAACGCCACCTTTACCACTGGAAACAGCAATAATATTTTTGACACCAGAAATGCCAGTGCGGTCTGGCAAACTTTTTTGTTGCGGTGTTTCTGCGGTTACTTCTATACTGACATCTGTAACACCTGGTAGCTTTTTGACAGCTTTCTGACAGTCTTCAACGATAAATTCACGTAAAGGACAAGCAGGAGTGGTCAACACCAAAGTGAAACTAACCTTACCATCGTCAATTTTGACGTTACGAATCATATTCAGTTCAACCAGACTTTTACGGAGTTCTGGATCTTCCACTGGTCGCAAAATTTCTAAGACAGAGCGAGAATCGAGGACATCGTACATAAAAATTCAAAATGAATAAATACACTTGCGGCGAACTTAGTTATCAACTGGATACTTTCTTAAGTAAGGTCAGCTTAGTGGTTTCACTGTCAATGCCGTAATAAAATTTAGTAAATGGCATTATTACCTATATAGAATCTTAACTTTCTTTGGGCATTGGGAATTGGGCATTGGACACTTACTTGTACTGAGCAAACGCGAAGAGCGTCTCTTAGAGAAGCCGTAAAGCCTGCGGCATAGCTTCGCTTAGGGCGTAGTATCTCCTAGAGAAGTATTGGGATATAGGGGAATGGCACGCTTGTAAAGGGAAAATCGTTGAGGCTTTTGGGAGCAGAGGAGCAGGGGAGCAGAGGAGCAGAGGAGAAAGAAGAAGTTTTAGGTATTGCGTTCGGATATTTAGAAATTCCCCTCTGCACCCTTGCACCCGGACCTCTGCAATACTTGTGCTGCATACTCTTCAGCTTAACTTAGTGCCATTTGGATATAGGGGTTATTCTCCTTGTCCCCCTTGTCTCCCTTGCCTAAAAATCAAAACAACTGTCATTAATGGATTTTTTCTTACTAGATACCGTTGGCAATGCCGTTTTTTCGACTGCCTCGATTAAAGACCGTGCTACGCGGTCTACATAAGGACGGGATAAAGACCAAATTAAGGGCGATAACCATCCGCGTAGTGTTACAGAATAAGACAAACAAGTACCACAAACTGTTGATTCTACTTGATAAGTTATCCGTTCCTCTATCCCAGGAATCGCCAGCACTCGGATACTCAGCATCTCTCTAGGATTGACGCGCTCCACAAAAATACGGATGGGAATCGGCGAAAAGCGCGTTACTGCGTGAAAAATTAATCCCGGTTTGGGTACTAATCCATAGGGTACATTAGTACTCTTAAGTAGTGGATGCCAGGAAACATCTGTGAAGTCAGCGACTTTTTGCCACAATTCATCTACAGAAGCAGAACTTATCTCTCGATACGTCCGCACCAGAGAAGCGCAAAACCGACGACGTTTGCGGTGGATGAATTTGGATAACCAATCTTGCATTTTCCTAATCCTCCCCCTCTCTAGACACTTTCTGGTAACTCTGGTATTGTGGGCAACTACGCTCAGTTCTTGGAATGTCAAATGAGCGAAATAGTAAAAATTAACAAAAAAAACTCAGTCAATATACAAGCCTATACGCATTTGAGGGAAAATAACTCTAGTGATGCCTATCAATCGTATAAATGCTTAACCTAGTAAGAAAAAAGCGGGTTGGGCAAATAGAGCTTGATTGTTGGCGCGTGTTTCCCCCAAATTTTAAGATAAGAAATTTGTGGCTTTCTGGAAATTGTAATTTAGGTTTGGGAATCTATGTTGACCAACTCGCAAACACCAACTCTAGCAGCAGAATCATCCAAGTCCTTGCCAGCACCTGATGCTCAGACTAGAGTCAGTCAGTTTATGAAACAACTGCAAGACGAAATTACCGAATCATTGGCAAAACTAGATGGTGTGACTAAGTTTCATGAAGATAGTTGGGAACGTCCTGAAGGGGGTGGAGGGCGATCGCGCGTGCTGCGAGAAGGTGCAATATTTGAACAAGCAGGTGTTAATTTTTCTGAAGTTTGGGGTTCCCATTTGCCAGCCTCAATTTTAGCTCAACGCCCTGAAGCCGCAGGACATGGCTTTTATGCCACGGGAACTTCAATGGTGTTACACCCACATAATCCTTACGTGCCCACAGTTCATTTAAATTATCGCTACTTTGAAGCGGGGCCAGTTTGGTGGTTTGGTGGTGGTCTTGACTTGACACCTTATTACCCTTTTGCTGAAGATGCGGCACATCTACACAAAACATTAAAACAGGCTTGTGACAAACACCACCCAGACTATTACTCGGTGTTTAAGCCCTGGTGCGATGAATATTTCTACCTTAAGCATCGTGATGAGACACGAGGTGTAGGTGGTCTATTTTTTGATTACCAAGATGGTCAAGGTGCTTTATATCGCGGGCCAAATCCCAATGGAGACGCGGCTATGCATAGCAATCAAGTGGGAACCTCAGAAACCCGCAATTGGGAAGATTTGTTTGCCTTTGTCCAAGACTGTGGCAGAGCATTTTTACCAGCCTATGTACCCATTGTAGAACGGCGACATGGGATAGAGTATGGCGATCGCCAACGGAATTTTCAACTCTACCGCCGGGGACGGTATGTAGAATTTAACTTGGTTTATGACCGAGGGACTATTTTTGGTCTGCAAACTAACGGACGTACCGAATCAATTCTCATGTCCCTACCGCCCTTAGTGCGCTGGGAATATGGCTATCAACCGGAACCCAATACCCCCGAAGCCGAGTTGTATGAAACTTTTCTCAAGCCTCAAGATTGGATCAACTGGACACCCAGTTAATAGTGCTGAGTTAGGAGTTAGGAGTTCTTCCCTACCTCCCTCACTCCCCACTCCCCCATTTTTAATTGCTACTCAGTACTGTTTTAGTGAGTTAAACTACTAAAGTTAAGCACTTAGCAGAAATAGGTGACAATTTTAGCGATGGCTTGTTAATCTCAAGTGACAGCATTAGACAATTCTGTGTAACTAGCTAATCTTAAAAGGAATGCCACGGGGAGGGCTTTAGTGATTCAGATAGACCAAAAAACTTATACAACCCAAGACGGAAACACAGTTATTGTCCTGACACCAGCAGGTCGTCTAGACATTACCACTGCTTGGCAATTTCGCCTGAAGTTACAAGAGTGTATTTCCAAACTCAGTCGCCATGTAGTTGTAAATCTGGCTCAGGTAAATTTTATTGATAGTTCTGGTCTAACGTCTTTGGTAGCAGGGATGCGCGATGCTGATAAAGTCAAGGGCAGTTTCCGCATTTGCAATGTACATCCAGAAGCCAAACTCGTGTTTGAAGTGACAATGATGGATACTGTCTTTGAAATCTTTGAAACAGAAGAGGAAGCTTTAGAAGGCGTACCTCGTAGCATCGCTAGCTAAAAAAGGGTTAGAAGTTAAGAGTGAGGAGTTAAGTGAAACTTCATAACTCGTAACTTATAAAACATAAGCTCATCTTATCAGATACTGGTTTCGCTTGGTGTAGCGATAAGGGCCCATAATCGCTCCCCAAGTTGCTTTTCCAGTTGCTGGATCGATTCCTTTGTCATAGCTGTGAAATTCTGCCCCAGTAGTTTCAAACCCCAAGGAAACATAGGCGCTATTGCCAAGATAGGTAAAGCTGCAACAACTCTCTGGTTGTGGGGTAGCGGTGAACTTATAGCGATCGCCAGCTAGTGTTTCCTGAGCTACTGTTAGGATACAACCTGGTAGTAAATCTAATTGTTCGGGTGTCAGTGTGTTCAGAAGAGCAGGGTTATTGCCTGCACCTTTTAATGCATCTGGGTCTTGAGGCATGTAGTATTGTACTTCCAGAGATGTGTCAGAATTACCACCCTGGCGCAACCGCATAATTCGCTGGCGGTAAGGTTTATCTAGATTAATCGCGTTAGCTTGTTCGGCAAACAGGGTAATACTATCTTCTGTGAACAAATTCACTGGTCTTTGCCACATTCGGAGATGGACATACCAAACTGGTTCCTCGATGGCTTGTTCCCGATTATCAAATTCACCAGCTAGGTACTCACCTAAAGCAATTAACTGTGGCGAGAAGTTCATAAATGCGATAAATAAATTATTAAGGATAAAAATTTATGGCTAGTTTTTTTAGAGGAAAGGGTCTTATTCCCTGTGGTCACTAGCTTATAAAATGTTTCTGATTTGTTTATATTGTAGATGAAACCGTCACCAGTCAAAAGCTAAACTTGGCAAAGTCGCCTTTAAGCGAGAAAATAAAGATACGTCGCCCTTAACATTTTCTTTGTGAATAACGTCCGTACTGTCTCTGATACAAAACGAACTTTTTATAATCTGCACACCCGTCCGATTAACACTATTTATCGTCGTGTGGTAGAAGAATTGATGGTAGAAATGCATCTACTGTCAGTAAATATCGATTTTAGCTACAATCCAATTTATGCCTTGGGTGTCGTCACTACTTTTGACCGCTTCATGCAAGGCTATCAACCAGAACGAGATCAAGAATCAATTTTTAACGCCCTATGTCGGGCTATAGAACAACATCCGCAACATTATCGACAGGATGCTGAAAGATTGCAAGCTGTAGCTAAAGGTTTGCCAGTTAAAGATTTAATTGGGTGGCTAGGCCAAACTACTTACTTAGATCGAGATGCTGACTTGCAAGCACAATTGCAAGCGATCGCCAACAATCCTAACTTTAAATACAGCCGTTTGTTCGCAATTGGTGTATTTTCGTTATTGGAACAGTCAGATCCCGAATTAGTCAAAGACGAAAAGCAACTAACTGAGGCGCTAAAAGCGATCGCGGCTGGCTTGCACGTATCTGATGACAAACTCAACAAGGATTTGGAGTTATACCGTTCTAACCTAGACAAGATGGCGCAAGCCTTAGTGGTGATGGCAGATATGCTCTCAGCCGATCGCAAAAAACGCGAACAACGTAAACAACAATCAGCTACCCCCGTTGCTCCCCCAAGTTCCAACGAATAGTTAGGAGATGTTAGTTAGGAGTGATGAGTTGTTAATAACTCCTCACTCCTAACTCGTCACTCTTAATTTTAAACACCCAATAATTTGTAGATTAAGCTGTTAATTATAGTCAGGGTAAATGCCCCAACAACAGCACTCCAAATCCCATAACGTAAGCGAAAGCCCTCTACTAACCAAGCAGCAATACTAAAACAAACTACGGCAATCATAAATGTGAAAATGCTGGATAGTAAGTCCAATGTGAGTAAATTGGGGACTGCAAAAATGAGGCTTAAAATCGGTCTGACTATTGCCGTCACGATACCAAGCACTGCGGCAGAAAGAAAGGCTTTACCAGGAGTATCAATTTCAACTCCTAAAGGTAATTTACTAATTATCAACAGGCTGATAGCTGTTACTAGCCAAACAATTAAAAGCGTAACGATATTCATGCCACAATCCCTGAAACGTGAATGGCAATTGGTGATAAATTACTTCAGTTTATCGGTGTAAAAATCTTTAAAGCTCAACCAATTATTTGTAAATTAGCAGAAGTTTGCTCGCTAACCGAATTTTGTTTTAGATATCTTTAGGATTGAGAAAAAGCTTCAGAGGGAATAAGGAAGAAGCAGGGGGCAGAAGGGAAAAAAGTAATTTTTAATTCTTCCCCTTGTACCTAGCAAGAACTACTTCTCTGACTTTTTTGCCCAATCCCCCATACTTCCTATTTCATCTTTTCAGAGGAGGTTGGGTTTGTTTGGGTGCTACAGGCACTTTGGATGCTGGTGGGTTGGAAATACCAGGATTGATAGGATTGATACCTTGTCCAGTTGGAGGCTGACTTAGACCTGGTAAGGGTACAGAATTAGGTGCTAAAGGAAATTTAGGGCTAAGATTGCCTTCAGGATTGATGCCTGGAACTGTTCCTGTACCAGGATTGATTGGGAAAGAGGGAATATTAGGCTGGTTAAGTGAGTTTGTAGGTATTTGAGATGGGCCGGGAATAATTCCCAAAGAAACGCGATCGCCTCCTACTTGCCGTAATAAATCCAATGTCTCAATCACATCATTATAAGTTGCTGTCCGCGAAGCATTCAGCACCACAACAGCACTGGGATTTGCTTGGAGATACTGTTTTAACCTCCCTCCCAAATCGTCGCGTTTTACAGGCTGTTTTTCTATGTAAGTATTGCCAACGGCATCGATAGTTACAATCAAACTTCCACTCTGTGATGCTATTCCAGATACTATACTAGGGCTGGCTTTGGGCAAATCAACATTTATTGCCTGTTGCCGCGTAAATTGTAATGCCGCTAATAAAAAAAACGTCAGTATACAAAAAACAACATCAATTAAAGGAATGATTTGAATTTGGACTTCTTCAATTGGGGTATGTAGATTAACTTTCATTTTCTCAATTTAAACGTCTAGTTTTCGGGTTGAATTCTTGCTGGACTAATTAGCTGCATTAGGTGGTTCAGGAGGTTCAGGCAACCTAGTCTTTCCTGGCTTACGGGGTGGAGTGAAATTTTCCCGCACAATTGCTGATGTACTATTACTAAAATCAGGGGGGGATTGGCGGTAGAGTAATTCCATTTCATTGCCTGCCTTCCGAAAAACTTTGATTTGGTTAACTACAAAACTTTGAAAGAGACGGTAAAATACCAAACTAATAATGGCAACTATTAGCCCCGTTGCCGTAGCAATTAGGGATTCACCAATACCAGTAGTTACCCCAGCTGTCGATTCAGTTCCCAAATCGCCAATCCGAATTGCTCGCAAAGCTCTGATTAAACCCAAAACCGTGCCCAACAATCCCAGCAATGGCGCGAGGGCAATTACGGCTTCTAAAAGCTTTTCGCCCCGCCGCATTCCAGCCAATTCATCTTCTGCTGTAGCCTCAAGTGCGAGTCGAAAGGTTTCTACATCAGTTTTTGGAAAACGTAAGGGGGCATAGAGAAAACGTCCGATAGGTTGATGACTTGCTTGTTTGGCAATGTCCGCAGCTGCTTGCCAATTATCCTGAGCAGCATCCAGAATGCGATCGACTATTTGCTTTTCCTGAGTCAAAATTCGCAGCCAGAACCACAGACGCTCAAAAATCACACTAAAAGACAGAACCGATAGGACAAGCAAAGGCCACATCGCCGGCCCGCCCTTATAAAATAAATCTAAAATATCCACTGTTTAAGTTTCCTCCCTGCATAACTAGAGCAAATGTGCTAAAGCATTTTAATTCTAGAGATTAATGCAAAATGAGGGACTTCCAAAATATAAATTTATCGAAAAGCTAAAAAGACACTCTAAGCATGGAGTCTAGGACTTAGACTGCTGGACAAACTTGGTGTTGGGTAGGCAATTGTAGGTAGGTAATATTGTCACGAACAAAGTTCATTGAGTTGTTGATTTCATGTGCCACATCTGCCACCAGTTGACCTAGACTAGACATTTTTTCACTTTGAACCATTTCAGAACTTACGCATTGACAAAAAAGACAATAAATGCGGTAGGGGAAATCGGAAAAGAATAGGCGATCGCTAGTCAGCAGGGGACTGGAAAGACGGATAATTTACACTGTCTCTATTGAGGATATGGGCAATCAGAGCGACAACCAAGCCATCGACCGCCAAGTGTGATCTGAATACTTATACTCTGTTTCTACTGGCAGAATCAAAATATCCAGGCTGCACACGTTTGGCAGATATCATGGAAGATTTGTCACATGATAGTGTCAACA
>NZ_JBALDK010000171.1:0-16199 GCF_036917455.1 Nostoc sp. | reverse complement strand
ATCCTGCTTTTGAATCTTACTTTAGGATGTATCAATTAAATCCTCTAAAATTTTGCTCAAGCTAATGATTTTTTCTCACTTGTGAGAAATCCGGGCTTTGCGTCCTTTGCGGTTCGTTCCTCATATAGTTCGGCGCACCTTCATACAGAACTGATATGAGGGAATAGACTTTCAATATGGCTTGTAAAATCTCTTATATTTTCTCAGCGTTCTCTGTGCCTCTACGGTTTAAAAGTATTTTTTTAACCACAGAGGCGCAGAAAACACAGAGTATGGAATTTATTGACCAAAATTTTTACTTACTTTGAAAAGGCTAATTTTAATCTATATTTATTTCTTGAACTAAAGATAGTAATGAGCCTACCAAATTTTTGTTAATGCTGTATAGCTGATAAGCAACGATAATTTTTATCACCAATAAATTTTGTACTTTTCTAATAATCAGATTTAATTTATTAAAAAATACTAAAATTAAGAGACAAATATTTTTATCCGCTCATGGCTACCCGGTTTACTGCCTCACAATCGGTTGAAATCGCTGTTCCAGAGCAGCCTATTCCCATTCAGCACTACTTACGCCAGCCTCAACGTCTGGTTAGGGCTTTGGCTGACAACGCCCGAATTCAGCAGCTTTCTGAGGAAGTATTTCGCTTGAAAATGCGCCCGCTTACTTTTATGTCATTGAGTATTCAACCGACTGTAGACATGAGAGTTTGGGCAGAATCAAATGGAATAATTAATTTGCGATCGCTAGGCTGTGAAATTCTGGGTTTCGAGTATATTAACCAGCGCTTTGCTCTCAATTTAAAAGGGCATTTGTCTCCCAAAGAGTTTAGCACTGGCACTCGTCTGGAAGGAAGGGCTGATTTAGAAGTGCTGGTGGATTTACCACCGCCATTTTCCTTTACTCCGAAGCCGATTTTAGAAGCTACTGGTAATGGTTTGCTCAAAAGCGTGCTGTTGTCGGTTAAACAACGGTTATTAAATCAACTTTTGGCGGATTATCGCTACTGGGTGATATCACAAACTAAAGATAGAGGACTTAACGATGACAGTAGTGAATTACCAATCCTGAATGCTGAGTAATTATTTAATCACTCAGCGTTCAGTAATTTGATTTGGCAAGGACGAAAAGACTGACGATGTAGGGGCGATGGTCCATATTGTTGCAGAGCCAGCAAATGCCGTTGGCTACCATAACCCTTGTTACGCTCTAGGTTGTACATAGGGTATTTCAATGCTAGACGCAGTATCAGATCGTCACGCCAAACTTTAGCAACAATACTAGCAGAGGCAATAGCAAGCGATCGCTCGTCCCCCTTAACTATTGTTTGTTGTGGCAATAGCAAGTCTTTGATTGACTGATTGCCATCAACCAAGCAGAGTGCAGGCTGTACTTTTAACTTTAATACAGCCCGCTTCATTGCTAATAGTGTCGCTTGCAAAATATTTATCTTGTCAATTTCGGCAGTAGAAGCAAAGCCAATTTTCCAGTCTATAGCCAGCCCACAAATTTGCTGTGCTAGCTGAGTTCTCCGAGAACTAGACAACTTTTTACTGTCTTTAATTTTAGCTGCCATCAGTATTGGCAAAGCACAATCCGGGAGGATCACTGCTGCCGCTACCACGGGGCCAAATAGAGCGCCTCGCCCTACTTCATCCACACCTGCAACCAATCCTGGAATTCCTGACAAGGTAGAAAACTCCAGCCAATTGGATTGTTCCAAGGGCGTTGGCGATGTTTCTACCATAAAGCAAATTAATTATCTTCGATCGCTGATGAACGACGACGGCGGCGACGGCTAGCAGTGGCGGCGCTGTTGGCATCATTTTCATCTGCGATCGCATTGGCGGCGCTGTTAGCATCACTTTCATCTGCGATCGGGGAAGCTTTCACAGACAAGCTTTCCGAAGGATTGGCAGTCAACTCAGGTTGTTCAGTTGTCTCTTCTATTAAAGATTTTTGTTCTGGCTCAATAACTTTTGGTATTGGTAACTTGGTTGTAATTACTTCAGGTGTTACTTTTTGGGCAATAGGTGATTCTGGGATGGATTCAGTTGGAGTCGTTCGCACTTGACCAGGCTGAATCACATTAATAATCACAGATTTGGTATTTTTAACCTCTTGCTCTAACTTCACCAAGGGAGATATTCCCATCAAAGCAAACATATCCTGTTCCTGGAGGCTCATTTCTACAGTTCTAATTTCCGGTGGTTCTACCACTGGTTTAACTGGCTCTGCCTTGATAACTCTAGTACGCTCTACAGTGCGCTCTCCTCTTTCACTCCAACCTGGTTTACCAAGGGTGGGTGAGGGAATTTCTGGTGCAACTCCTAGTTCTGGTTCTATATCAAGGTCTAAATCTGGCTCGTTGGCAAAAGCTAGTGGATTGGCAATAACGCGAGATTCATCTTTCCCGTTTAACCCATTGATGCCAATTTTACTGCGGCGAGTGCGGGTACGACGCTTATTATCATTAAGTTCTTGATAACTTGGATGATTGAGCAGATTTAAATTACTCGATTCTGAGTCGCCGTCAAATACTTCCCCAAATCCATCATAAGTTTCTCGTGGTTCCGGGACGCGGGCAGCTGGCTGACGGGGTTCTCGGTGAGGTAAGGATACAAAACGCTCACGCTCTGGTGTTTCTGCGGGTATTGGTAATCGGTTTTCGAGTTCTCCAGGCAGACGCACAGTATGTCCTAAACCGCCACAGGTGGGGCAAGTTTCCCCAAACAATTCGTAAATGTTTTGACCCTGACGTTTGCGGGTCAGTTCTACTAAACCCAGTTCGGTAAGTTGGGCAATCTGGGGACGAGCTTTGTCTGCTTTGAGTCCTTTATTAAAGTGTTCGAGAACTTGCAGTTGATCGCGCCGGGATTCCATATCAATAAAATCAACGACGATTACCCCAGCGATATTCCGCAGACGCAACTGGCGAGCAATTTCTGTTGCAGCTTCGCAGTTTGTCCACAGAACTGTTTCTCTGGCTGTTGCCGATCGCGTAAAGGAACCTGAGTTAACATCAATTACGGTTAATGCCTCCGTTGGCTCGATGATGATGTAACCTCCCGAAGGTAGATCTACTCTGGGTTTCAGGGCTTCTCTAATGGCAGCACTGATGCGGAAATACTCTAAAATTGGGGAGCGATCGCGGTGATGGTCAATCAACAATCCTTGCGGTGTTTGACCTCCACTCCAATTCTGCAAGTACTGCTTCACGCGCTTCAAGCCAGTACTAGAATCTACGACAATCCGATTTACATCCGCGCCATACATATCCCGCAATACGCGCTGGATAAAATCATCGTCTCGGTTGAGCAGTGCTGGGGCCCGGGTAGAATGCGCTTCCTGTTGGATAGCCTCCCATTGCTTTTGCAGCAACTCCAAATCTTCCATAATCGCTTCTTCTGGTTTGCCTTCGGCTTCTGTCCGCACGAGCAAACCCATTCCCGCCGGTTTGACCAAAATCGCTAGTGCCCGCAAGCGGTTCCGTTCGCTTTCACTTTTAATTCGTCGGGATAAATTTACCCCCCTACCATAGGGCATCAGTACTACGTAGCGTCCAGGTAAGGTGATGTTACCTGTGAGCCTGGGTCCTTTTGTCCCCGTTGGCTCTTTCATTACTTGCACCAAAACTTTTTGTTGTGGTGCTAATAGTTCTGTAATGGCTGCTGCGGTACGCTTTAGCTTCAATGGCCCCAAGTCGGTGACATGAATAAAACCGTTACGCTCTGGGTCGCCAATATTCACAAAAGCCGCATCTATCCCAGGTAATACGTTTTCTACTACTCCTAAGTAAATATCACCTATTTGATGATGACCGGTAGCAACAACGAGTTCTTGTATTTGATCTTCAGAAAAGACAGCAGCAATTTGGTGCTGCTCCGCAATAATAATTTGTTTTGGCATTCAATTTCCTCAAAAATTGGCAGCACCAATAGGTCTGGAGGTTTGTGATCCCTTTGTTGCCCTTGCAACCCTCAAAAGGCGCTACTGATGATAAAAATCGCAAACTTGATGTTCTAAGTTAAATAGCTATTGGCGCTCTTAAGAGCGTTTTCACGGCGGATTATTCCAGAACAGCTGCATGTTTAAGCAATTAAATCAACCGCCTGTGGTTGATTTGCAATGCAATACTCTCAATAGAGAGAGTTCTGAGTTGAAAGTTCTAAATCCTGAGTGAGTTTTTAACTCAGGAAGCTTTTTTTGAGAGTAACCGACTGAAGTCGTTAAGAAAAAGAAACTATTTCTATTTTCCATTCCCTGGATTTATTCTTAGGGTTATACTCAGCAACGCCAGCTGCTACCCTACTTTTAAGCCGCGCTTTGCGCGTCTGGTGAACGTCTGCAAATTGGCTTAACCTACAGCAGTTGCTTACCTACGGTAACACCAAGGGCGAACAACTCTAGAAGAGTAATGCACTAGCTCTTGGGCAATACTGTGGATTGGACATTCAGCAGTTGTTGAAAAAGTATGGATTTAGAGAAGCTAACCGAGCCTGCTGTTAGTTACTGATTCACAAGGTAGCTATAGAGAGAGTGTGTGTTCTTTAATCTGCCTCAGTTTGTCTGGGATAAAATCCTAGAAGTTGCACTCTAATATCTTTGCTTTCGCCCCCTGAACACCAGGGTAGTGAACCAGCTAATTCAATGCAGCGCCAGAAAATTTCTCTTCACCCCATTCTAACGCAACCTTGCTAAAAATCAATTCCGACGATGTGCCATGTTAGGAAAACTACTAGCAAGCTACCTTACAGGGATTATACCGCTAAAATTAGCCGATTGCGGTGGATGTGCAGGAGTTGAAATTCTCTACTAGCCACTGTTCCTAGCATAAACAGGATTTGTTCAGGACGCAATAGAAAACCATCTTGGCGATAGCTACCTACATAACGAATAACAGATATAGATTCTGCAATGCTTTTGGGGGTTTCTACTAATTCCAGTTCAAATAAGCGATCGCGCAGATTTATTAACTGGCTCTTGCCTGACTTTGTTGTATGCTCGTACCAAAGTTCATCTTTTGCTTTGATGGTATCAATCCATTCTTGCCATTGTATAGGTGTTGTTTCTTCAAGTGCTGCTACGGTAATTAAATATTCTGCGGTTTCTAGCAGTTGAGTAGCTGCCGGAGTTTTTAAATCTATCTGCTCCACATTATATATGGGTATGTCTGTGGGCATTTCCTGAACCAATTTTTCTCGAAAAGTATCGATGTCCACTGGTACAGTTAACTCAAAATCCGCAATTTCACCACTACTAGTAGCCCCTAGAGCCAAAGCTGTTGCTACAGAAATTCGCGGCATTGGATGAAATCCACCAGTAAAGGCAATTGGTAAACTTGCTCGCCGCACAACTCGGTCAAACAAACGGATTAAATCTAGGTGGCTTACCAAAGCCATGTTACCGTGTTTTCCAAACCAAACTCGCAGTCTTTGGGCTTTAGTTGTGTTGGGAACAAACTCGCCAGCAAATTGTGGGATGATAGGCGATTCAATTACGACGTTATGACCAAAGTCAGTTCCACATACGCCACAGTGAGAACAACCCTCAAAAGAGCAGTCGGGGACAATTGCCGCTTCTAAGGCGCGTTGCAAGTCTTCTTTGAGCCACTTTTTATCAATTCCGGTATCAATATGATCCCAAGGTAGAGGAATATCTAGGGAGTGGGGAGTATCAAGAGACGTGATTAATCGCGTCTGTACAGGAGTGAGGAATTGGGTATTTTCCGCATCTTCCGATCTGTTCCGATCTTGTGCGTGAAACAAATTCCATTCGCCATTTTCTACTTGGCGATATTTCCAATCTAGATCGGCCCCGGCGATCGCATCTCCCCAAGCAGTAAAAGCTCGATCTAAATTTTCATACCAGGAATCCATTCCTGCACCCAATTCCCAGGCGCGACGGACTACTTTGCTCAAATTGCGATCGCCTCGTCCCACAAAATCTTCCATTGCCGAAATGCGGACATCGGTAAAATTTACCTTGATTCCCTTCATCCGCCGGAATTCTTGCCGCAACAGGTTTTGTTTGCGCTTAAATTCTGTGGTAGAAACTGAGTGCCACTGGAATGGTGTATGGGGTTTGGGCGTAAAGTTAGAAATCGTCAGGTTAAAGTTTAGGGTTTTTCTGCCTTTGCCCCGACATTCTTGCTGTAGCCAGCTAACTGTTTCCGCAATGCCCAAAACATCAACATCCGTTTCACCCGGCAAGCCAATCATAAAATACAACTTGATTTTATCCCAGCCTTGCTCCCAAGCGGTTTTCACTCCCCGCAATAATTCTTCATTGGTTAAACCTTTATTTACGATGTCTCGCATCCGCTGAGTTCCAGCTTCTGGAGCAAAAGTTAGTCCACCTTGCCGCGTACCTCCAAGGATATTGGCAATATTCTCATCAAATCTGTCTACCCGTTGGCTTGGCAGAGTCAGAGAAATGTTTTCATTTTTTAAGCGATTTTTGATTTCCATCCCCACTGCTGGTAGAGATAAATAATCAGAACAACTCAGAGATAGTAGGGAAAACTCATTGTAACCAGTTGCCCGCATTCCCTGTTCAATTGCTTCCACAACCTTATCGGGTTCTACATCCCGTGCTGGCCGAGTCAGCATTCCTGGTTGACAAAAGCGACAGCCACGAGTGCAACCACGCCGAATCTCAATTGTCAAACGGTCATGCACCGTTTCTACGTAAGGAACTAACCCAATGGAATATGCTGGTATGGGAGTTGCAACCCGTCGCAGAATTCGTTTTGGCACGTCAGGGCGACAAGGATGAACTGAACCATCCTCTGCCATGTCATAAAACTGGGGAACATATACGCCTGGTATCTGTGCCAAATCCAGTAATATATCTTCCCTACTTAATCCTGCTTGTTTGCCTTCTTCCAATACCAAACCAATTTCTGGCAGCAGTTCCTCTCCATCTCCAAGGGCGATAAAGTCGAAAAAGTCAGCGTAAGGCTCAGGATTCGATGTTGCTGTTTGCCCACCAGCAAAAATCAATGGAAACTGGGATTGGAGATTCGTAAATTCTCCCCCTGTTTGTTGGCGTTCTTTCCACGTCAAGGGAATTCCAGCCAGATCCAACATTTCTAAGATATTAGTTGCACCCAGTTCATAACTGAGGCTAAAGCCTAAAATGTCGAATTCTGTGAGCGATCGCTTTGACTCTACCGCAAACAATGGCGTATTAGTTTCGCGTAGTTTGTCTGCCAGGTCTTTTCCTGGGAGGTAGGCGCGATCGCACAATTGACGTGGTTGAGCATTCAAGATGTTGTATAGGATAATGTGCCCTAAATTGGATGCACCGACTTCATATACTTCTGGGTAGGTTAAGACCCAGCGTATTGCTGCCTTATCCCAAGCTTTATGTACTGCTAAACGCTCATTACCAAGGTAACGCCCTGGTTTTAAAATATCCGATGTTATTAATTTCTCAACTGCAACAGCCACTGTGCTATCTTCTAGCTACCTTAATTACAGCTACCAATCCAAACCTTAGCATTTAATTAGGTCTCATAACATAATTTATCGTTGTAACTTATAACTCCTTTACATAAAGTCCACTTTTAAACTGACCTTTGTGCTTTTACATAAAGTTTATGTTGTAGCTAACTCAACTTCACCATCCAATATTTCGAACACTCTATCGAGTTGCGTTAGTTCAAAAATAATTCTAATTGACGGAGCAACAGCGCAAAGTCGGAAACCCCTTCCTAAACTAAGAGCTAGCTTGTGTATAGATAACAATGCCATCAACCCCGCGCTGTCTAACGATTCTACTGCTGCGAGGTCTACTACCAAGATGGAAATACCATTTTGTGCCAACGCTGTAGTCATATTTCGTTCAAATTCCAAGGCGTTTGTAGCATTCAAACACCCTTGGGGGCGAATGACTGCAATCTTGGGATAGTTAAGCACTGCTTGCATAGTTACATCCTATTGAGAATTATTGAAGCGTCAAGCTAAGGATTATTTGAACATAAACTCTATTCTGTTGCATCGACCATACGTCTTAGCTCTCTTTGCTGAATCTTTATTTCTTTAGTATCTCTGTTTAAAGATTGTTATAATTCAAGGCTAAAATGTGTTCATATATACTTTTTTTTTATCTCAGTTCAAAAACAATCAACATAGACAGCAATAGAGCAAACACATCATCAGTAACTATGCTGATAAGACTTGCTTAGTCTATAACTCAAGCTAATTTAGCCAAGTCTTAACAGTAAGTTAAATCTGCCACTTGAGTGTTGCTGATGGCATCCGCCAGGGTGATAGCGAATTATCTATCTAACTAATTAAATGTGATATATGTCACAAGAAAGCTAGGATTTAGATCGCTTTTTATACTTAGAGATATCTGGGATAATCTAGTATTGTATTACAGTTGGATGTATTACTTATGAGAACTAAGTACGCTATTCGTAAATTGGTAGAAAAAGCTCTTGACATTAAAAAACTAACTCCTGAGATCGAAAATGAAATTAACTCAGAACTGACAGAACTGGGTTACATTTCTGATGTTGACTATGAAGCTCTGGAATTATTAATGTCGGAGATGGATGCTGGTAGAATTAAGTTGGTTCCTAGCTTTGGATATTCCTAACTGCTTATGCATAGAGGTATGTCAAGTGAAGTTGATGACTACTGAAGTAATCAAAATTCTGAGTTAGTAAAACAAGTTTTAGTAAAGGCAGGTGGGATAATAGCAATTCCAAATTTAAAATTCAAAATTAAAGACATTTTTAGACGCGGATTTAAACCCCGACTATAAACTGCCGCTACGTGTTTTGGTTGGAGTATTAACGCCATATAGTTCGCTAAACGCCTAAAAAAAGTCCTCCCTACCTGTTTGCTAAAGTCCACAAGTAGAGTGAACTCGTTGCGAAGGGAGTTGATCCGATCAATATGGCTGTTGGCGCTCCAGATAAACTGACTTCCAGTCACATCCTTTGCCCCATGTCTATTGAGATGCTTGCCATATTTGGTGAATAAATTGATTGAGTTGCTGCTTGGCGAATGAATCAGGTTCGGTTTTTGGTTCTTTTGCTAAAATTTTGCTCAAGAAGGTAATTACTTCTGTGTCTAATGCTGGTCGAAATAAATTGGCAGGCCAAAGCAAGTCAGACGCATCACGCAAATCGGTGATTAGGGGTGATTCTTGAATCAAAGTAACCATTAATAAAGGACGTACCCAGCACAACTGGCGGGAAACTACAAATTGAATGACTTCTGCATACAGATTTTTGTCGCCATGCTCTAAAGACACAATTTGTCCTGGTTGAAGAAAATCTAGGCTAATGTCCATGATTATGGAGTTTGGGCAGGGGCAAGGATTATTTTGCAACTTCCTTAATCTTAAAAATGAAAATGCGCTACGTTTAAGGAAGCTTATGTAAGATTAGGGTAGCACTCTCACGGCAACGATGTCTAAGACATCTGCCTCACAAGTAGCTATACAAACGAAGTAAAGCAGTTTTTCTAGCATAGTATCTAAACAGAAATACTATAGAATAGGTAAATAACTGTTAAGCGATCGCTACACAGACACTTTGTAGTAGTGAATCAACAAGAAAAGAGCAAAGAGCCGTGTCAGTTGAAACTATTCAAAAGCCTTCCACAACCCGTAAGCTAGCGCCTCGGTATCGCGTTTTGCTCCATAACGATGACTACAACTCTATGGAGCATGTTGTACAGTCACTAATAGCCACTGTACCTAGCCTTACCCAACCCCAAGCTGTGAGCATCATGATGGAAGCCCATACTAACGGGCTAGCTTTAGTCATTACTTGCGCCCTTGAACACGCTGAGTTCTATTGCGAAACATTGATAAGTCACGGTTTAAGTAGCACAATTGAACCTGATGAATAGTCATTGGTCATTGGTCATTGGTCATTAGTAGAAATTTAGAGTATTGACTGGTGATTGGTGACTTAACTTGTTATGAAAAAAAACCTTATCCGTTTAGCTGAACGCCCTGCCCCTATTAGGCTGGGTGCTTTTATTTTGAATTTAGCCCTGCTATGGTTGCCATTGGCTACACCAATATACTTACTAGTCCATGATTCAAATTTAGAAAGTATATTGACATTGGTATTGTTATATGTAGCCTTTATTTTTCTCCTAATATTATGGGGCAAATATGTCTACCAGCAGCCCCAAATTCTGCAACATTATGGCTTAGAATTCACACGACAGAATGGTGTGGATTTACTGCGTGGCTTGGCTATAGGGATAATTAATATTCTGATCCTTTTTGGGGTAGAAAGTTTGTCGGGTTGGTTGGTGTGGCAACAACCGAAAGTTTTTTTGCTAAAAATAATTTTAGAAGGTTTACTTGTTGGCTTAGGTGTTGGATTTGCTGAGGAATTGTTATTTCGAGGCTGGTTGCTAGATGAGTTACAACGAGATTACAGTCCGCGTGTAGCACTGTGGACAGATGCAACTGCCTTTGCTACATTGCACTTTATTAAACCCTTTGAGGCAATTATTCATACACTGCCGCAATTTCCAGCTTTAGTACTGCTGGGGTTAACGCAGGTATGGGGAAAGCGTTGGCGGAGGGGACGCTTGGGTTTACCCATTGGTTTACATGGTGGTTTAGTTTGGGGTTACTACATTATTAATGTAGGTAAATTAGTGAAATATTCTGGTGAAGTTCCTGATTGGGTAACTGGTGTGAATAATAATCCCCTACAAGGAGTCATGGGGGTGTTGTTAATGAGTGTACTAGCTTTGTGGATACGGGGACGAACTGAGCGATCGCTTCATATATGAAAATAAAAATATTAATATAAACAAATATAGCTGTGATGTTTTTCATAAAAATTGCCAAGGAGAAAAAGCAATGATACAGCCAGTCCTTTTAGAAAAATTAGAAGAACTTCCTGAGTCTCTTCAGATAGAAGTGCTTCATTACATTGAGTTTTTGATAGAGAAGCACGCTAAAAACTTTACCGAAGAAAAGCAGACAAACAAGCGTCGCGTTGCTGGAACGATGAAAGGAATGTTTGTTCTGCCATTGCCTAATGATTTTGATGAGCCGCTTCAAGATATGAAAGAATATATGGAATGAATAGATTACTATTGGATACTCATGCTTTTATGTGGTTTGTCTCGAATGATGCCACCCTGCCAGTGTTAACTAGAGAAAAAATTGAATCTGCTGAGGCTGTTTTCTTTAGTATTGCAAGTCTTTGGGAAATGGCGATTAAACTCAACATTGGAAAACTATCCCTACAGGGTGCTTTTGAAGAGATTGAACCTAAACTAATTGCTGCGGGTATAACGATTCTTCCTATTACCTTTACCGATACTGTTCAATTCCGTTATTTACCACTGCATCATCGAGATCCGTTTGATCGTATTCTGGTGGCACAGGCGATGAATCATTCCCTTGTTTTGATTAGTCGTGATTCGGCTTTTGATGCCTATAATATTCAGAGGGTTTGGTGATGAAAAAGTGGCTACGGCACGCAGCATCAAATATCTTCCCATAGAAAGCTAGCTCATTCTTCACTACGGGCTATATCGATTGATTGCAGCTAAAAGCGTCTCTCTCCGTCTTCTTCAGCCTAATTGACTATCTTTTCGTTACTTAAGTTGTCAGAGATAAACTCCTCTAGTTCCCACTTAGTGAACCATAAATTTTTCCTGGCGGTTAAATCCATGTATCGGCTGTAATAGCTGTAATTTAGAGTATCGATACTGACGCTCCAGCAACGTTCATTAGAGTTAGGCTTTCGAGTCGATTTGTTCCATTCAATAATGATTTCTGGATTAGCTTTACTCCAAAACTGATGCGGGCAAAGTTTTACTACTCGCTTCATTTGCGTTTCATCTCATTAATACTTACTTAAATTGTGCGCTCGCCAAAGTCAACAGTGGTTAGCAGTAGTTATTATGTGCTAACAATGTTTCACTTTAAAAGCACATTGTCAATACATTATTCATCGTAATTTGTATAAATTAACTGTTCATGAACCCCTATTCAAAACGCAGCCTCCACAACTGTCCCCACCACACACGCTTTATTCAAATTAACACCGCTCAAATTTGCACCTTCTAACTCTGCACAGAGTAAATTCGCTCCCGTCAAATTCGCTCCCGCCAAATTCGCCCCCCGCAAGTCAGCCTCTTCAAGGTTCGCTTCACTCAACAATGTCCCTTGCAAATCGGCGCGACTCAAATCTGCACCTTTGAGATTTGCTCCAGTCAGGTTTGCACCGCGCAAGTCAGCACCGCGCAAATCAACGCCTTGTAAGTTCACGTTCATTAAATTGGCACCACTTAAGAAAGCACCCACCAATGAAACATCACTGAGTCTTGCTCCCATCAAGTTAGCGCCACGCAAGTTACTACCCCGCAAGTCAGCACCGGTTAAATCTGCTTGCATCAGGTTTGCTCCCATCAAGTTCGCCCGCAAGTCAGTTTCTTGGAGGTTTGCCCCCATCAAATTCGCTCCCTCCAAATGCCCACCTTCGAGTTTGGAAGCAGTAAAATTTGTGCCAACAAGGGTAGCACCAGCAAGATTAATCCGGCTTAAATCCAGTCGGGAGAGTTCCTCGTCTTCTAAATTTGCCCCTGGAAGTTGTTTGAGTTTTCCTAATTTAATGGCTTCAATATTCATGTAAAGTAACTACCAATCTCTTCACTTATCTTGCTGTGGCTATCCCATTGGGAATCAAGTATCCAAATGCCGGCGCTGACTTTGGGTGTCATGATGGGTAAATCGAGTCCCTGTTGTAAACCCATAACTAATAAAGTTAGGGTATCTACAAGTTTAGGGTCAAAGCGGGTAGATTGTTGCTGTCTGCACTCATCTAAAGCTTGAGTAAAAATCTGTTCCCGGCTTTGACTTGACGATTTTCGCTCATTGACTCGCCACTGAAAGTCTGCCAATAATGCCAAAATCCTCGACTCTAGGGGAATTTCATCTCCAGCTAAACCTGCCGGTTCCCCTGTGCCATTCCACCACTCGCTTTGGTGAGTAATAATTTGGGCAACTGCTCGTAATCTTGGCATGGTTCGCAATACTTGCGCCCCTGGTACTAAGGGACAAGTTAAGGGAGAACTGGGGGCATCTTCTTGGTAGCGTGTGGATATACTGTCAGTGAGTACGCTTTCGGCTTTCTGTAATGGATCTATGCGATGTAACAAAGCCGCTAGCCGCAATCTTTTAATCTGCCATGCGGGAAGATCCAAAAGCTGGCCGATCGCTTCAGCAAGAGCTACTACTTCCGCAGCTGCCATTGGATTGTTGACATCTGCCATATCCATCAGTTGCGCCATTCGCAAAAAGGCTTGGATTTCGTTGGAAACCAAGTTGCGATCTAGGGTTTGTTGGTGAGACGCTGTTGGTATGGATAAATTATCTTGCCCAGTCTGGAGGTAATCTACTACACGGGAGACAACTGCACCTAAATTTTGGGATCTGGCAATTGACGGTACAATTTGTTCTTTGTCGGCTGTGAGTTTTTGCGCCAGTTCTGGGTTGTATTTTTTGATGTGAGCGATCGCTATTTCTGCTGTGTCTTGCACTAACTCTGGCTCAAATGTCCACAAGCCATAGAATTTCCGCTCTAAGTCTGATGTCGGTACTCCAGCGCTGCCATAATCAGCCTCTGATAATTCTTGACAAATTACCATTGCTGTGTATTTTGGCGATAAAATAATTAAGTGCCACTCCTGCGCCACTGGATCGCCTGAATCTAATCCCACTAAATCTACATTAGGTAACTGGCTCGTGGGATGTTCATCAAAGCCCGATTCAGAGGCGGCCATGATGGCAATTTGGCAGCTGCGCTGGGCGATGTCTGCATATCGATCAGCTTCTTGTAGATACCATTTTCCCTGTTGAAAGGCTGTGATGACTAAGGGTGTACCGTCGTCGGTTAAAATATGGTCTTCTAAAGCGTGGCACAGGGCAACTAGGGTATTTTTGTAGTAAACACCGAATCGAATTGGCCTGGTGGTATGGCGATGGGCTGTTTCTAGCTGTTGTAAGATTGAACCTTCTAACATGGGATTTGGTAAAAATAACCGCAGAGGCGCAGAGGACACAGAGGAAAAGAGGGGCAGAAATTCAGTTTTTTAAGATATACCCGCTAACTGTTTTTCTTTCGTCTCCATTGGTGCGGAAAGTGCTGCTTCTAAGTCGGCACAACCTAGTTTTTCCTCCAAGATGTTCATGACTTCGCGCCCGAAATCGTTGGGGTTTTGTTGCCAAGCTTGCAAGCAGACTTCGCCGAAAAATGAACCAAGGGGTTCGGGATTCCAAAGGAGTTTTTTGGCTGTCCACGGCATCAAACTCATCGGATCGTATCCTGGTTTGAGGATACCTTCTTTGAAGGCGTATTCTTCTAAATGAGTATGAGGTTGTAGTCCAATAAAGAAGATAGCAGGTTCGACTTTATCAGCACCGAAAATCCGTTCTAGTTCGCGGTGGTAAGCAATGGTTTGGCGGATGGTTTCGGGACGTTCGTCAATGACGTTAAAGGAGTAGTTGACGGAAACTAAGTCGTTGAAACCAGCTGCTTTTAAGTCACGGCAGTTTTGCAAGACGGTTCGCAGGTTATACCCCATTCGCATTTTCCGCACGAGTTCTTGAGAACCACTGGTAATCCCGATTTCAAAGTAATTCATCCCGGTTTTCGCCATCAAGTTGCACAATTCGGGTGTCAAATTGTCGGCTCTGATATATGCTGCCCAATGGATATCTGTCATACCAGAATCGACGATTTTTTGCAATAGTTCTATGGCATCGTCGATAAATTTTCGGGCTGGGATGAATTGGGCATCGGTAAACCAAAAATTGCGAATGCCGCGATCGTATAATTGGCGCATCTCGGCAACTACTTCATCTGCTGGGTTGATGCGTACTTGTTTGCCTTCGACAACCGTATAGACGCAATAACAACAGTTGTGGGGACAACCACGCTTAGTTTGTACACCTATATAAAAGTCTTCCTCTTGCAGGTAAAAGTTAAATTCCGGCCAGATGCTTTCGATATAGTCGTAGTTACAAGCTGTCTTTTCTAGTGGGGTGGGTTGTTCGTGAATTAACCGTTCCCGTGGTTGAGTTTCTCCCGCAACATAACAGCGTTCATCTCGAAAATCTTTGCCACTTAAAAGTTTTTCTAGCAGTGTTTCGCCTTCACCCACAGAAATAATTGTCCCATTAGGTAAACTTTTACCCAATTGTTCGTAAAATACGCTGACTGCACCACCACCTACAACTACACGGGCATTGGAATTATATTTTTGGGCACGCTTTAAACCGCGTTTGATTAAGCCTTGGTTTCGCCATAACTCTACGTAATAAGCGATAAAGATTCTTAAACCGCCCAAGCCGCCACGTAATTTTAATAAAGGATTCTTAGCGTAGTAAAATTCAAAGGCGTTTTGCAGTGGGTTGCCACCACGTCCGCCAACTGGGGCATAAATTTGAATATCCCGCCAAGAAAATACTAGCAGTGTCGGTTTAAATTCATCGATACAACGATCCAGAGCAGAATTGTAATCTAAAGGTGGTACTGTTCCTAAATCAAAGATGCGCTGCTTAATATTAGGAAACTGCTTATGGACATGATCGCTCAGGTAGACAACCCCAATAGGAAAGATGGGGTTACAAGGAAGGCGAACGTAAAGAATTCGATTTTCCATCATCTGTGTTTTGACTTCCATCTTGCCAATCTTTGGAGAAAGCGAGAAAAACATCCAGTTTTAAAGTGTGTGCTTGTTTAATTTTGTTTTTATTATCGCGATCGCACTTGACATTTTACATAATTGCTGATATCAAAAAATTAATGTCAGCAATTGCAGGAAATGATAAAATTGCTATGCATAAAAAATACATAGAATCTTATAGATAGGCTTTATGAAGATATTTTTCATATAGCTTTACCATAACATTGACTTTATTCATTAAGCGATGATCCCAGCCTATTAATTCTGGGATAGATGAAACGGCAAAACTCACTTCTTCGCTAGCCGAAAAGCAAAGGGATCGTCGTCTTATCTGCCTTAAGAGAATTCAAGCTTTGATATGACAAAAAAATATTCAAAGATTTTATACATAGTGTATAATTCCGAAAAAGGCATAAAAAATTACAAAATTTTTACAACTTAAAAATATATCTTTAGACAGAAATAATCTGTAAAGGCTCAGTTGGTATTCACAGTTACAACAACTG